>NZ_JACDFE010000183.1 GCF_013815995.1 Sporichthya sp.
TGGTGGCGGTGGCGGTGGCGGTGGCGGTGGTTTCCGTCCCGGTGGTGCGCCCGGTGGAGCTCCCGGTGGCGCCCCCGGTGGTGGTGGTTTCGCCGGTCGTCCCGGTGGTGGCGGTCCCGGTGGCCGTGGCCGCGGTGGCACGGCAGGCGCTTTCGGTCGCCCCGGCGGTCGCCCGACCAAGGGCCGCAAGTCCAAGAAGCAGCGGCGTCAAGAGTTCGACAACATGCAGGCGCCCTCGATCGGTGGCGTGCAGCTGCCCCGCGGTCAGGGCCAGACGGTCCGGCTGCCGCGCGGGTCCTCGCTGACCGACTTCGCCGAGAAGATCGGCGCGAACCCTGCGTCGCTGGTTGCCGTGATGATGCACCTCGGCGAGATGGTCACCGCGACCCAGTCCGTCGGTGACGAGACGCTCGAGCTGCTCGCGCAGGAGCTCAACGTCGTCGTGGAGATCGTGTCCCCGGAGGACGAGGACCGCGAGCTGCTGGAGACCTTCGACCTGTCGTGGGGCGAGGACGAGGGCGGCGAGGAGGACCTGGTCATCCGGCCGCCGGTCGTCACCGTCATGGGTCACGTCGACCACGGCAAGACCAAGTTGCTGGACGCGATCCGCAACGAGAACGTCGCCTCCGGTGAGGCCGGCGGGATCACCCAGCACATCGGCGCCTACCAGGTCATGGCCCACGCGGGCGAGGACAAGGAACGCCGCATCACCTTCATCGACACCCCGGGTCACGAGGCGTTCACCTCGATGCGTGCCCGTGGTGCCCAGGTCACCGACATCGCGATCCTCGTGGTGGCGGCGGACGACGGTGTGAAGCCGCAGACCATTGAGGCGCTCAACCACGCGCAGGCGGCCGGCGTGCCGATCGTCGTCGCGGTCAACAAGATCGACAAGGAAGGCGCCGACCCGGCGAAGGTGCGCGGTCAGCTCACCGAGTACGGGCTGGTGGCCGAGGAGTACGGCGGCGACACGATGTTCGTCGACATCTCCGCCAAGCAGCACCTGGGTATCGAAGAGCTCCTGGACGCGGTCATCCTGACCGCCGACGCCTCCCTCGACCTGCGGGCCAACCCGGTCCAGGACGCCCAGGGTGTCGCGATCGAGGCGCACCTCGACCGTGGCCGCGGCCCCGTCGCGACGGTTCTGGTCCAGCGTGGCACCCTGCGCGCCGGCGACTCGATCGTCTGTGGCGACGCGTTCGGTCGCGTCCGGGTCATGCTCGACGAGCACGGCAACACCCTCACCGAGGCCGGCCCGGCCCGTCCGGTCATGGTCGTCGGTCTCACCTCGGTGCCCGGCGCGGGGGACAACTTCCTCGTCGTGTCCGAGGACCGGGTCGCCCGGCAGATCGCGGAACGGCGCGAGGCGCGCGAGCGCAACGCGCAGCTCGCCCGGCAGCGCAAGCCGCGGTTCAGCCTGGAGAACATCCAGGAGGCCCTGGCCGCCGGACAGCGCGACGAGTTGCTGCTCATCATCAAGGGCGACGTGTCCGGTTCGGTTGAGGCCCTCGAGGATGCCCTGCTCAAGATCGAGGTCCCCGGCGACGAGGTGCACCTGCGGGTCATCCACCGCGGCGTCGGTGCGATCACCGAGTCCGACGTCAGCCTGGCTGCCGCCTCGGACGCGATCATCGTCGGCTTCAACGTCCGCGCCGAGGGCAAGTCCCGCGAGGCGGCCGACCGCGAGGGCGTGGAGATCCGGTTCTACTCGGTGATCTACCAGGCCATCGAGGAGATCGAGGCCGGCCTCAAGGGCATGCTCAAGCCGGAGTACGAGGAGGTGCAGCTCGGTACCGCCGAGGTGCGCGCGACCTTCTCCTCCTCGAAGTTCGGCACGATCGCCGGTTGCATGGTCCGCACCGGTCTGATCCGCCGCGGCACCAAGGGCCGGCTCATCCGCGACGGGGCGGTGGTCCAGCCCAACCTGACCATCGACTCGCTGCGTCGCGAGAAGGACGACGCGACCGAGGTTCGGGAAGGCTTCGAGTGCGGTATCAACCTGGGGTCGTTCAACGACATCAAGGTCGATGACGTGATCGAGACCTTCGAGATGCGGGAGAAGCCGCGCGCGTAGGTAACACCATGTTCGTAGGCAGCCTCAGCGTCGATCTGCTGCTCGGCGACGTGCACTCCCTCAAGGAGAAGCGCGGCGTCGTGCGGCCGATCGTCGCTGAGCTGGTGCGCAAGTTCCCGGTCTCCGCCGCCGAGGTCGGGAACCACGACCTGCACCGCCGGGCCCTGATCGGCGTGGCGGTGGTGGCCGGGGACGCAGCCCACTGCCACGAGGTGCTCGACGCGTGCGAGCGCCTGGTGGCGGGGCGCCCTGAGATCGAAGTTCTGAGTACACGTCAGAAGTTGTGCGGAGAGGACGACTGATGGGTGTGAGCCCCGGGGCTGCCGCGCGAGCGCGCAAGCTGGCCGACCGGATCAAGGTCGTCGTCGCCGAGACCATCGAGATGCGGGTCAAGGACCCGCGCCTCGGGTTCTTGACGATCACCGACGTCCGGGTCACCGGCGACTTCCGTGACGCCACGGTGTTCTACACCGTCTACGGCAGTGACGAGGAGCGCATCGGGACGGCCGCGGCGCTGGAGAGCGCCAAGGGCGTGCTGCGCTCGGAGGTCGGCAAGCAGACCGGCGTGCGGCACACGCCCTCGCTCACCTTCATCCTCGACGCCCTGCCCGACACCTCGAAGTCGATCGAGGACCTGCTGGCCAAGGCGGCGCTCGCCGACGCGGAGCTGCACAAGCAGGCTGACGGCGCCCAGTACGCCGGCGAGGCCGACCCGTACCGCAAGCCCCGTGAGGACGACGAGGACGACGAGTCCGAGGACGACGAGACCGCATGAGTGGGGCGGGCCCGAAGCCCGGGCTCGGCGGGCTGGTCATCGTCGACAAGTTCGCGGGGATGACCTCGCACGACGTGGTCGGACGGATCCGCAAGCTCGCCAACACCCGCAAGGTCGGGCACGCCGGGACGCTGGACCCGATGGCCACCGGCGTGCTGGTGGTCGGCATCGAGCGGGCCACCCGACTGCTCGGCCACCTGGCCGGCGGGGACAAGAGCTACGCCGCCACCATCCGCCTGGGCGCGGCGACCGACACCGACGATGCGATGGGCATGGTGACCGCGTCCGCGGACGCCTCGGCGGTCGGCGACGAGGCGATCGCGGCCGGGATCGCCGTGCTGAGCGGGGACATCGAGCAGGTGCCCTCGACCATCAGCGCGATCAAGGTCGACGGCAAACGGGCCTACAGCCGCGCCCGGGCCGGCGAGGAGGTCGAGCTCGCGGCCCGCGCGGTCCAGGTGGAGCGGTTCGCCGTGCTGGCCACCCGTCGCGCGGGGGAGTACGTCGACCTGGACGTCGAGGTGGACTGTTCCACCGGCACCTACATCCGCGCTCTGGCCCGCGACCTCGGCGCGGGCCTCGGCGTGGGCGGTCACCTGACCGCGCTGCGCCGCACCCGGGTCGGACCGTTCGGCCTCGACGGTGCGCACACCCTCGACGAACTCGCCGAGACCTGGACCACCGTGCCGATCGCGCAGGCCGCGCGGGCCACCTTCGCCCACCGCGACGTCGACGCGGAGGCGGCGCGGATCCTGGTCAACGGCGGCTGGTTGCCCGCGGAGCTGGCCGGGGTGGAGGGCGCGACCGGCCCGACCGCGGTCTTCGGCCCGGACGAGTGGTTCTGCGGCCTGATCGAGGTCCGGGACGGCCGCGCGCGCCCGATCGCCGTCTTCGGGGATGCCTGAGCGGCTGCTCTATACGATGACCCCGCGGCTGCGGGCGCATCGAGACGAGGGAGATCGGGTGCAGATCTGGCACGGTCTCGACGATGTGCCCCGCGCCGACGCCGGTCCCTGTGTGGTGGCGATCGGCAAGTTCGACGGGGTGCACCGCGGGCACGCCCGGGTGCTGGCCAAGGCCCGGGCCTACGCCGACGAGCGCGACCTGCCGATGTACGTGGTCACCTTCCACCCGCACCCGGCCGCCGTGCTGCGCCCCGAGATCGCGCCGAGGATGATCGGCAGCCTCGCCGACCGGCTGGAACGGCTGGCCGCCAACGGGGCGGACGCCGTGCTGGTCGTCCCGTTCACCCTCGAGCTCGCTGCCGTCACCGCCGAGCAGGCCACCCGCGCGGTCCTGGCCGAGGCGCTCCAGGCGAAGGTCGTCGTGGTCGGGGCGGACTTCCGTTTCGGGTCCGGTGCCGCCGGGGACGTCACGATGCTGCGCCTGATGGGGGCTGCGTACGGCTTCATCGTCCACGCGGTCGAACTGCAGACCGACGAGGTGGACAAGTACTCCTCCACCCGGGTCCGGGAACTGCTGGGGGTCGGGGACGTCGCGACCGCGGCCACCATCCTGGGCCGGCCGTACGCCGTCACCGGTCCGGTGATCCGCGGTGAGCAGCGCGGCCGGGACCTGGGCTTCCCGACGGCGAACCTGGAGATCCCTGACGAGCTGGCAGCGCCGCTCGACGGGGTGTACGCGGGCTGGCTGGTGGACGGCGCGGACCGGTATCCGGCGGCGATCTCGGTGGGGGACAACCCGACCTTCGTCGGGGCCTCGCACCGGGTCGAGGCCTACGTGCTGGACCGCACCGATCTGGATCTCTACGGCAAGAAGGTCTCGGTCGAGTTCGTCGAATGGATCCGGGACATGCTGCCCTTCGAGGGCATCGAACCCCTGATCGAGGCCATGAACGGCGACGTCGAGGACGCCCGGCGCATTCTGGCCCGGTAGGACGCCGATTTCGGGCCTGACCTGCTGCGCTGGTAGCGTGAGCGCGCCGTGATACGGCCGCGGAGAGATAGAGCCCGGGTGGACCTGCCCCGGCGCGCCGCGCAGCGACCCCGACAAGGAGCCCTGAGCTAAGTAATGCCGCTCGACAGTGCACAGAAGAAGGCAATCCTCTCCGAGTACGCCCTCAGCGACAACGACACGGGCTCCCCGGAGGCGCAGGTCGCGATGCTGACCAAGCGCATCAGCGACCTCACCGAGCACCTCAAGGTGCACAAGCACGACCACCACAGCCGGCGCGGCCTGCTGCTGCTCGTCGGTCGCCGTCGTCGGCTCCTGAAGTACCTGGCCGCCACCGACATCGCGCGTTACCGCGTGCTGATCGAACGGCTCGGCCTGCGCCGCTAGCGCCGCCCGGATTTTTTCCACCCGCAGGAGCGGTCGGTAAGCGAGAAAGTTCGCCCCCGGTCCTCGGTAGTGGCCCCCGGAGTTGTTCGCCAGAACCTCCGTGGACCTCGATCGAAGACCGGATCGAGAACGACGCGCGAACCCGGCCGTCTCCTCAACACAGAGGAGGGGCGCCCATGGAGGGTCCCGAGATCACGTTCGCCGAAGCCACGATCGACAACGGTCGCTTCGGAACCCGCACCATCCGCTTCGAGACCGGCCGCCTTGCCCAGCAGGCCGCCGGTGCCGCCGCGGTCTACCTGGACAACGGCACGATGGTCCTGTCCGCGACCACGCACGGCAAGAGCCCGCGCGAGAACCTCGACTTCTTCCCCCTCACGGTGGATGTAGAGGAGCGGATGTACGCCGCGGGCCGCATCCCCGGCTCGTTCTTCCGCCGCGAGGGCCGGCCCTCCGAGGACGCGATCCTCACCTGCCGCCTGATCGACCGGCCGCTGCGCCCCAGCTTCGCCAAGGGCCTGCGCAACGAGATCCAGATCGTCGAGACCGTGCTCGCGCTCGACCCCGACGACCTCTACGACGTGGTCGCGATCAACGGCGCCTCGATGTCGACCCAGCTCTCCGGCATCCCGTTCTCCGGCCCGATCGGCGCCGTCCGCGTCGCCCTGATCGAGGGCCAGTGGGTGGCGTTCCCGCGGCACTCCGAGCTGGAGCGCGCCGTGTTCGACATGGTCGTCGCCGGTCGCGTCATGGAGGACGGCGACGTCGCGATCATGATGGTCGAGGCCGAGGCCACCACCGAGACGATCGACCTGATCGCCGGCGGCGCCACCGCGCCCACCGAGGAGGTCGTGGCCGAGGGCCTCGAGGCCTCCAAGGCGTTCATCGCGGTGCTCTGCGCCACGCAGAGCGAGGTCGCGGCCAAGGCCGCCAAGCCGACCGCCGAGTTCCCGATCTTCCTCGACTACTCCGACGACGTGCTGGAGGCGGTCACCGCTTCCGCCGGCGAGCAGATCGCCGCCGCGCTGACCATTGCCGGCAAGGCCGAGCGCGAGAACGAGCTGGACCGGGTCAAGGCCGAGACCAAGGAGAAGCTCGCGTCCCAGTTCGAGGGCCGCGACAAGGAGATCTCCGCCGCGTTCCGCTCGGTGAACAAGAAGGCCGTGCGTCAGCGCATCACCAAGGACAAGGTCCGCATCGACGGCCGTGGGCTGCGCGACATCCGCGAGCTGGGCGCCGAGGTCGAGGTCATCCCGCGGGTCCACGGTTCGGCCCTGTTCGAGCGCGGCGAGACCCAGATCCTGGGTGTCACCACGCTGAACATGCTCCGCATGGAGCAGATGGTCGACACGCTCAACCCCGAGACCCGCAAGCGCTTCATGCACAACTACAACTTCCCGCCGTACTCGACCGGTGAGACCGGTCGCGTCGGGTCGCCGAAGCGCCGCGAGATCGGCCACGGCGCGCTGGCCGAGCGGGCGATCCTGCCCGTGCTGCCCAAGCGTGAGGAGTTCCCCTACGCGATCCGCCAGGTCTCCGAGGCGCTGAGCTCGAACGGCTCGACGTCGATGGGCTCGGTCTGCGCCGCCACCCTCTCGCTGCTCAACGCCGGCTGCCCGCTCAAGGCGCCGGTCGCGGGCATCGCGATGGGCCTGGTCTACGAGGGCGGGGAGTACACCACGCTCACCGACATCCTCGGCGCCGAGGACGCCTTCGGCGACATGGACTTCAAGGTCGCCGGCACCAAGGAATTCGTGACGGCCCTTCAGCTCGACACCAAGCTCGACGGCATTCCCGCCTCGGTGCTCGGCGCCGCGCTGACCCAGGCCCGCGAGGCCCGGCTGCACATCCTTGACGTCATGAACGAGGCGATCGACGGCCCCGATGAGATGAGCGAGTTCGCGCCGCGGATCATCGTCATCAAGATCCCGGTGGACAAGATCGGCGAGGTGATCGGCCCGAAGGGGAAGATCATCAACCAGATCCAGGCCGACACCGGCGCCGAGATCTCGATCGACGATGACGGCACGATCTACGTCGGCGCCACCAACGGCCCGTCGGCCGAGGCGGCGCGGAACACGATCAACGCGATCGCCAATCCGACCATGCCGGAGGTCGGCGAGCGTTACCTGGGCACCGTGGTGAAGACCACGACCTTCGGTGCGTTCATCTCCCTCGTCCCCGGCCGCGACGGGCTGCTGCACATCTCGCAGCTGCGCAAGCTGTCCGGTGGGAAGCGGGTGGAGAACGTCGACGACGTGCTCGCGGTCGGCTCCAAGCTGCTCGTCGAGATCGCCGAGATCGACCAGCGCGGCAAGCTCTCGCTGATCCCGGTCGTCGAGGGTGAAGAGGGCTCCGACGACGGTGACGCCGACTCGTCCGACGACGAGTGACAAAGCGTCAGAACTGGTTGCCGGCAGGGGAGCAGAAGCCCGGGTCCACCCGGACCCTGCTCCCCGCCGGCAGCACCAACGGCTCGGTCTCGGGCGCGGTGCGTCGCACCGTGCTCCCGGGCGGCCTGCGGATCCTGACCGAGGACATGCCCTCGGCCCGGTCCGCGACGTTCGGCATCTGGGTGGGCGTCGGCTCGCGGGACGAAACCCGCAGCCTCGCCGGCGCCACCCATTTCCTTGAGCACCTGCTGTTCAAGGGCACCCCGCGCCGGGACGCGCTCGCCATCTCCTCCGCGCTGGACGCGGTGGGTGGGGAGATGAACGCGTTCACGGCCAAGGAGTACACCTGCTACTACGCACGGGTGCTCGACCGCGACCTCCCCTTGGCGATCGACGTCGTCTCGGACATGGTCACCTCCTCCCTGATCGCGAAGGCGGACGTCGACGGCGAGCGCGACGTGATTCTCGAAGAGATCGCGATGCACGCCGACGACCCGACCGACGCCGTGCACGACGAGTTCGCCGCCGCCCTGCTCGGCGACTCTCCGCTGGGCCGGCCGATCCTCGGCACCGTGGACTCGATCACCGGCATGAGCCGCACGGCGATCGCGGGGCACTACAAGCGCCGCTACACGGCGCCCAACCTCGTCGTGACCGCGGCCGGCCGCGTGGAACACGCCGAGGTCGTCAAGCTGGTCAAGGCCGCGTTCAAGGCCGCGGGGGCGCTCGGCGAGGACGGCACGCCGCCGGCCTCGGCCCGGCTCGGCGGTAAACCGTTCAAGGCCCCCGGTGGGGTCCGGCTCTCGACCCGTCCGACCGAGCAGGCCAACGTGCTGCTCGGTGTGCCCGGGCTGGCCCGTACCGACGACCGCCGCTACGCCCTCGACGTGCTGAACACCACGCTCGGCGGCGGGATGAGCTCCCGGCTGTTCCAGGAGGTCCGGGAGAAGCGCGGCCTGGCCTACTCGGTCTACAGCTACGCGGCGCACTACGCCGACCTCGGCATGTTCGGCGTCTACGCCGGTTGCTTGCCGAAGAAGGTCGACCAGGTGCTCGAGGTCTGCCGCGAGCAGCTGGCCGACGTCGCCGCCAACGGCATCACGGCCGAGGAACTGGACCGCGCGCGCGGCCAGCTCAAGGGCTCCTTCGTGCTCGGCATGGAGGACACCGGTTCCCGGATGGGACGCCTCGGCAAGTCCGAACTGGTCTACGACGAGCTGGTCTCGGTCGACGAGGTGCTGGCCCGGGTCGACGGAGTCAGCCTCGACGACGTCGCCGCGGTGGCCGCCGACCTGCTCGCCCCGGCGCCCACCCTCGCCGTCATCGGCCCCTTCGACGACCCGAAGGTCTTCGCCGCCTGACCCCCGCCAGGGCCGACACCAGCGACCACGGGCACCCGCGGAGTCAGCGGGTGTTGCCCAACACCGCGGCGATCGGCGGCATGAACGCCGCGATCGCCAGGGCGGTCAGGCGGATCGGGATGGGCGCAGGCACGAAGAAGCCGAAGCCGACCAGGACCAGGCACGGGATCATCACCCGGAAGTAGCGCCGGCGCCGGGCCGCGATCGATGCCAGCAGCGCCTCCCGGTCGGTTGGGGTGTGGACGTCGAACACCGGCGGCTCGTCGGAGCTCCCGCATCGGCGTCGCACCCTCCCAGTGTCGCCACCCCTGGGGGACGTCGTCCCCCAGG
>NZ_JACDFE010000015.1 GCF_013815995.1 Sporichthya sp.
GGCTGCGGGCGACGCGAACGACGTCGTCGCGGAACTCTTTGGGGTGGGGTTTCGGCACAGTGCACATCCTTCCAGCGGCACCTCTCGGCACCACAGTTCAGATGTCACCTACTCGTGCAGCAGACCCAACTGACCCGTCCGCGGAGGGAGGAGACCGGCTAGGTTGGGGGTTGCCCCCCAGTGCCCACCGCCCCCGGCACGGCACTGCTAACGCTGCTTGTATTCACAGAAGATGCGTCTACGATTTCGGCGCAAGCTCCTCCTCGGCGCGGAGATGGAGGGTTCGTGGTGCATTGGCCTGTCGTGGGCAGAAGTCATGAGTTGGCTGTCGCCCGAGCGTCTCTAGAGCGCGGCGAGGCTGGCCTTGTGCTGGCCGGGCCGGCTGGCGCGGGTAAGACGGCCCTCGCCCAGGAGATTATGGAGATCGCAGTCTCACTGCGCCTCTACGTGCGGCGGGTCACCGCTACGAAGACTGCGTCGGCCATTCCGCTCGGGGCGATGGCTTCCGTGCTCCCGGGATTTGTTCCTTCCGAACGCGATATCGACAATCGGGTGAGTCTCCTGCTCCGGGCACGCGCGGCGCTGCTGGAGAAGGCAGGCGGCCGTCGCGCCGTGTTCCTGGTCGACGATGCTCACCTGCTCGATGAGACTTCGGCGACTCTTATCCACAGCCTGGTCTCCAGTACCGACGCCTACGGTTTACTCACCGTCCGTGACGACCAACCGTGTCCGGATGCAGTGGCGGTGCTGTGGAAGGACGGACTGGTCGAACGCATCGAGGTGCGCTCCCTCTCGGCGACGCACATTGAGGAAGTGCTGTCCACTGTTCTGGGCGGTCGAATCGAGCGCCGGACCCTAACCCAGTTCTGCGAGCGCTCGCGGGGGAATGCACTGTTCCTTCGGGAGCTCTTCCGGAGTGCTGATGCCGCCGAGCAGTTGGTGAATGAGGGAGGCGTCTGGCGCCTTCGCGGGGATCTCGCCCCCTCTCATCGGCTCACGGAGATTGTCGGCGCCCAGATCGCGGGACTTACTGACAAACAAAAGCAGATGTTGGAGCTGATCGCCTTTAGCGAGCCGGTCGGGCCGGGCGAGCTGGCCCACGTGGGCGAGCTCGCGTCCGTGAACCAGCTTGAGGATCGGGGTCTGGTCGCGAGTGCGAAGGACGGCTCTCGTCTGGTCATCCGCGTTGTGCAGCCGGTCGTCGGTGACGTCGTCCTCAGCCGGGTGTCAGACCTGCGGCGCCGGGAGATGGCGATGGCCCTGGCCGAGGCGAGTGAGGCCACAGGCGCGCGTCGCCACACCGACTTGCTCCGGATCGCGACCTGGCGGCTGGAGAGTGGAGGGGCGAAGCCACACCTGATGCTCGCCGCCGCCGCGGCTGCGCGCTGGCATCACGACTACGAGCTGGGGTACCGCCTGGCTCGTGCAGCCGTGGAAGCTGGTGGTGGCTTCGACGCCTGCCTTCTTGCGGCTCAGCTCGAGGGCCTACGTGGCGACAGTGCTAGTTGCGAGCGCTCCCTGGCTGCGCTCGGACAGACGGCTTCGACGGACGCCGAACGCGCCCTGGTCGCCATGAACGAGTTGGACGGGATCGTCTTTCACTCCGGCCGATTCGACGAGGGTCTCGGGCGTGCGGAACAGGCGCTCGCCACCATTAGCGATCCGGTGTGGCGCGACGAGATCCTGGCCAGGGTTTCTGGAATTCATCTTGGTCTGGGCGGGCCGCGGGCGTGCGCCGAGCTGGCCGAGCAGTTGCTGGAGCGGGCCTCGGGACGCGCGTACGGCTGGGCCTGCATTACCGGTGCCTACAGCCTGGGCCGGCTCGGCCGGCACAGCGCGTCCATGGACGCATCGGCCCGTGGACTCGCGATTCGCGATTCCTTGGAACGCCCGCTGGACTGGGATCCTTGCCTCTACCGGTATTTCGTTTTGCAGTCGTTGGCCCAACTCGGCCGAGTCATGGAGGCATTCGCACGTGCGAATGCCGAACGAGACGAGGCGATCGCGGACGGCAACCCTGATGGCCAGGCCTACGCGTCGTTGTTCTTGGGTCAGCTCGCCTGTGAACGCGGGCAGGGCCAGGAGGCTGTCGACAGCCTGCGCGAAGCCGAAGACATCTTCCGGATGCTCGGGCGTCCGGGGCAGGTCCAGTTCTGCCTCGCCTACATGGTCGCCGCGCAAGCGGTCCTTGCTGACGCCAACGGGGCGCGCGAGTCTGTGGCGGCCATCGAACTGCTCGGCTCCAGCGAAGAGCACAGTCCGGTCGCTACCGACATCCAGTTCTCCAAGGCTTGGGTCGCAATTGCCGACGGCGACTTGCCGCTCGCGCGGGACCTCTTGTCTTCCACTGCCAAGGCTGGACAGACCCGAGGCGACCACGTGGCGGAGGTGGCCGCACTCCATGTCCTCGCGCGCATCGGTTACCCCGCGGAAGCCCTGGGCCGGCTAGAGGAGCTGGCCGAGCTCATGGAGGGCGACCTCATTCAGCTCCGACTCGCGCACGTGCGGGCGCTCAAGAACGCCGACGCACCTGAACTCAACCGTGCCTCCCGAGCCTTCGAGGACATGGGCCTCACCTTGCTCGCGGCGGAAAGCGCGGCCGACGAGGCGCTCGTGTACCGACGTGCCTGCGACACCCGGTGCGCGGGCCGGGCTGCTCAGGTCAGGTCGAGGGCCTTGGCTGAGCTCTGCCCGGGCGTTTCCACCCCGGCGCTGCAGGACGTCCCGGCACGCGCTGCCCTCACCCGCGCAGAACGCGAGGTCGCGCTGCTCGCGAGCGCCCACACGAATAAGGAGATCGCGGACAAGCTCTTCCTGTCAGTGCGCACGGTCGAGAATCACCTGCAGCATGCGTACAAGAAGCTGGGCATCGGCAGCCGCGCGGAACTGGTGCCCGCGCTTTCCGCGAATGGCGATCCGGCGTCGAGGCCGTTAGTGCTCCGCTGACGTTGCCAGGTCCGCTCGACCGCGAGTACCGACGCTCTGAGTACCGATCACTCATGCTGGCCGCGCCCGGCTCGGCTGACATAAGAGGGTGTGGTCTCCTGAAAGCGTCGTCATGCTCGGTGGTCGTTACACCGCGGATGACGGTCTCCACTTCCTCACCGGCATCGGGGCATTGGTCCGTCTGCCGCTGACGCAGATGCGGCGGGACCGCTCCGCAGGTCTGCAGACCCGTGCCTTCATTTCGGGCTACCCGGGCTCGCCCCTCGGGGGATTGGACTCCGAACTACTGCGCCGCCGGAAGTTGCTCGTTGAGCACGGCATCGTGCACGAGCCGGGCATCAACGAGGAGCTAGCCGCCACTGCGGTCTTTGGCTCCCAGGTCGCCACGGTCACCGAAGGGTTCGAGGGCGACGGCGTGCTCGGAGTCTGGTACGGCAAAGCGCCGGGCCTGGACCGGGCCGCCGATGCGATACGTCACGCGAACCTGGCCGGAACGGGCCCTCGCAGCGGAGTGGTCGCCCTGGTCGGCGACGACCCCGCTTGCAAATCGTCGTCGTTGCCCTCCGCGAGTGAGGGCATGTGCGCGGACCTGGGGATGCCCATCCTTCACCCCGGCACCACCCAGGACCTTCTCGACCTGGGTCGGCACGCGGTAGCCCTCTCGCGGGCCAGTGGGTTGTGGGTCGCGCTGAAGGTTGTCACGGCCGTCGCGGACGCTACGGCGACCGTTGCGCTCGGGCCAGGAGATGTCGAGCCGCTGCTCCCGCCCGGTTCCGGGACGCATCGGACGGCCGCGAAGTTACACCAACCATTCTCGCCGGAGCTGGAACGAGACCTGGTCGAGCGCCGGATCCCCCTGGCTCGCGCCTACGGCGCGCTCAACGGGCTGAACTCCACGGTGACCGGTCAGAGCGAAGCCTGGCTCGGGATCATCGCACCGGGACACACCTTCGTCGATCTGCTGGAGGCGGCTCGCATTCTCGGGCTCGAACCCGACGAACTCGGTCAGCTCGGCATACGCGTCATGAACCTGCGACAGACCTTCCCGCTCGACCGGGACGAGCTGCGTCGCTTTGCTCGCGGGCTGACCGAACTGCTGGTCATCGAGGAGAAGAAGCCGTTCGTCGAAGACCAGGTGAGGAGTGCGCTGTTCGGCATGCCGGACCTGCCGCGGGTGGTCGGCAAGACGGATGAGAACGGGGCCACACTCGTCCAGGGTTGGGGAGCACTCGACGCGGACGCCGTCGCTAGGGTGCTGCGCCGGCGGTTGGAGCAGCGTGTCGAACCGAGCCGACTCCGCCCCCCGCCACCGGCGCCTCGCGTGGAGTTGACGGTCCTTCCCTCTCGCACTGCCTGGTTCTGTGCCGGCTGCCCGCACTCTTCGAGTACCCAGGTGCCGGCAGGGTCGATCGTGGGAACCGGGATTGGCTGTCACGCGCTTGCGTCGCGAATGGATCCCGCCCGCACCGGGAACGTCTTGTCGAACACGCAGATGGGCGGTGAGGGAGCTCAATGGGTTGGCGCCGCGCCGTTCCTCCCACACCCGCACATGTTCCAGAACCTCGGTGACGGAACGCTATTCCACTCGGGCTGGTTGGCGATCCGCTTCGCCGTGGCCGCCGACAGCAACGTGACCTACAAGCTGCTGTACAACGGCGCGGTGTCGATGACTGGCGGGCAGGACCCCGTCGGGATTCGCTCGGTAGGCGACCTGGCGCGTGGACTGCTGGCCGAGGGCGTGGGACGCATCATCGTCACCACCGACGATCCCGCGGGTTACGACAGGTCCGCCTTGCCTGCCGGGGTCCCGGTCTGGGACCGGAGCAGGCTCATCGCGGCGCAGGAAGCCCTCGCGGCTGAGCCCGGCGTCACGGTGTTGATCCACGACCAGGCGTGCGCAGCCGAACTCCGACGCGCGCGCAAACGCGGCCTCGCCCCGAAGCCGCTCGAGCTGATCGCCATCAACAGTCGGGTCTGTGAGGGATGCGGCGACTGCGGGGTGAAGAGCACATGTCTGTCCTTGCACCCGCTACCTACGGACTACGGGATCAAAACCACGGTCCATCAGGGGTCCTGCAACAACGACCGATCGTGCCTGGCCGGTGACTGCCCCAGCTTCCTGATGGTCACCCCGGGTTCTGCGGACGAGGTCGGCGCCGCGGCGGCTCTCCCTCCCATACCTGCCCAGATTCCTGAACCGATACCCCGGGCCCACGGTGACGAAACCGTCATCCGCATGGTCGGCGTCGGTGGGACAGGAGTTGTGACGACGGCTCAGATCCTCGGTATGGCGGCGGCTTTCGACGGCTGGACGGTACACGGCCTCGACCAGACGGGCTTGTCCCAGAAGGCCGGCCCTGTCGTCTCGGACCTGAGGATCTCGGCCGGAGCGGGAACCGCTTCGGGAAGAGTCTCCTCCCGTGGAATCGACCTCCTCCTCGCCTTCGACGCACTGACTGCCGTCGCGCCGGAGAACCTGTTCGGACTGCGGCTCGATGCCACGCTCGCCGTCGGCAGCACCACCCGGACCCCGACTGGTGCGATGGTTGGCCGGCCGGGCTCGGAGGTGGAGGACCTTTCGCCGCTTCCCGATCGAATCGCGGGGCTCGTGGAGCAGGCGCATTGGACCGACGCCGAAGCAGAAGCCGAACGCCTGACCGGTGACGTTAGTGGTGCGAACCTCTTGCTCGTAGGAGTCGCCTATCAACACGGCGGGCTGCCCGTTAGTGCCGCTGCACTCGAGCAGGCGATCCGAGAGAACGGCGTATCCGTCGAGTCGAACCTCAACGCCTTCCGATGGGGCCGTGCCCTGGCTGCGGGGCTCGATCCGGCCTCGCACCCCGAAGTCAAACGGCCCGAGCTACCGAAAGCGTTGCGCGATCTCCTGGCCGAAGTGCACGAGGACGCCAGAGAGCTGGCTTCGCGTCGTGCGGCGGATCTCATGGCGTATCAGCACCGCCGTTATGCCCGTGAGTATCTCCTCATCGTGCGACGTGCCTCCGGCACGGGGAGCGGCGGGTTCACGGTGGCGGTCGCGGACAACCTTCACCGCCTGATGGCGTACAAGGACGAGTACGAGGTTGCCCGGCTCCACACGACCGTCGAGGCCCGCGCCGAGGTCGAGGCGGTAGGCGGGAAGGGAGCGCGGGCGACGGTCATGCTGCATCCCCCCGCGTTGCGCGCCGTCGGGCTCAAGCGGAAGCTCCGTTTCGGGCCTCGCGCGTACGTGTTGCTGCGCGCCCTCGCGGCCTCTCGCCACCTTCGCGGAACGCCCTTCGATCCCTTTGGCTTCGCGCACCTCCGCCGCGTCGAACGGGCCCTGCGCGACGAGTACGTGGAGCTCGTCGACCGACTTGTGGCCGAACTACCGGTGCGGGGTGAAGAGGCGGTCATGCGGATCGCGTCGCTCCCGACGTTGGTGAGGGGCTACGAGACCGTCAAGCTCGCCAATGTGGAGCGCTATCGTGCGGCGATCGCTCGGGAGCTCGAGGCCGACATCACCGCGGGAGTTGGGTAGGCGCTACTCATGTTCGTGGTGCGGTAGTGCGAGTGGGATTGGCCCATGGCGACGAGCACTCGAACCACGGTCGGTAGGACCCAGACGGTTGCGTCCAGGGCGGGTAACACCACCGTCACTTTCCTGCCAGAACCGGAGAAGCGGCACCGCTACTACACGGTGGTCTCCGCCGACGACCACCTCGTAGAACCCCCCGGGATGTTCGATGGACGGGCCCCGCAGGCGTACGCGGACCGGGTTCCGCGTATCGAGGAGTTCGACGGCGGCGCGCAGGCCTGGGTCTACGACGGCAACGTGCTGCCGACGGTCGGCCTTGCTGCTGTGGTGGGTCGTCCGGTCACCGAGTACAGCGCCGAGCCCACCCGCTTCGAGCACATGCGCCGGGGAGCATGGGACCCCGTGGCCCGACTGGCCGACATGGACCTCGACGGCATCTATGCCTCGGTCAATTTCCCGTCGCACCTCGCCGGCTTCGGGGGCGGCCGGCTGCAGACGATCGTGAAGGACCCCGATCTCGCGTTCGCCACGGTCCGCGCCTGGAACGACTGGAACCTCGAGGAATGGGCCGGGGGAAGCAACGGCCGCCTCGTGCCCTGCCAGTTGCCGTTCCTGCTCGACCCGGTCAAGGGAGCCGCCGAGATCCGCGCGAACGCTGAGCGAGGCGTACGGCTGGTGACCTTCCCCGAATCGCCGGACGATCTCGGCCTTCCGTCGATCTTCACCGATCATTGGGACCCCATCTTCGCTGCGTGCGAGGAGACCGGGACGGTCGTCAATCTTCACATCGGTTCCGGTGGTGCGCTGCCCCCCACCCGGGACGGCGCTCCCGCCGACGTTGTGGCCGTTCTGTTCGGCATGTATGCGATGCACACCGCGGTTGACTGGGTCTACTCGATGGTTCCGCTGCGATTCCCCAACCTGAAGATCTGCCTTGCTGAGGGCGGGATCGGGTGGGTCGCCGGGCTCCTCGATCGGCTTGAGCACACGCACCGGATGCACCGTGACATGTACGGGACGTGGCCCGCGGGTGCGACTGCCCCGGCCGACGTCGCGCGCAGCAGCTTCTGGTACTGCATGCTCGAGGACCCCTCGTCGGTGTCGCAGCGTCATCTCATTGGGATTGACCACATCATGGTGGAGGTCGACTACCCGCACGCGGACAGCACCTGGCCCAACTCTCAGGAGCATCTGCACCACCACCTCAAGGATCTGCCGGCGGACGAGGTTGAAGCGATGACGTGGCGTACCGCTTCCACGCTCTTCGGCGTGGACGTCCCCGCCGCGGTGGTCGCTGACCCGAATAGCTTCTGAGGCCGTCGAGCGATGGCGGTGCGTAACTCGCTGCTGTCCGAGCTGACGATCCCGTCACTTCGGGCACCACTGGTCAACGTCGAGTCGTATCGACAGGTCGCGCGACGTCGGCTTCCTCGCTCCATCTTCGACTTCGTCGACGGCGGGGCGGGCGACGAGGTGACCACGCGAGCCAACGAGACGGCGTTCGCCGAGGCCACTTTCCGACCTCGGCCGATGGTGGATGTTGCTCAGCGCGACCTCAGCACCACCGTCTTGGGGCGTCGGGTGGAGATGCCCGTTTTGCTCGGGCCGGCTGGGAGCACACGTCTGGTCCATCCCGAGGGAGAACTGGCGGTCGCTCGCGCCGCGGCTCGGCTGGGCACGGTCTACGCCCTGAGCGCGGCTTCGAACTTCCCTCTCGAGGAGGTGGCCGACGCAGGCCGGGGCGCCACCCTCTGGTTCCAGGTCTACCACTGGAAGGACGCAGGGATCGTCGCGGATCTCGTAGCCCGAGCGAAGAATGCTGGCTTCCATGCTCTGTGCGTGACGATCGACGTTCCGTTGTCCGGTGTGAAGGACCGAGACCTGCGCAACGGGCTCACCATCCCGCCGCGGCTGACGGTGCGGAACGCCTTCGACACGTGCCGGCGCGTCCGCTGGCTGCGTGGTTTTGTCACGGGGGATCCGATCACGTTCAAGAACCTCGAGCCTTACAGCTTCGAGATGGCCGCCGGCGTCATGGGGCTGAGCACCTTCATGCGGGAGAAGCTCAACAACCCCTCATCGACGTGGGAGGACCTGCGCTGGTTGCGCGATCTCTGGGACGGGCCACTCGTCGTCAAGGGCGTTCTGACTGCCGACGCTGCGAGGCGCTGCTTCGACGCGGGAGCAGACGGGGTCGTCTGTTCCAACCACGGCGGACGGCAGCTCAACGGCAACCCGGCGTCCTTCGTGGCGCTGCCCGAGGTCTTGGAAGCGGCCCACAACCGCAACAAGGAGGTCTTCCTCGATGGCGGTGTCCGCCGAGGCACTGACGTGGTGAAGGCCTTGGCCGCGGGGGCGACTGCCTGCCTGGTGGCCCGGCCGTACCACTGGGGGCTGGTCGCCGATGGAGAAGACGGTGTGGTCGCGGTCGGCGAACATCTGCGCTCGGAGATCGACAACGTCCTCGCCCAACTCGGTGTGCCGCGGGCTGTAGACCTCGACCGAACTTCGATTCGCTGGGAGCGGATGTCGGAACGAGCCGCCGGCCACCTGCCCGAGCGAGTCCCCGATTGCTTGCCGGAGGACCCGCGTGTCGACGCCCGCTGACCCGCTCGACACGACTACCGCCCTCGACCTGATTCTCCGTCCGAAATCGGTGGTCGTGATCGGGGCGACGGATACGCCCGGGGCGATGACCAGTGCCCCGGTCCGCAACCTGGTGAGGCATGGCTACTCGGGCCAGATCTCAGTGGTCAATCCACGACGGGACGAGGTCTGCGGGTTCCCCTGCTACGCCGAGGTGATCGCGCTGCCGGAGGTTCCCGATACGGCAGTCCTGGTCGTCGGGGCAGCGCGCGTCCCGCAGGTTCTCCGGCAATGCGCCGAGCACGGCATCCGCACCGCGACGGTGATCGCCGGAGGCTTTGACGAGGGCGCGGCCGACGCCGAGGGAGAACGCAGGGGAACTGAGCTGCGCGAGTTGCTGCGTGAGACCGGTCTGCGGTTGCTCGGCCCGAACACAGCCGGCCTGGTCAATCTGACGGACAGTTACGTCCCACGCGGCTCACTGAACCATCCAGCCGACCTGCCCACCGGCCGGGTCGGGATCGTCACGCAAAGCGGCGGCTTGTGCAACATCGTGCTGAACCGGGCCGGCGCCAATGGCGTGGGTGTCGCAATGGCCGTGGCAACGGGAAACCAGCTCGACCTCGATCTGTGGGACCTCGCCCGCTACATGCTCGACGACGACGGTATTGACGTCATCGTCATGGTCGTCGAAGGCTTCAAGTCCCCGGCCAAGTTCGTCGAGGTGGCGCTCTACGCTCGAGCTGTTCGCAAACCCATCGTCCTGCACAAGCTGGGTTCGTCCGATGCAGGGCGCAAGATGGTCGCGACCCACTCCGGTGCGCTCGCAGGCGCTCCGGACGTCCAGCGGGCGGTCATGGCCGAGCTCGGCGTCATCCAGGTCGATGACATCGACCAGTTGTGGGAAGTCGCGTCTTTGGTCACGGCCTGGGGGCCGCCTGTTTCGGCGGTGAAGACGCTCGGTGTGATCACCCTCTCGGGCGGGGACGGCGCGATCCTCGCCGATGTGGCCGGCCCGCTCGGAATCACGCTGCCGGAGCCGACGCCCTTGCTAAGGGAATCCGCCGCCAAGCGATGGCCCGGCGTGCATGTGGACAATCCGTTCGACTCTCAGGCGGCCACGGCTGTGACCGGTCGCAGCGAATGGCCTGAGCAGGTTGCCGCCTTCGCCGACGACACGGCTTACGACGTGGTCCTGCTCTCACTGCCCGTGCTTGCGACCCCCGACGTCGTGCCGGTGATCGCGCCGCACCTCCAGGGACTGTCGGCGCCGCGGCGCGCTCGCACCGCGGTCTCGATGTGGACGGCGGGGGCGGCGACCGAGCCCGCAAGCGCCGTATTGCGGGCGTGCCGGTTGCCCACGTTCGCCAGCTCCGACCGGGCCATCCGGGCGATCGCCACCTACGGCCTCTGCGGTCGCCGGGCTTCGCTCCCGTTGCCGGTCGAACTGGCCCAGCGAAGCGACCCCGGACCCTTGGTCGACGCCACGGCCACCCGTCCGTACTGGACGTCGCGACAGGAGCTGGCGGCGCTCGGTGTTCCACTGAACGACGCGGTCCTGGTGAGCGACCATGACGCCGCGGTCGAGGCCGCGCGCGTCCTCGGCTACCCGGTGACCGTGAAACTCAGCAGTACTGAGGCTGTGCACAAGGCGGATGCCGGCGGGGTGTTCCTGGGTCTCCGTTCGGAGGCTGAGGTGGGTCGAGCCACTGAGTCGATCCTGAGGCGAGGGCTCGCTTTTGGTGCCGGAGAAGGCATCGTCATCGAGGCGCACATCGACGGCACCCTCCCTGCCTTTATCGGAGGTCACCGGGATCCGGAGTTCGGGCCGATCGTGCTCGCGGGGCTGGGCGGTGGTTTCGTCGAGCCGTACGCCGACATCGCGCGCGCCACCTGCCCAGCCGACCGTCGGCGGATCGAGTCGGCGCTCGCGGACACCACCTTCGGGCGGATGTTGGCGCGCCGGGCCGCGACGCTCGACAGCTTCATCGACCTTGTGGTGCACCTGTCGTCGCTCTTCGCCGCCCAGGACGACCTGGTCTCCTTCGACGTCAACCCCCTGCTGGTCCGGGCCGACGGGTCATTGGTCGCCGTCGACGCTCGCACCTCCCGAAAAGAGAGATGATCCGATGAAACTCGTCCGCTTCAACGACTGGTCTACCGGCGTTCTCGGGCGCGGAGACGAGGTCGTCGACATCAGCGACCTCGCGGGCCGCGAATGGACGGCGATGATCGGCGCCTGGGATCAGGTTCGCGACGAGGTCGCGGCCCGGGCCGCCGCGGGTCCGGCAGTCCCGCTGAGCGACGTGGTGCTCCAACCACCGCTGGTCTCGCCACACGCACGCATCTTCGCGCTGGGGTCCAACTTCGCCGACCACGCCGCGGCGGCCAAGAGCATGATTCTCAAGCGGGAAGTGACCGAGGCAGAGGTACTCGCCGAGCACGAAGCCGGGCTGCCCCCGTGGGGTTTTGTCGTTGTACCGGAGACCATCATCGGGGACGGCGGCACCGTGGTGGCACCACGCGGAGCCACGATGCTCGACTACGAGGTCGAGGTCTGCGCAGTTCTCGGTGCCGGCGGCCGTGACGTGACCGTTGAGGACGTGCGGATCTGGGGATACACGGCCTGGAACGACCTCGGTATCCGCGATCACTACTTCGGCCGGGGAGAACCGATCGACCGAGGCATCCTGAGCTGGAATCTCCAGAAGAACTTCATGGGTGCGAACGCCTGCGGGCCATGGGTGTGTGTCGATGAGCCGTACGACGTCGGGAACCTCGCCATTGGCACTCGCGTCAACGGTGAGGTCCGCCAACAGTCGAGCACGAAGAACATGATCTGGAGCTTCGCCGAAACGGCGGCGCACCTCTCGGGCTACATCGAACTCCTGCCTGGAGACGGCTTCGTGTCCGGTACACCGGCCGGCACCGCCATCGAGTCTGGTCCGGACGGCCCCTTCCTGCGACCGGGGGACCGCGTCGAGATTGAGGTCGAGGGCGTCGGTGTCCTCACCACCCTCGTCGGTGGGGACTCATGACGCGCGACGGTGTGCCGACTGGGCGGGTCCGGCGGTCGTTCATGATCACGCCCATCTTCGATGACCACAAGCTCGACAAGGCGACGCGCTGCCCGGCCGACGTCATCATCCTCGACCTCGAGGACGGCGTCCACGAGTCGAGAAAGGTGGAGGCGCGACAGCGCATTGTCGACCTCTTGGGCGGCATGGACTGGCGCGGCAAGGACGTCGTGGTCCGCGTCAACCCGATGAGCGGGTCTTACGCGGAGGAGGACATCCTTGCCGTCGCACCGGCCCTTCCCGACGCACTCCTTCTGGCAAAGCTCGACTCGGTGGACGAGGTGCTGCGCGCGGACGCCCTCATCGGTTCCGTGGCGCCCGCTGGGGTTCGAATGTGGGGACTTATCGAGTCCGCCGTCGGCATCGTGAACATCGAGGCAATCGCGTTCGCCTCCCCGCGTCTGGAAGCACTCGTCCTCGGCCCCGGTGACCTGGCCGCGGACCTCAAACTCAATACCCGCCGCTACACGATGGCCGGCGCGGACGGCCAGCGCGAGGAGATCCTGTACTTCCAAAGCCGCTTGGTGGCCGCCTGTCGGGCCGCTGGGCTCAGCCCGATCACCGGGATCCCCACCGTGACTCGCGACGACGAGGCCGCGTTCAGCGAGGCCACCTACCTCTTCAAGCTGGGTTTCGACACGGTCGCCGCGTTCACCCCCCGCACGATCGAACAGGTCCATCGCGCATACCTGCCGACTTCGGCCGACGAGACCTGGGCGCGCGAGGTACTCCGGGTCGAGGCGGAGAAGGCGGAGAAGGCGGTGTCGTTCGGGGTGCTCGATGGCGCGATGGTGGACGGCCCGTTCTATCGGGGAGCTCGCAATCTCCTCCAGCGTCTCGAGGACGCTGAACGTACCGACAAGCTAGACGCTGCAGAGCGTGATCGGAGCGGGGTTCGCTCATGAGCGCTGAAGGTGCGTGCCAAGGAGAATCGTTGAACGTCAGCTCTCAGCGCATCGGCGCGTGGTGCGGGCCGGCGATGATGGTGATTTGGCTCGTCGGGTTCATCCTGGTGGCAGACTTGATCCCGCCGCCATCGCCGACGAAAGACCCTGAGGAGGTCGCTGCCTTCTTTCAGGGCGACACGAACGCGATCAGGGTGGGCCTGGTCCTGACGATGCTGAGCTCGGCTCTGTTGGGCCCGTTCTACGCCGTCATCTCAACGCAGATGAAGCGCATTGAGGGAGCATATTCGCCGTGGTCGACCGTGCAGTTCGGGCTCGGAATGGTCTTGATCGTCCTGTTCCTGCTCCCGATGCTGGTGTTGCTGGCCGCCGCGTACCGACCCGACCGCGATCCGGACACCCTGCAGGCGTTGTACGACCTCGGCTGGCTGGCTTTCGTCGCTCCGGTTTCGACTGCCGCCGTGCAGTGCTTCACGCTCGGTGCCGTCATTCTCCAGGACACGGGCGCCCGTCCAATCTTCCCGAGATGGTCGGGATATCTGAACTTCTGGATCGGAACGCTGTTCCTTCCCGGCAACTTCTGCGTCTTCGTCAAGACCGGGCCGTTCGCCTGGAACGGCCTCGTCTGCTGGTGGATCCCTCTGCTCGCCTTCGTGTCGTGGTACTTCGTGATGGCCGTCCTGCTTCTGCGGGCGATCCGTGACCAGCAGTGCGAAGGTGCGCTCCACCACAACCTGAGTGCCTTCGAGATCGACACACTCCGGCGGTTGGACCTACTCGAGGCCGACGTCGCCGCAACCCGCGGCTGACAGGGACCGTCAGGGAGGCGTCGAGTCCAGCAACTCTGCCCGCAAGGCGGCGCGTGCACGGAGCTCGGGCACGGGCCAGTGGCGTAGCGCAGCGATCGCCTTGAGATGACGGTGGACATCGGATTCCCAGGTGAAACCGATGCCGCCCATTGCCTGCAGGCACTGCTCTGCGCAGCGCTGAGCAGCCGACCCGGCAGCCAGCGCCCCGAGACGGAGGTCGGTCGCGGCGCTGTCGTCGGCCCCGGCCAGCCCGGCGAGGACAAGCTCACGCGCGTGGCGGAGGTCGATCCACGCGTTCGCCAGGGGATGTTTCACTGCCTGGAACGAGCCGACCGGTGCACCGAACTGCTCGCGCACGCCGACATAGCGCGCAGTCTCGGTGAGCAGTGCCCGTGCCGACCCGAGGGAGTACGCGGCACCTAGCGTGCCGGCCAGTGACGTGAGCTCATCCCAAGCCTGCCTGTTCGAAGCTCCACCGGCTTCTGGCACTTCCGCACGAACGTTCCGCCAGTCCGGCGCGATCCATGTATCAACCGGTGCCGAAAGGCACCCGCGGTCCAGTAGACGGGTACCCCGCTGGCTGCAGAGAACTGCGAGGTCCCAGGTGGCGGCGAAGGGCACCTCGACGGCGTCGCCCGCGCCGAACACGGACAGAACCAAACTCTCTCCTGTGAGGGTCGGGCCGAGTAGGTCCGCATTCTCGAGCTGAGAGAGGAGGTGGACGCCGACGAGCTGGTGAAGCACGGGGGGCGCGGCCATCGCAGCACCGAGCTCTTCCGCGACCAGTGCTGCGAGGCCTACGGTGCCGCCACTCCCCCCACGGTCCTCGGGGATGCCGAAACCGAGCAGGCCGGACTCTCCCAGAGCGCGGACAAGCTTAGTCGGCGCCCTGCCGTCACCGAGGTCCAGCGCGATCGAGCGGGTGACCTCGGCCAGGGCCTGTGCCTCGCCAGCTGGCAGCTCCCCGAACAGCACCCGCTTGGGCGCGCTCATCGGGGCAACCCCATGCCGCGTTCGGCCACGATCGATCGCTGGATCTCATTCGTCCCGGCGTAGATGCTCGTAGCGAGGCTGGAGAGGTACTCCTGTGTCCAGCATTGGACATCGCCCCCTCGTCCGGCCAGGGCGAGGTCGAGCCCTAGCCGGGCCAGCGCCTGATAGGTCTCGCTCCACACGATCTTGCTCGCGTTAGCTTCCACCCCCACCAGACCACCCCGTTCGAGGGTGCCCAGTTGGCTTTCCACCGAGCGTGAAAGGCCGCGTATTGACGTGATGATGTCGAGCATTCGTTCTCCGGCTTCGGCGAGGTCAGACCATTTCACCGAGGCCTGGAGCTCGCTCGCCATCAGTCCCAGCCGCAACTGGCGTTGCAACAGATGCAGCGAGCGCTCATAGGACAGGGCCGTCATCGCGACGTTCCAGCCGCCACCCAGAGCCCCGAGCACTTCGTGCGAAGCGCATACGGCGTCGTCCAGTTCCAGCTCGGCGAAGTCGCGGTCCCCGTTGATCTGAGTGATCGGGCGCACTGTCACGCCCTTCTGGTGCATCGGGACGAGGAGGGCAGTGATGCCCCGATGCCTGGCCGATCCGGCCTCCGTCCGCGCCAGCACCAGGCAACGGTCGGCCTCGGACGCCATCGTGGTCCACACCTTCCGTCCGGAGATTCTCCAGGTGTCGCCGTCCAGCCGCGCGGCGGTCCGAAGGTTGGCCAGGTCACTGCCGGCCTCGGTCTCTGAGAATCCTTGGCACCAGATCTCGCGAGACCCCAAGGCCGCCGGCAGAAGGCGGACCTTCTGGGCCTCGGTGCCGAACAGGAGAAGTGCCGGGACGACGATGCCTAAGGCGACCCGGTTGTACGGAGTGGACAAGCCGAGCGCGGCAGCTTCCTTCGCAAAGACCGCCTGTTCGGCGAGCGTTCGGCCGGCTCCGCCGTAGGCCTGGGGCACAGCAATCCCCGCCCAGCCGAGATCGGCGAGGCGCTGGTCCAGCTCGCGCCGCCGCTCGCGGTCGTAGCCGTCTCCAGATCCGACCGCCGGGCGCGTCGTCCACCCGACCTCGCGTGCGACCGCTTGAAGGGCCTCGCGGGCGTAGCGCCGAAACTCTTCGCCGGTCCCGGCGCGAGCCGCCGGCGGAAGGTCCATCACCGTCTCCGTCACCTTGCCATTGCAGTCGCCGGCACCTCGGGCGTCATGAGTACGCGTACTCAACGACGCCGAACGGGCAAGGACACGACTTGAGTAGCGCCACTCATGACGCCCCACGGCTCGGCGTGACTCCATGACTGCGGGCAGAAGAACCCGCCCGGGTGCCCATTGGACGAGGAGAGCGGTCGATGCCCACCAGCGACGCCCAGGACCAGCTGGCCAGCTGGCGAGAGGCGAACGCCCGAGTACTGGCGCGAGCGAGCACGCGCCTGGGGCTAGTCGGCGAGCCGTTGGACGTCGTCTACGTACCGTTACAGGATCCGACGCCGGACCAGATCGGGCTGCCTGGCGAGTTTCCGTTCACGCGGAGTGTCTACCCCGCGGGTTACCGAGACCGCCTCTGGCAGATGCGTCTCTACTCCGGATTCGGGGACGCCGAGAGCACGAACCAGCGATGGCGGTTCCTACTCGACCACGGGAACATGGGCGTGAGTGCTGCGTTCGACCTGCCGACTCAAGTAGGCCTGGACTCCGACGAGCCCCAGGCCGCACCGGAGGCCGGTCGCGTCGGCGTAGCGGTGGACTGTGTGCGCGATTTTGAGCGGATGTTCGACGGTCTGCCCGTAGACAAGATGGGCATCTCCCTCAACGCGCACAGCACAGCACCCTTCGTTCTAGCGCTGTTTCTCGTCGCGATGGAGAGGCGGGGGATAGCGCCGGGGCAGATCAACGGATCGATGACGACCGATGTGTTGAAGGACTACGTCGCACGGGGCACGTGGATCTACCCGCCGGCCCACGGAATCCGTCTGGTCGGCGACGTTCTGGAGTATTGCTCGCGGGAGATGCCAGCCTTCTACCCCCTCGTCATCCGGGGACCCGATATCCGCGATGCTGGCGCGACGCCGATCCAGGAGGTGGCCTTCGCCTTCGCAAATGCGGTCACCTACCTGGAGTACGCCCAGAAGCGTGGGCTCGACATCGACGCAATCGCCACCCGCCTCTCGGCACAGTTCTACTACTACGGCGACTTCCTGCAGGAAGCCGCAAAGACGCGGGCAGCCCGCCGCATCTGGGCCCGGCTCATGCGGGACCGGTTTGGGGCAAAAGAACGCTCGTCCTTGTTGCTGCGCGTGACAGCTTCGGTCGGCGGCACGCATTTCCAGGTCCACGAGCCCGAGACGAACATCGTGCGCGGCACACTCGGATGTCTGGGCGCCGTGCTGGGTGGCTGCCAGGGCATGCTGCTGGCCGGCTATGACGAAGCGTTCGACATCCCTACCGAGGACACCGCGCGCATCGCTCTGCGGACGCAGCAGATCGTGGGGTACGAGTCCGACGCCACGGCAGTGGCCGACCCCTTGGGTGGCTCGTACTTTGTGGAGCAGGTCACCGACGACATCGAGGCCCGCGTGCTCAAGGCGATGGCCGAGATCGACCAGATGGGCGGCTCGGTCGTCGCGATCGAGACTGGCCACATGCAGAGGGCCATCGCCAAGTCCGCGTATCAGCAGGAGTTGCGCGAGCAGAGCGGTGACAAGCCGATCGTTGCGGTCAACCTGCACAAGGGAACGACCGAGCCGCCCGAGCTGGTCGTGCACGCCCCGGACGGGCGGGTAGCTGAGCGTCAACGTCAACAGCTCGAGGCCCTGCGTCGCGACCGCGACACGACGACGGCGCAGGCAGCGCTCGACCGGCTCCGGGGCGCGGCCGTCGGCGACGACAACCTGATGCCCCTGCTCATGGACTGTGCGCGGGCCGATCTGACCCTCGGGGAGATGGTGTCGACCCTGCGTACCGTTTTCGGCGAGTTCAAGGAGCCCGGACTGTGACCACTGGTCAAGGCGCAAACCGAAGCGAAGCCACCTCAGCGACGGCCCCGATCCGGGTGCTCGTCGCCAAGCTCGGTCTGGACGGGCACGACCGGGGCGCCAAGGTGGTTGCACACACGTTGCGCGACGCCGGCATGGAGGTCATCTACACCGGCCTGCGACAGACCGCGAAGGACGTCGTGGCGATCGCGATCGACGAGGACGTCGACGTCATCGGACTTTCCGTGCTGTCCGGAGCGCACGTCGCTTTGGCCCAGCAGGTGCTCGATGAACTTGACTTGATCGGCGCAGTTGGCCAGTTCAGCATCGTGGTCGGCGGGACTATTTCGGTGAGGGACGCCGCGGTGCTTCGGGAGATGGGCGTCGGTGAGGTGTTCGGAGTCCGGTCGCCGTTGGAAGAGCTTCCCGTCCGATTGGTCGCGTTGGTGGCGGCCAAAAACGCCCGATGATCGAGCTGCAAGCCGGCGCGCGATACCGGGGAGATTCGCGCACGATCACGGACGCGGAGATCGCCCTGCTGCCCGCGATGATGGGGGCAATCAATCCGCTGTTCCACGATGACCTCGCCGCTCGGGCCAACCCGGCCGGTCGGCGCATCCTCTACGGGCCCGCACTCCTGGGAATCGTGATCGCCGGCACAGAACATTTGCTGCGTTCGAGAGTGCTGGGACTCGTGAGCGTGACAGATCTGCGCTTCCGCCATCCGGTGGGATGCGGGGACACCGTCACGCCGACGCTGACGATACGTCAGGTCATTTCGAAGCCTGAAAAAGCTGGCGACTTGTTGCTCACCCACGACGAGGCACACAATCAGGACGGCACGCTCGTGCTCGACTTCGTGCGCGCGATCATGGTGCGACGGTCGACGTCGTGACGACGGCGGAGACGGTGCCTGTGTTTCGGGTGGCGGATCGGCTTCGGCTGGCCAGAACTCTGACCTGGCTGGAAGCCGGCGACCCCCGCGGACTAGACCAGGTTGGGCTAGGCGCCCAGCCGGCGCGGGCCCATGTCGTAGGGGTCACCGGAGCTCCCGGGACAGGCAAGTCGACGCTGACCAGCAGCCTTGTGGGGCTGTTGCGCGCTCGGCGAGCCACAGTTGCCGTCCTGGCGGTCGATCCGTCGAGTCCCTTGAGCGGCGGGGCGCTGTTGGGAGACCGGTTGCGGATGTCCGACCACCTTCACGACCCGGGCGTCTACATCCGCAGTGTGGCGTCGCGCGGGCAGGGCGGTGGCCTCGCCCTTGTCGTGCCCAGCGCTATTCGCGCTCTGGACAACTACGGGTTCGACTGGATCCTGGTCGAGTCGGTCGGGGTCGGTCAGGTCGAACTCGACATTGCCGACCACGCGGACACGACCGTCCTCGTGGTATGCCCCGGGAACGGTGACGAGGTGCAGGCGAGCAAGGCCGGGGTGATCGAGGTCGCGGACGTGATCGCGGTCAACAAGGCGGACCAGGGCGGTGCGCAGGGAGTCGCCGACGACTACCGGATCGCGCTCGATCTGTCCGCTCGCAGTGGATGGCGGGTGCCTATCCACTGCTGTAGCGCGCGGGACGGGCGTGCCGTCGAGTCGGTCCTGGACGCGATCTATGGTCATGCCCGTCATTCCGCGGCGACCGGGCAGCTGGAGCACCGGCGGGCGACGCGTCGGCGGGTGCTTTTGCGTGAGGCGGTCAAGACGCTGTCGGCCGAGCGCGCCTACGCGCGGTTGCTTCGAGATGAGCCCGGAGTGGTGCAGGACGTCGCTCGTGGCGTCATCGATCCGCTCACGGCCGCCCGGTTGTTCGTGAGTGCGACCGAACCAACTTCTACCGACACCACCGCTCGGCGCTAGTGCAGGAGGAACAGATGACAACAACAATCAAGATTCCGAAGCTTGGCATGTCGGTGACGGAAGGCACGGTCGACACCTGGGTGGCGTCCGACGGCGCGACCGTTGCCGCCGGTGACACCATCTACGTCCTCGCGACGGACAAGACGGAAACTGAGGTCCAGACCCCGGTCGCCGGGGTGTTGCGCCACCTGGTCGAGGCCGGAACCACGCTGCCGATCGGTACCAAGGTCGCGACCATCGATTGAGCACTTCAGGCTGAGCGGCTCACTGTCTGGATGTGCTCGGGCTTAGTGAATCGCCCCGGCAAGTCCGGAGACTCGCATCGTTGACTCACCCGACCTCGGCGAGGGCGGGGTTGTGACGGTAGTAGGCCTGCTCAAGCTCGACCGGTGGCAGGTCGCCGTTGACCTCCATCAGGCGCTCGGTGTTGAACCAGTGGACGTACCCGGCGGTCTCGGCTTCGACGTGGTCCAGGGTCCGCCATGGTCCCTGACGGTGGATCAGCTCGGTCTTGAACAGCCCGATCACGGACTCGGCCAGCGCATTGTCCAGCGCGCAGCCCACCGCACCGACGGAGTCATCGACTCCGGCGGCGGCGAGGCGTTCGGTGAAGGCAATCGATGTGTATTGCGACCCGGCGTCGTGATGGTTGATCAGCCCGGCCAGATCGGTGCTGCCCTCCCGGGCCCGAGTCCAGAGTGCTTGCTCGAGTGCGTCCAGGACCAGCTCGGTGTGCATGGTCTTCGCCGCCCGCCAGCCCAGGATCCGGCGGGCGTAGGCGTCGATGACGAACGCGACGTAGACCGTCCCGGACCACGTCTGCACGTAGGTGAAGTCGGCAACCCAAAGACGATCGGGAGCCAGCGGGGCGAACTTGCGCCGGACCAGATCCGCCGGCCGGGCGGCCGCCGGGTCGGCCAGCGTGGTGCGGACCGCCTTACCGCGGCGGGTTCCGACCAGGCCGAGTTCGCTCATCAGCCGCTCGACGGTGCAGCGGGCCACCTCGACCCCGGCCCGGTTCAGCGCCATCCAGACCTTGCGCGGGCCGTAGACGCTGCGGTTGCGGGCATGGATCTCGCTGATCTTCACCATCAGATACTCATCGCGGCGCTCGCGCGCGGTGGGGACCGCGGCCCGCGCGGCGTAGTAGGTGCTGGGGGCGATCGGTGCGCCGTGCTCGGTGAGCACCGTGCAGATCGGCTCGACCCCCCAGACCAGGCCGTCGCCGATCTGGCGGCCGGCGTGCTCGGCGATGAACCTCACGAGGAGCGGTGTGGGCGGTCGAGCTCCGCCGCGAAAAACGAGGAGGCCGCCTTGAGGATCTCGTTGGCCCGCCGCAACTCCGCGTTCTCCCGCTTGAGCCGTTTGATCTCGGCGTGGTCCTCGCTGGTGATCCCTGGCCGCGCACCGGCATCGACCTGCGCGCGGCGCACCCACTTGCGCACCGTCTCGGTCGAGCCGATGCCCAACTTCTCCGCCACGGACTTCATCGCGGCCCACTCGGTCGGATAGTTCGGTGTCAGCTCCGCGACCATCCGAACGGCCCGCTCTCGCAGCTCAGGCGAGTAGTGCGTCCCTCTGCTCATGACATGAACTCCATCGTCTACTCACGAGATGGAGTCCCCGGACACGCCGGGGCGATTCATAGGGCGCTCGCCTGAACGACGCCCTGGCCGAGCAGAGCAGGGCCAGGGACCGTGTATCCGGCCTCGTCGCAGATGGCGTCCCATCGATCAAGGATCTTTTCGGGGGTCAGCCCGACCTCGGTGACCCCCGGGGTCTCCGCCAGGAACATGCGGGCGACGCGGTCACCCGCGGCAATGACGATCTCGGCGTTGGCCGGGCACCGCTCGTGGGCAAGCAGCGCGACGACCGCGGCCACCTTCTCCGGTGCGAGCGCCTCCTGACGGGTCTGCAGTTCCAGCTCTGAGAGAGCGCTGGTAGTGCTCATCCGAGTCAGGGCGATCGGGGCGATCATGTTTACCTTGATCCCGTGCTCCTCGCCGAGCTGAGCAAGTCCGCGCGCGAGGCCAAAAGCTCCGCCCTTCGCGCTGGAGTAGGGCAGGACCCCTTTGATGCCGTACAGCGCGCTGGAAACGGCGATGACGACTCGGCCGTAGCCCTGCTCAACGAAACCCGGCCAGGCCGCCTTGGTAACGTTGAACACCCCGTACTGATGGACGCCTACATGTCGTTCGAGGTCTTCGAAGCCGGTGTCGGGGAAGTCGCTCTTATTGACGATGCCGGCGTTGTTCACCACGATGTCCAGTCGGCCGAAGCTCTCGCGGGCTCGCTGCACTATCGCCTCCCCGCCTTCGGCGGTGGAGACGTCGTTGCCGTCGGCAATCGCTCGACCGCCCGCTGCCAGAATCTCCTCCACCACGGTCTGCGCCGGGCTGTCGGACGCCATGGTGCCGTCCAGAGAGCGACCCAGGTCGTTGACCACGACGGCGGCACCGCGCGCAGCGAGCGTGCGCGCGTAGGCTCGTCCCAGTCCCCGCCCAGCGCCGGTGACGACAGCGACCCGGCCGTCGAAGGTGAGCATCGCCATCAGACGAGGGCCAGCGGGTTGACCGGGCTCGCGGTCGCCCCGGTGATCCGCAGCGGAGCCATCACGAAGCAGAACTCCGTCACACCCGCCGCAGCGAGTTCCTCAAGGTGCATGAGTTCCAGAAGGTAGATGCCGTAGTCGCGCAGAAGGAGGCCATGCACAGGACAGGCGAAGCCTTCCTTGCCGAACGAGCCGCCCAGTACTTCCACGCCGACGGTGTCCGCTCCGACGATGCAGACGTCCTGGTCCGCCAACCATTGGGCGGTCTCAGTACTGATCCCGGGCCAGGCGCCGTTGTAGCGGTCCTGGCTCTCGAAATAGACGTTGTACCAACCGGTCCTCACCACGACCACATCACCGGGCCGGATCTCCAGGTTGCACTGCTGCATGTCCTCGATGGTGATGGGGTAGCCCTCGTCGAGGCTGGACACAGCCTTGAGGCCCGCGATGTCGAACAGCAGTCCCCGGGTCATGACCTGTCCGACGTTCTCGATCCCGAGCTTGTGCGCGCCGGAGCTGTTGACCTGGTTGCTACCGAAGCCGTTGTAGAGCTGCCCGTGCTTCCAGCCGTGGGAGAGGCCGTCCAGGTGGGTGGTCGTGCCGTGAATGCGCACGGCGATGAAGTCCTCCGCGCTGAAGTAGTTGTCGCCCCGTGTCGGGACACCTGCTGCTTCGTCGCCACCGTCATAAACCATCATGTGCAGCGGCCGCATCCAGAACCCACGGGCTCCGTCCTTGACCATGGGAACGCCATCCGCCTGGATGTTCTGCCCCAGCTGGTAGACCGCACCGGTGCGGACCAGGCTGGCCGCCTCCACCCGCTTTTCCGGAGTGATCAGATTCAGCGCACCAAGTTGGTCCTCGGCGCCCCAACGGCCCCAGTTGCTCACGGTAGATCTCCCCTTCGCGTCATCGATCAGAGCCGTCCGAAGATCACAGGAACGTGGGCATATCGAGATTCGAGGCTGCTGGCCAGCACCGGTTCCTGCTCAGGGTCGAGACGCATCCCCGAATCCAGCAACTTGCGCAGGATCGAGAACAACGACCCTGATGTGCCGGTCCCCCGGCCGCCCAGGGCCATCGGCCGGCCGATGCAGAAATGCCGGCCCTGGCCGAAGGACAACCCATAGCGGGGAACCTGGGACTGGACCTCGCGATCTGGATCGAACTCACGGGGGCACGCGCCGAACAGTCCTTCGTCGAGATTCGCCTTCCCGACATCGAGGAACAGCGTCTCGCCGGCCTCGAACGAGAACTCCGCGCCTTCCAGGGACGTGAGACAGTCGCGGACCAGGGCGATGAACGGCGGATGCAGTCTGAGCGCTTCGGCGATGGCGTTCTCGAGCAGTTCGTCGTCGAGCTTTTCCGCCCGCTCCGGGTGCTTCTCCAGCCACCGGCAGAAGTCGACCGCGGTATGCGCCACGAGGGCCACAGTGGTGGCACCTGCGCCGACGACGTAGAGGATGCACTCTCGCAGCAGCAGATCGTCGTCCCATTGCTCGTCTTGGTCCTGGACGATCAGCGAGATCAGATCGTGCGGAAGCGTGGCGCCGGCGCCGGCGCCGTCGACGTTCCGCAGGAGCGCCGCGCGACGGTCCCGCGCCGGCTTGACGTAGTCCTCCCAGTACCGGCGCTTCGCGGCTTGTGCACGCGCGATTACCTCCGTCTGATCCCCGGTGCTGTACTCCACTTTGATGCCCTCGGTGAAGTCCTCCAGGAGGCCGTAGATCTCCGCGCCCTTACCTTCGAAATCGTCGAGGCCGATGATCTGGGCGGTGACCTCCATGACGATGCGCTGACCTAGGGAAACGAGGTCGACCCGAACGGAGCCGTCAGGCCCCTTCTCGGCAGCGAGGCCGTCCACGACCCGATCAATCGTGACGGCGAGGACGTCTCGGCTGTAGCCCTCCAGGACCTCGGGCCGAAACAAGGCGCCTTCCAGGCGCCGACGGTGGGTATGCCGGTCGCCGTGGATCTTGAGAAGGGTTCCCTCTTCGATGTGGTCGGCCTTGGGGCGTCTCCGAGGTGCGGCGGCCCGGGCCTTGAGGGCGTTCTCGATCTCTCGGTAGTCCGTGACGTGCCGGAAACCCTCGAAGGCCGTGCCCTTGAACGGGTCTGCGCTGGTCATCAGAAGCTCTCCGGATCCCGGGTCACCCACGCGTGGACGGGGGCGAGCCGATCGCTGCCATCTCTGCAGAAGACCTCACCTCCCTTGACCTGGACGTGAGTAGCCGGTACCTAAACCCCGGCCTGCGCCGCGGGCGACCCGCTCCGCCAACGTTCCTTGGGACTCCTGACCGGGCTGGCCGTTCAGTACGGCTACTCATGACGGATGGTCAACCCAGGCCCTACTCCTTCGCCATGAGGTGGGTGCATCAGCGCCGCGCGTGAAAGGACCCTGAGGATGAACCAGGAAGTCGTCCAGCCGCCGGTCGCAGTCATCACGGGGGGAGCGAGCAGTATCGGCCGCCACTGCTCGGGTGCTGTGCGCTCAGGGCGCCACCCGTGTACGTCGCTGAGGTGGGCGGAGGAAGTCGCGTCGGTCATCGCCTTTCTCGCCAGCTCCGCCGCTTCCTACATCACTGGCGGCGACATCGTCGTCGACTGCGGGTGGACCGTCGGGGTGCCGTTCGCCTGACCGATGGTCCGTACCTGAGTAGGTCTTACTCACGCACCAGCAGGCCTGCGGTGGTGCGCTTCTACCTAACCGCGTTGACGAAGGGGTAGAACGACGATGGGCGATGCGAGCTCGGCACAGCCTCCCAGCCTTCTGGATCCGGCGATCCTGAAGGAGCCGCATGGGATGTACCAGCAGCTCCACCAGGGGCAGCCGGTGGTCCATGTGCCGGAGATGGGTATGTACCTGATCAGTCGTTACGGTGACGTCGCCGAGGCCCTACGTGACGATGAGACGTACTCGTCCTGCGTTGCGAGCAAGCTGACTTCTGGCCTGTCCATGAACCCCCAGCGGGACTCCGTCGACGCGGTCCTGGCGACGGGATACCCGCACGTGGACTCGCTGGCATGGCTCGACCCGCCGCAGCACACGCGGCAACGGCAACTGATTGTCAGCGCCTTGAACGCGCGCCGGGTGAAGCTCCTCGAGGGCGAGATCTCGCGGACGGCCAGCGCTCTCGTTGAGTCCTGGGACGAGGACGCAACCATCGAGTACATGACCGCCTTTTCCCAGCCGCTCGCGATTGCCATGATCGCCGCGATCCTCGGGCTGACCCAGGAGGAAACCGCGCGGTTGCCTCGTTGGAGCGAAGCGGTCATGAACCGCATCGGTAAGCCGCTCAGCGAGGAGGAGGACATCGCTGAGGCCACGCAGGTCGTCGAGTTCCAACATTTCATGGCCGCCCTGGTCGAGACCCGGCGCAAGGGAGGGCACGACGACTTCCTGGGCGATGTCGTGGCGGCGAACCTCGTCGGCGACGACCCGATCTCCATGGCTGAACTGCTCTCTCTGCTCCTGACCCTGCTCGTCGCCGGGCACGACACCTCAGCGAGCCTGATGGGCTCGCTGCTGTATGAACTCGTCCGACGTCCGGAACTCATGCAGCGCGTCCGGGCCGATCGCAGCCTGATCTCACGGGTGATCGAAGAAACCCTGCGTCTGCAGGCGCCGGTGTCGGTCTTCACTCGCGTCACCACCTGCCCGGTCAAGGTCGCGGATACCGAGATTGCCGCGGATGAACTGGTGATGCTCATGTTCGGTTCCGCCAATGTGGACGCCGAGCAGTTCGCCGATCCGCTTGCGTTCGATATCGACCGACCTCAGCTGCGCTCTCATGTCGCCTTTGGCGGTGGGATCCACTTCTGCCCCGGGGCGGTGCTCGCCAAGCGGGAGGCGGAGATCGGCCTGAATCTCCTGCTCGACCGCTTCAGCGACATCCGGCTCGCGCCCGGCGCTACGCCGGAGTTCGACTCCAACTTCCGGATGCGCCGCCTTCTCTCGCTCGACATCGTCGCTCGGGTCTGAGCGGTCGGCAGGGCCGCTCCGCCACACCCACGACATCGGGGAGATGCACCTTGGCGACTGCCTGACCCTGTCGGGCAGGCGAACGGCAGGCCCCGGCCGACTACCACGTCGGGGCCTGTCAGGCCATCTCCGCCACCTCGCGCGACCCGCGCGGCCGGTGGCGAAGATGACCGGCCCGAGGGCGGTCAAACCGGTGTGGTGGAGCACTGACCTGAGTAGGTCCTACTCACGCCCGGCGAACCGCTCGGTGTTGGACTCAGTGCACCCCTTGGAGGCGCGAGCGCCCCACCCTCGTCGCGTACGTCAGGAGCCCCCATGTTGGCTGCGATCCCCTACCCGCCGACAGAGAAGACCGTCGACACCACCGGTCAGTGGGTGATGGCGCTCGGCACCTCCGCGGCCCTGGCGGTAGCACTTGTCCTCACGATCTCCTTCGCGGTCCGCCGCCGAGAGGCCTGGCCGATCGTGATTCTCATCAGCGCGGCGTTCTGCTCGCTGATGGAGGCGATCTACGACAACTCCTTCAATCTGTGGTTCTACACCGGCCCCGATTTCTTTACGGGGTACTCCGGTATGGGGATCCACGTGCCTTGGTGGGTGCCGGTCACCTATGTCTGGGTCTACGGCGCGCAAGCGGTCTGGCTCGCCCATCGAATTGAATCCGGGGCCACTCGCCGGGACGTCAGTCTCTACTCCGTGGCGCTGTGGGTTGTCTTCACTGGGTTTGAGATGGTCGGGACGAACGTCGGCACCTACGACTACTTCGGGGAGCATCCGTATCGTGTCGCCGGGTTCCCCATCTGGGTGTCTGTGGCCAATACAGGGATCGTCGTAGTTGCAGCCGTCGCTGTCACGAAGCTCCGCCACCTTCTCCCGGGCTTTCGAATCTGGGCTCTCCTCGTGCTCATGCCAGGAGCCTTCGGCTTAGCCACCTTCGCTCCGTCGTTCATGACCATCGAGGTCATCAGCCACGAGAATCCCAACACGGCGCTGATGTGGATCTCTGCGACCGGGTCGATGGTTCTTGGGGCGACCCTGTGCTACCTCGCGTGCCTATTCGTGCCCCAGGAACGCCCCGGCGTCCAGCCGGCACGAAGCGAAGGAATCGAGGAGCTGGTCCCGGATGCTCTCGCGCTCCGGACTGGGGGGTAGCTCTCGGATCCTCCACCGCTGCGTCTCCTGCAAGCCCCGGAACCGGGAGGACCGCTGTGGAGCTGTCCATTTACGCGACACGAATGCCGAACCACCAGGTCTTGGTGTCGATGCAGGGCCCTGTGGACGTCTCGACGGCGGTCGTCGCGCTTCATGGCTGTCTGGAAGAGGCCATGCCCGACGATGGGCAGGAGCCCGCGGAAGGCGCGTTGACCGGGTGGCTTCAGCCGCCGTGTTGAGCGTTAGGGCCGCTGTGTCGGCTGTGAAGTTCCTCGAACGACGGATGTCTGTTGCGCGCGCTTCGAGTGTCCTGCGGGCGGCGGACCGGGCTTTGCGCCTACGACGCAACGGTCGGTCTCGGTGAGTGACCAGGCGCAGGAACTGTCGCTATCCGACGACGTTGCCCTACTGGTGTTCGGAGGGGCTACCAAGCGAGTGATCAGCACAGGTCGCGCACGGGACAGCGTGCTCACCGCTGCCAGCATGCTCGAGCTGGTCTTCGCACGTCGAGTAGTGCTCCAGGCTGCCGGCAACGGGAGAAGAGCGTTCACGGCCCGGGGCCGACCGATGACCGGAAGATCGCAGGTCGATCGAACCTGGCGGCATGTGGCAAGTCGGTCGCCAACTGGGTTCGAGCTCCTGACGTGCGTGCCCCCCGGGGTGTCGCGGACGTTGCGGAGATCGCTGGTGGCCCGCGGATTGCTCACCGAGAGTTTGATGAAGGTCGTGGGTAGGCCGGCGTTGCCCACATCGGCAGGCATTGCCCGCGCCTGTTGGGTGGCGCAGGGGGCTTGGGAGGCGCTTGACGCAGCCGAACCCCAGCCGGATCGTCTCGCGCTGATCATCGGTCTGCTGACGGCGGGCGGGTGCTTGGAGGTGCTGGTCCCAGAAGGATCTGGCGTTGAAGGGCACACGGACCGGCAATCTCGAGCGGCTGGCCTCGCCTCGGGGTTGTGGGCCGACCACGAGATTCGGGACGAGGTGCGCGCGGTGATGAGATCGCTTTCTGGGGCAGTCGAGTTGAACCTGGAGGCCCGCTACGCAAGCGCAACGGTGCCATGGTGACCTTGGTGCTGAGCAGTCCGCCCATGGATGAGCTAGCTCCGCCGCTCCGCTGGCTTGGGCGGCCGGCCGCGTGAGCACTGCTGCTTTTCTACTGCGCCTCGGCCTGGGCGGGGTGATGCTCGCCCACGGGTGGAACCATCTGTTCGGGGGGGGGTGTGGACGGCACGGCCCGTTGGTTCGCGTCGATGGGTCTGCGCCCACCGCGGGTGCACGCGCTCGCCAGCGGTTGGACCGAGCTCGCCGCCGGAGCCTGCCTCGTGGCCGGTCTGATGACCTCGTTCCAATGTGCCGCGGTCGTTGGTGTGATGGCGGTGGCGTTCGTGACCGCCCACCGCACGAACGGCTTCTTCATCTTCCGGCCCGGACAGGGCTGGGATTACGTCGCGTTCCTGGCGCTCACGGCTGTTGCCCTCGCGGGGTTCGGCCCGGGGGAGTTCTCGCTCGACCATGCGCTCGGGATCGACGGCGATCTCGACGGCACAGTCGGCCTCGCGGTGGCGGCCGGCCTTGGTCTCGCCGGCGCAACTGCGCTCCTGCTGGCGTGCTGGCGGCCCGTTCCTGTCGAACCGGCCTGAATCGTCCCCGGTCCAGCGCTTCGCCCCGTCACGGTGGGGCCAAATCAGGTTGACACGGCCAAGCGCTCAAGCCCGTCACCGACGGGTTGCTCACTACGAATGCGCGGCCGGATTGGACGCCAGATTGGCATTCGTACAGAGGAGGTCGTGGTTCAAACGGTGAGGGCCGAACGACCTCAGACACCTTCGCGGTGGCGCTGTCGTGTGAGCTGGAACGCGTTCATTGCCCGGTCGTCGGCGCCGGGGAGGGTGTGCAGGTACTTCTGGGTGGTCTGGATCTGGCGGTGGCCCATCCGGTCCATGACGGTCTTCAGGTCGGCGCCGCCGACGAGCAGCCAGGACGCGTGGGCATGGCGCAGGTCGTGCATGCGGACGTGGTGGGCGAGCTGGGCCTTTTCCAGGGCGGGAAGCCAGACCCGGGTGCGGAAGGTGTTCCGGGAGACGGGGTTGCCGCCGGCGGTCTCGATGGAGGGGAAGAGCAGATCGTCGCGGCCGAGCCCGAGGTGCTGGATACGGGCGGCGAGGACGTCGAGGAGGTCCTGGCTGACGCCGAGAGTGCGGGGTTCGTCGTCCTTGGGGTAGGGCTTGACGATCATCCGCTCGCCGGTCGGGGAGATCTTCTTGGACACTTCGACGATCGTTTCCTGCACGCTGACGGTGCGGCGCAGGAAGTCAATGTGCCGAGGTCGCAGGGCGATCAGCTCGCCCCAGCGCAGGCCGGTCTCGATGGCGGTAAGCACCAGCGGTGTCCACCGCTCGGGGACCACCTCGAGGAGTCGGTCGAACTCCTCCGGGGTCAGGGTGGGCATCTTGCGGGTGACGACCTTGGGCAGCTCGATGTCGGTGCACGGATTGAAGGCGATGATCCGGTCGCGCACAGCCCGTTTGAAGATGCTGTGCAGCATCACGTGGTACTTCATGACGCTGCGAGCTGACAGACCATCCGCGGCGACTTGGGTGACCCAGCCCTGCACCGTTGAGGGCAGGATCTTCGCCATCGGCTGGTCGCCGAAGTAGGGCAGGAAATGCTTGTCGAGGTAGGACCGGTAGCTCTGCTTCGTGCTCAGCTCTAGGTGCCGGCTGGGCCACCAGGTCTCCTCCACGTACTCGCGGAAGGTCGCCTTGCCGGCGGTCCGGTCGAACCAGGAGCCGGACTCGACACTGCTCTCCGCTCGCCACCCGGCCGCCCGAGCGTCGCGTTGGGAGGCGAACGTGCCGGCCGAGCGGGTCCGGCCAGTCGGGTCGCGATAGTAGGCCGTGAAGTGGACCTCGCCGCCGCGTGCGGCGCGTTTCCTCACCCACGGCACGGCGACTCCTCCCGAGCACCCTCCCGGTTGGCTCTGACCGCAGTTTGACCGCAAACCCCGCTGGACTCAAGCGGGCTATGACGGACCGTCACGTACGCGGGGTGCGCCGTTGACCTGCGGAAACGTTGTGATCTCACGCATCCCTGTGTGCGCGATCAGGTCCCAGATTCCAGCTCATAACCCAGAGGTCCGAGGACTGTGCCGGACGTGCGCGTACGTGGGCGGCTACCGATGGACATTTACCAGTTGCGGCTCGCGACCCTGGGCTACGAGAGCGCGGGCCGAGACGCCACTTCGCGGCCGCCGGCGAAGGCCAGCCGCTGGGCGATCCGAGATCGCCGAACATCTCCAGGAGGTCCTCGGCGAAATTCGGAGCGCAGTGACCCGGGCCGGCTGTATGAATAACTACATCGATTGTATTCAATGATGTAGGATTTCATACATGGATGCCCGAGCTCGGCTGGAGAGCCTGGAGCCAATTTTCCGTTCCCGGGATGCGGTGGCTGCCGGGATTTCATGGCGGGATCTCTACGCGATGCGCGATGCTGGTGAGATCCTGCAGCTCTCGCGCGGTCTCTACCAGCGTGCCGACAGCGCGGGGACTGGTGACCTGGACTTCGTCACCGTCTGCCGGCGCGCACCCCACGGCACCATCTGTCTGGACTCTGCCTTGGCCTATTGGGACCTGACGGACGACATCCCGGCCCAGGTTCACCTGGCGGTGGCGAAGGGCAATCACCGGCCACGGATCGACTATCCGCCCACGCGGGTTCACATCTTTCAAGCCGAGATGTTCGAACTCGGCCGAGTTCAGATCCGAGCCGAGGCCGGCGCCGAGTTCGCGATCACGGATCGCGAACGCACTCTCGCCGATGCGTTCCGATCGCGGCGGCTGGTGAGTGAGGAGGCTGCGCTGCACGCCCTACGCCGCTACCTCTCCGCCCGTCCCGATCGGGCTCGTCTGGCCGAAGTAGCTCGCAGCTTGAGGGCTTGGCCCGCGCTGCGTGAGGTGATGCGGGTGATGGAGGCATGACGCCGACGAACCGATCTTCCGCGGCTGGACGGGCGTATCTCGATCTGCGTGCCCTCGCTCGCAGCCAAGGCCGAGGTACGGAAGAACTCCTCGTCCTGTTCACACTCGAGCGATTCCTCTACCGCGTCTCGATCTCTGAGCACCGCGAGCGGGTGGTACTCAAGGGCGGGATGCTCCTTGCGGCGATGGACGAACGACGCCCGACGCGCGACGTCGACATGCTCGCAACCGCCACGTCCAACGATGTGGACCAGGTCTCCGAGCTGGTCCGCGAGATCGCCGGTCTCGAACTCGACGACGGCGTCTACTTCGACGTCTCCGCGCTAAGCGCCGCTACCATCCGGGACAACGACCAGTACGGGGGAGTGCGCATCACGGTGCCCGCCCGTCTCGACCGGGCGCGGCCGATGCTGCGGGTCGACGTCAGCGTCGGAGACCCGGTAACCCCGCGCCCGATCCGTATCGACTACCCGGCGCTTCTCGGCGGCACCTTCGCGCTCCGCGGGTACCCGCTCGAGACCGTCCTGGCGGAGAAGATCGTCACGATGATCGACCGCGGTGACACCAACACCCGCGACCGCGACTTCGCCGACGTTGTCCTGCTGACCGCGCGCCATCCGATCGGTGCCGAAATCCTGCGCGCAGCGCTGGCCGCGACCGCCAATCACCGCAGCGTTGTGCTGCGCCCGCTCGGGGAGGTTCTCGTGAATCTCGCCGAGGACCGTCAGAGGCCATGGGAGGACTTCCTCCAGGGCACCGGACTGAACGCGGTCCTGCCGCGGAGCTTCGGCGATGCGATCGCTCGTGTCGTTGCCTTTGCTGATCCCATCCTCGCAAGCCCGGCCTCGAGTGGGAGATGGGCGCCTGCGCCGGCGGCATGGCTAACCGAGCCGGACGCACGATTCGATCCGCAGGCACATCCCGACCACGCCTAGGGTCGAGGACGACAGGCAATGGGGGTCGAGTGAGGGAGCGCGGAGCGTCGCCCGGTGACCATGGCGGGCGTGGTCACGCGCTTCCCTTCTCCTCGCCCAGCATCCGGTGCAATCTGGACACGAGCTCGCGCATCTCGGCGAGCTCCGCATCGCGTGGGTCGTGCTTGGTCTCGCTCTCGGGCGCGTTGGGCCGTGACCGGAACGCTTCGAGTGCTTCCAGGGCGGCAGCGTCGGCGCCGGGGAGGGCGTGCAGGTACTTGCCGGTCGTGGCGATGCTGCCGTGCCCGAGGCGCTCCTTGACGACCTGCAGGTCGGCTCCGCCGGCCAGCAGCCAGGAGGCGTGCGCGTGGCGTAGCCCGTGGGGCGTCACGGTGAATCCGATCTCAGCGGTCTGGACTGCCGGGTTCCACACGTGGGCACGGAACCAGCTGTTCGGGATGTGCCCGTCGGTGTTGACCTGATGCGGACGCCGAGGGTTGTCCTTACCGAGGGCGCGACGGGCCGCGCGGTAGACGGCGACCGCATCCTTGCACTGGCGGCACCGACAGCGTGCCGACTGATACGCGGTCAGCGTGCCGTGCCGGTACTGACGGCCCTTATCGTTCGGCTCGGTCAGCCCGAGCGTCTCGGGGTCGGGAAGCTGCGCCGGCCTGCAGTGCCGGACCTCCTTGGGAGCGGGGCACGGGAACAACAGGTCATCACGACCGAGCTCGCGCTCCCTGATGTGCAGCTGGATCTGCTTCACGAGCCGGGCCGTCAGGGAGAGCTGGCGCCACTCCTTGTCCTTCGGGTAGTCCTTGACGACGAACCGCACGTTGTCGGGGCGGGTCTTTGACTTGAGCTCGACCACCGCCCGGGAGACGGTCAGCAGGCGGGGCTTCATGTCGATGTCCTTGGGGCGCAGCTCGGTCAGCTCGCCCCAGCGCAACCCGGTCTCGATCTTGGTCTCGACCAGCAGACGCATGGTGTCGTCCTGCAGGCCGGCGTAGATCGCGTCGTACTGCTCGACGGTGATGATGCGTCGCGGCTTGCGGGCCACCGGCGGGGTCTTGACCCCGCGACCGGCGTGCAGCCACACGACCTGGTCGTTCAGGGCCGTGGACAGGATCGCATCGAGCACGACCTTGGCCTCGCGGATCGTCGGCGGGCGTGCGCCGTAATCGCGCTGCAGTTCGGTGACCCACTCCCGCACATGGTGGGGGAGCAGCTCGGCCATGCGGACGTTACCCAGGCCGGGCAGCACGTAGCGGTTGAGCACGTACCGGTAGTTCTCCCGGGTGGTCAGCTCGATCTGGTGGTTGGGGAACCACTCGGTCTCGACGTAGGTGGACAGGGTCTGCCGGCCCCGCTTGGGATCTCCGACCTTCCCGGCCGCGAGATCCTCTTCGGCCTTGTGCCAGGCCCGGATCGCTTCCTTCTCGGTCCGGTAGCTGCCGGCGGAGCGCTCTACGCCGCGGACGTCCCGGTACTTGGCTTCATGCCGAAGCCCGCGAGGGCCTTCACGGGCTCGAATCCACCCCATCGCCGGCCTCCCCACCGAAGATCATTTGGCAGCAATTTGGCAGCAGGAGCCGGGGCGGACGGCAATAGACTGTCCCGGACGGTCCTGGACCAAATAGGCCTCTGACCTGCAATTATAGCCCGATTCCCGGCGGCACAGGAAGACCTGCCTTCGACGCCAAGTGGCGATTCGCATCGAGGGGGTCTGGGGTTCAAATCCCCACAGCTCCACCCGTTAGTGCAGGTCAGGGGCCGGATTCGGGTTCACCGAAGCTGGCCCCTCGAATTGGTGGGCAGATTTCCGGAGGACGGGCAGGGACTATGCCGGTGACCGCGTCGCGGTGAGCGTCGGCGATGGCCTGCTGCGTGGTTGGGTCGCCGAGTGCCCACAACACGCTGGCCGACTCGGAACGGTGAACGTCAGATCGAACCCGGCAACCGCAGCCATCGCCTCCTCGGCAACGGCGGTGTCTGCGGTCAGCCCGCGGCCGCCGTGGAGCCCGGAGCCGAACCATCGACCGGCCGGCGGGGTTGGCCCGACGCGGCGTAGTACGACGTCAACGACGTCCCGGCATCGCGGGCGCAGTCCCCGCACGCGGTGTGCTTGAGCAGGCACCGGCGCTGCAGGGCGGGGGTCAGACCTCCCACACCGCGGAAGCCAGCAGCACCGGACCCAGATCGGGGTCACCACGATCCGGACCCAGCGGGCCGTGTGCCGAAGCGTAGGCTCATCCGGGTGCCGCCCTCGGGCGTGAGCGGTGACTCGACCCGCAGCCCTTGGTGTGCGGCCGCGACCTGGGCGACCAGTGCCAGCCCGATGCCGGAGTGGCCCTCGGCTGTGGTCCAGTACCGCTCCAGGATCCGTGGCTGGTCCGCGGCCGGGATGCCGGGCCCGCGGTCGGTGACCGAGACCGTGGCGACGCCGTCCTCGGCCCCGAGGTCGACCACGACGTCCGCACCGGCGGGGGAGTAGCGCACGGCGTTGTCGACCAGTGCATCCACCGCGCGAAAGACGGCGGCGCCGTCGATCGGCAGCGGGAACCGGTCGGCGCCGGTCCTTCGCAGCCGCACGCCGCGCGCCGCGGCGGGCCCGGTGTGCATCGCGCAGGCCTGGTC
>NZ_JACDFE010000184.1 GCF_013815995.1 Sporichthya sp.
GGGCAGCGTCGAGGACCGCGCCATCCGGGCCAACTCCGCGCGCTGCTCACTACTGACCGGCAACGCCGGTGCTGTCTTGATCGGCATGATCAATCATACCGCGCTAATTCACAGACAGACCACTAGGAGCAAACGTGCAGGTAGGCATCCACAATGCGAGCTTTTCCTGGCCCGGGGGACCCGCGTCGATCGGCCCGACGATCGCGGAACTGGGCCAAGCGGCCGAAGCGGCCGGTGTGGGCTACGTGTCCTTCATGGACCACTTCTTCCAGATCCCTCCGGTCGGTCCCGCCGAGGAGCCCATGCTGGAGGGGTACACCGCGCTGGGCTTCCTGGCCGCGCACACCTCGACGGTGAAGCTGCAGTTGCTCTGCACGGGGGTGACCTACCGTCACCCCGGCCTGTTGGCCAAGACGGTGACCACCCTCGACGTCCTCTCCGGCGGCCGCGCGCACCTCGGCATCGGCGCGGCCTGGTTCGACCGCGAGCACGACGGCCTGGGCGTCCCGTTCCCGCCGGTGGCGGAGCGCTTCGAGCGTCTTGAGGAGACGCTCCAGATCTGCCTGCAGATGTGGAGCGAGAACAACGGCCCCTTCAACGGCAAGCACTACCAGTTGGCCGAGACCCTCTGCGTTCCGGCGCCGGTCTCCTCCCCGCGCCCGCCGATCATGGTCGCCGGCGGTGGCGAGAAGAAGACGCTGAAGTTCGTCGCCCGTTACGCCGACGCGAACAACTTCTTCGGCGGCCCCGACGAGGTGAAGGCGAAGCTGGAGATCCTCAAGCAGCACTGCGAGAACGAGGGCCGCGACTACACCACGATCACCCACACCACGCTGGCCCGGGTCGACCCCGAGACCGACGTCGACGGGTTCCTGCGCGAGGCCGAGGCCATGCACGAGCTCGGCGTCAGCGTCATCTTCGTCGTCCCGCGCGGGGACAGTCCGGCCAAGCTCGCGGACAAGCTCGGCAAGGACGTCGTCCCGCGCCTGTCCGAACTGGGCTGACGCCAACCACCAATGGATGTCATCCGCAGCGATTCGCTGCGGATGACATCCATTGTGTTGTCGGGGGTTAGTTGACGGCGCGGGTCCGGCCGCCCCAGTACTGCTTCCGCAGGGTCGGCTTGTCGTGCTTGCCGACCGCGGTCAACGGGATGGCCTCGACGAAGTCGACCGTCTTCGGGCAGTTCACTGACCCCTTGCGTTCCTTGACCCAGACGATGAGTTCCTCGGCGGTGACGGCAACGGCCGGGTCGGCGACGACGACGGCCTTCACCGACTCGCCCCACTTCTCGTCCGGAACACCGATCACGGCCACGTCGCGGACGGCGGGGTGGGTGAACAGCGCCGCCTCGACCTCCTTGGGGTACACGTTGTAGCCGCCGCTGATGATCATGTCCTTCTTGCGGTCGACGATGTAGAGGAAGCCGCGCTCGTCGGCCTTGGCGATGTCGCCGGTGCACAGCCAGCCGTCGCGCAACGTCGCGGCGGTCTCCTCCGGGCGGTTCCAGTACTCGGTCATGACGTGGGGGCCACGCGCGCAGATCTCGCCGGGCTCGCCGGGAGCAACCTCGTTGAGGTCGTCGTCGAGCAGGCGGACATCCGCGATCAGGACCGGCCGGCCGCAGGAGGACAGCGCCTCGAACTCCTTGGTCCGCAGCGCCTCGGCGTGGTCGTCCTTAGTCAGCACGGTGAGCTGGTTGGGGGCCTCGGTCTGGCCGTAGAGCTGGGCGAAGATCGGGCCGAAGCGCTCCAGACCCTCGATCAGGCGCTCGGTGCCCATCGGGGCGGCGCCGTAGACGATCGTCTTCAGCGACGACAGGTCCGCGTTGGCGGTAGCCGGGTGGTCGAGCAGGACGTAGATCATCGTCGGGACCAGCAGCGTCGCGGTGACCTTCTCGGTCTCGATCGCGGCCAGCAGCTTGTCCGGGTCGAAGCCGCCGAGGACGAGGTTGGTGCCGCCGCGCATCCACACCGGAAGCACGAACCCACCGCTGGCATGCGTCAGCGGCGCGCAGTGCGCGAACACGTCCGCCTCGCCCAGGCCGAGCTCGAGGAGCTCGGAGAGCAGCGCGGAGATAAAGGTCCGGTGTGTGTGCGCCACGCCCTTGGGGCGACCGGTCGTGCCGCCGGTGTAGTAGATGCCGAACAGGTCGTCCGGCGCGACGGCCGGGACACCAGCCGCATCGGACTCCTTGTCCGCAAGCACGCCCAGGGCCGATCCGCCGTCGAGGATCGCGTCCTCGTCGACGCCCAGGCAGTACTCGATCTGGGTCCGGCTCACGATGCCGGACAGGCGCTCCGCGTACGCGCGGTCGTGCACGACCGCCTTCGCGCCGGAGTCGGTGAGGATGTACTCCTGATCCTCGGCGCCAAGGCGCGAGTTCAGCGGAACGACCGCGAGGCCGGCCCACAGGGCGCCGTAGTACGCGTAGAGCAGTTCCGGACGGTCGGGCATCAGCAGCGCGACGCGGTCGCCGGGACGAAGACCGGTGGCGAGCAGGGCCCGCCCGTTCTTGCGAACGGTGGAGATGAGCTCGGAGTAGGTGATCCGGCGCTCGCCGTCGATGACGGCAACGCGCGGGCCGTACGAGCGGCAGGCTCGCTCCAGCAGGGTGCCGATCGTGAACTCGTGCATCGTGCACCCTCCTGGGGAAATCCACCTGTGGGCGAGGAATCTAGGGCGGCACAAAGGGGCGGTTCCAGGGGCCAAACGCACCATCGTGACCCGCGTCATTGTGGTTTTGCCACATATCGCCGCTCGGGAGCGGAGTCCTAGGGTGGCTGCATGCTGGCTGACCTTCAGGGCAAGAGGGCCCTCGTCACCGGCGCCGCGCAAGGCCTGGGACACGCGATCGCCGTGCTCTTCGCCGAACGGGGCGCTCGCGTGCTCCTCACCGACATCGACGCTGACGGGGCCGCCAAGGCCGCCGCGGCACTTCCCGGCGCGGCCGCTCTCGGCTGCGACGTCACCAAGGCCGGCGACGTGCAGGCCGCTGTGGACGCGGCCGTCGCCGAGTTCGGCGGGCTCGACATCGTCGTCAACAACGCCGGCATCGAGATCGGCAAGCCGCTCACCGAGCACACCGAAGCCGACATCGACAAGCTGCTCGCGGTCAACGTCAAGGGCGTCTTCTTCGGCATCAAGTCCGCGGTCCCGGCGCTGATCGCCTCCGGCGGCGGCAACATCATCAACATGGCCTCGGTGGCCGGCCTGGGCGGCGCCCCGCTGCTCGGCGGCTACTGCGCGACCAAGGGCGCCGTGCTGCGGTTGACCGAGGTCGCCGCGATCGAGCTGCGGGCCCACGGGATCCGGGTCAACGCGATCTGCCCCTCCTTCATCGACACCGCAATGGTCGAGCGACTGGTCGACCCGTTCACCGCGGCGGTCGGGATGCCGTTCGGTGACGTCGTCGCGCTCAAACAGCAGCGCCTCGGCACGCCCGAGGAAGTCGCGGAGACCGCGGCGTTCCTCGCCTCCGACGACGCCGGGTTCATCACCGGCGCCCACTTCATTCTCGACGGCGGACTGACCGGGAGCTTGCTGTGACGGGCCTACTGCAGGACAAGGTCGCCGTCATCACCGGCGGCGGTCGCGGCATCGGCCTGGCGATCGCCGAGGCCTATGACCGAGAGGGCGCGATCGTCATCGTGTCCGACATCGACGGCGACGCCGCCGAGACCGTGGCCAAGGGACTGTCCCGCGGCGAGGCCGTCGTGTGCGACGTCCGCGACGAGGCCTCGGTGCAGGCGCTGATCGACGGCATCGTCGCCCGGCACGGCCGGGTCGACATCGCCGTGGCCAACGCCGGCGTCGGTCGCCCGATGCCCCTGGCCGAGATGAGCCTGGCCGAGTGGCGCAAGGTCACCTCGGTGAACCTGGACGGGGTCTTCCTCACGATCCGCTTCGCGGCGCTGGCGATGGCGGCCACCGGCGGTGGCTCGATCATCGGGATGGCCTCGATCACCGGCCTCAAGGGCTCGGCCCTGATCGGGGACTACGCCGCGGCCAAGGCAGGGGTCATCAACCTGTGCAAGACCGCGGCCGTGGAGTTCCGCGACCACGGCGTGCGGGTCAACGCGATGTGCCCGACGTTCCTGGACACGGTGCTGGTCCAGGAGGCGATCCCGACCTTCGAGGCCGCCCTCGGCGTTCCGTTCGACGCGGTCATCGCCCAGAAGCAGGGCCGGATGGGCACCGTCGAGGACGTCGTGCCACTCGCGGTGTTCCTGGCCAGCGAACGCTCCCGGTTCTCCACCGGCTCGTCGTTCATCGTCGACAACGGCTGGCTCGCCTCGCTCGTCTGATCCACAACGGATGTCATCCGCAGCGTCCCACAACGGATGTCATCCGCAGCGATTCGCTGCGGATGACATCCGTTGGTTTAACGCGGCCGACCGAGGAGCTGACGCAGCCTCAGGGCGGCGAGCACCTCAGCGCGTCGCTCGGACAGGCCGTGGGCGAGCAGCTCCTCGGCCTGCCGGATCCGGATCCGCACGGTGTTCTCGTGCACACCGAGACGGGTCGCGGCGCGGGACTGCGAACCGGTGGTGAGCCAGGCCAGCAACGTCTCGCAGGTCCGCTCCGCCCGCTCGTCCGCGCCGGCCAGCTCGCCGAGTTCGTCCTCGACGAACTGAAGCGCCGCGTCCTCGTCGTGCAGCATCAACAGCTCGAGGCGGACGGCGGAGAACCACAGCACGGGTGGCTGCTTGCCGATCCGCCGGTGCAGTCGCGCGGTGTCCAGGGCCTGCTCGTAGGTGCGTCGCAGCCCGGCGAGACCGACGCCCGGCGCCCCGATCGCCATCGTCGCACCGGAGGACGCCGCACCGTTCGCGACCGCGGCGGTCTCGGTGGGGCCGACCGTGCCGGCGTAGCCGAGCCAGAGCATCCAGGTGCCCGGCGCGTGCAGGAGCATCAGGGAGCCGAGCGCACCGGAGGTCTCGGTCAGCGTCGCCGCGACCCGCTCGGCCTGCGCCCGCTCGTCGACCTCGAGAGCGAGCCCGAGGTGGGTGCCGCGGAGCCGGTAGCCGAGGACGTTCTCCAGCTCACTCGTCGGCGCCGTCACGGCCCCGTGCAGGATCTGGCCGAGCACCGCGCGGCGGCGGTCCTCCTGGTTGCGCAGGATCTCGGCCCGAACCGCGTCGTAGCGGGCGACCACCACCCCCAGGATGTGAATGATGTAGTCGAACATCCCGATGGTGGCCGGCCCGACGAGTTCCTCCAGGCTCCCCCCACCCCGGTCGCTCTCGATCCGGGCGAGGCGGAACCACTCCCCCCAGAACCCGCGGACGCCGACCCAGTACCCGCGCTCCAGTTCACTGACCGGGATGCCGAGTTCGGCGGTCAGGTCGGCGAAGGCGAGCGCCCCCTCGGGATTGACGTCGCGCAGGTCGAGGTCACCGGCGAGCACGGCGACAATCGCGTGGACGTTGTCCCGGCCGGAGCGGCGCAGTGCGACGAGGAACTGCGGGTCCCGGGCGTTCTCCGGCCAGACGTGCGTCGCGGTGTCCCGGCTGACCGCCTCGGCGATCTCGTCCGGGTCGATCCGCGCGGCCATCGCCCGCATCGGACCGACCGGGATCCCGTCTCGAGCGGGCGGCGTCACCTCTCGATCGTAGGGAGGAGCACCCCGACTGGGCGAGGGGCGGCATCCGCGCCAGAATCCGCCCATGGACTTCGAGCCCCTGGAATCCGCCGCGCGCGGCACGCTCCCGCTGATGGCGTATGACTACTTCGCCGGCGGATCTGACGACGAGGCGTCACTGCGGGACAACGTCGCCGCCTGGCAACGGATCCGGCTGCGGCCGCGCGTGCTGCGCGACGTCTCGGTGATCGACACCTCGACCACCGTGCTCGGCACCCCGGTCGCCCTGCCGGTGCTGGTGGCACCGGTCGGCTACCAGGCGATGGCGCACCCCGGCGGGGAGTGCGACGCCGCGCGGGGCACCGCCGCGGCCGGCAGCCTCTACATCGCCTCGACGGTCGCCACGACGCGACTGGAGGACATCGCCGCGGCCGCCGGGCCACGCTGGATGCAGGTCTACGTGCAGAAGGAACGCCACCTGACCGAGGCGATGATCAAGCGGGCCGCCGCGGCCGGCTACACCGCGCTGGTGCTCACCGTCGACCTACCGGTCGTCGGGCGACGCCGCCGCGACGAGACCAACTCCTTCACCCTCGCGCCGGGCCTGACCGTGGCCAACTTCGGCGTGGAGATGCCCTCAGTGGCCGGCCAGTCCGGGCTCGCCGCCCAGGTCGGCCGCGACATGGATGCCGACCTGACCCCACGTGACATCGCCTGGCTGTCCGAGGTCTCCGGCCTGCCGGTGCTGGTCAAGGGCGTCCTGCGCGGCGACGACGCCCGGGCCGCGGTGGACGCCGGCGCGGCCGGGGTCGTGGTGTCGAATCACGGCGGGCGCCAACTGGACACCGCGATCGCCGGCGCCGACGCGCTACCCGAGGTGGTGGCGGCGGTGGGCGGCGACGCCGAGATCTACGTCGACGGCGGGATCCGGGCCGGCACCGATGTGCTCAAGGCGGTCGCCATGGGCGCCCGCGCGGTGCTGGTCGGCCGGCCGATGATCTGGGGCCTGGCCACCGGCGGCGCGGCCGGTGTGGAGGCGGTGCTCACCGAGTTCAAGAGCGAGTTCGCGAACGCGATGGCCCTGTGCGGCGCCCGGTCCATCGGGGAACTGACGCGGGATCTGGTCGTGCGCTGAGTCCTGACCTAAGTTGTCCGGATGTCCGCGACCATCCTGCCGACCGCCGGCCTGACCCGGCGGCTGAGCGAGGCCGAGCGCGACGACCTGCGCCGCGACGGCGTCGTGGTGGCCCGCGGCATCCTGTCCGAAGAACTGCTGGCCACCATGCACGCGGCCACCGAGCGCGTGATGGCCGACGTCGACGCCTCGGACAAGCGGCGCCCCGTCCCACCGTTCCGGGCTTGGGTGCTGGACGCCCCGCTGGTCGGCCTGACCCGTCAGGCCCTGCCGGGCGCGAGTTGCGTGACCGTCTACGTCGACCAGATCGTCGGGCACCGTCCCGGGTCGGGTGAGCTGCTGACGGTGAACCGCGAGGCGCCGTACGTGCCTGTCATGGGCAAGCAGGTGGTGCGGCTCTGGGTCCCGCTGAACACGGTGAAGGCGGGCGGCGGCGCCGTGCGCTACCTGCGCGGCTCGCACCGCGGTCCCGGCCAGGGCTCGGACTGGCTGGTCGCCGAGGCCGAGGTCGGCGACGTGGTGCTGCATCACCCCCGCGCGGTGCACGGCGCCATCGAGGACGGTGACCACCACCGGGTGGTGGCCAGCGCCTACGGCGCCGACCTGCGCCGCGGGCCGCAGGCCGCGGACGACCTGCTGCGAGAGTGGGAGTCCTTCCATCCGTTCCTGAACCCCAAGCTGCCTGAGGGCTGAGCCATGTCGATCCCCGCTCCGCGCGCCCTTCATGCCGTCCTGCTGAGCGCCGCGGTGGTTGCGGCGGCGGTCGGGTGCGGCCCTGACGCGCAGACTGTCGCCACCGGGCCGACTCCGTCGGTGGCGTCCTCCCCCACCTCGGCGCCAACCGGTCCGACCACCGCTCCGACGCGCAGACCACCGACCCAAACCCCGACCCCGAAGGCCGGTGTCGTCCGGCTGACGGCCGCTGACGCCGGCCGCGCGATCACGGTGGCTCGCGGCGACGTGATCCTCGTCGAGCTGTCCGGGGGGCCCGGCAGCTTCCTCCCGCCGACGGCCGACGATGCCGGCGTCCTGCGGACCGAGGAGCGCGGCGGTGGATATCCGGGTACCGATCCCGCGACGGCACGGTTCACCGCGATCGGCCGGGGCGTCGCCCGCATCACCAGCACGACCGACGCCGCCTGCCTGCACTCCGAACCCGCCTGCATGATTCCGCAGCAGCAGTTCACGGTGACCATCCGAGTCCGCTGAGCGCGCCCTTCCCGTTGATGTCGTTTTTCGGCTAGCAATCGTCGGTGCCGGCCCGCAGGCTGAGGTCGTGCACACCGATCGGGAGGCCTGCCTGCGGGCCGTGGCGGCGAAGGATCCCCGGTTCGACGGCTGGTTCTTCGTCGCGGTGAAGACCACCGGCATCTATTGCCGGCCGTCCTGCCCGGCGAACCCGCTGGCCAAGAACCTGACGTTCCACCCGAGCGCGGCGGCGGCCCAGCAGGCCGGGTACCGGGCCTGCAAACGGTGCCGGCCGGACGCCAGCCCGGGCTCACCGGAGTGGAATCACCGCACGGATGCGGTGGCCCGCGCGATGCGCCTGATCGCCGACGGCGTCGTCGACCGCGAGGGCGTACCGGGACTGGCCGCCCGCCTCGGCTACAGCGTCCGCCACGTGCAGCGCCAGCTCCAGGCAGAGCTCGGCGCCGGCCCGCTGGCGATCGCCCGCGCGCAACGGGCGCAGACGGCGCGCCTGATGATCGAGACCACCGACCTGCCGATGACCGACGTCGCCGCCGCCGCCGGGTTCGCCAGCATCCGCGCCTTCAACACCACCGTCGCCGAGGTGTTCGCGCTCTCCCCCACCGAGCTGCGGCGCAAGGCGAAGGGCCGCCCGCTCACCAGTGCCCCCGGCGTGCTCTCCCTGCGGTTGCCGTTCCGCGGCCCGTTGTTCCCCGACAACCTCTTCGGCCACCTGGCCGCCACCGGCGTCCCCGGCGTCGAGGAGTGGCGCGACGGGGCTTACCGGCGCACACTGCGACTGCCGCACGGTCCGGGCATCGTCGAACTGACGCCGCCTCAGAACGGCGAGCTGCCGATCACCGGCCACATCCCGGCCCGGCTGCGGCTCACCGATCTGCGTGACCTGCAGGTGGCGATCAACCGCTGCCGGTGGCTGCTCGACCTGGACGCCGACCCGACCGCGATCGACCACACCCTGGCCGCCGATCCGGTGCTCGCGCCGCTCATCACAGCAGCGCCCGGCCGCCGGGTGCCGCGCACCACCGACGGCGAGGAGTTCGCGGTGCGCGCGGTGCTCGGCCAGCAGGTCTCGACCGCCGCCGCCCGTACCCACGCCGCGCGGATCGTCGCCGCGCTCGGCGAACCTGTCGAGGACCCGGAGGGCGGGCTGACCCACCTCTTCCCCTCCACCAAGGCCCTGGCCGACCTGGACCCGGAGACCCTCGCGATGCCCGGCTCGCGCCGGCGGACCCTGGCCGCGCTGGTCTCCGCGTTGGCCGACGGCCGGCTCGACCTCAGCCCCGGCGCGGACCGGGTCACCGCC
>NZ_JACDFE010000348.1 GCF_013815995.1 Sporichthya sp.
GGCCGAGCACTGGAACACCGACCCGAAGCCCTTCATCTGGAAGGCGACCGCGGAGGAGATCATCGCCAAGGTCCGTCGCGGGCGTGAGGTCCTCAACCAGATCAATTCGCAGACGGACCACTAGCGGTTCCGTGGGCCAGCTCCTGCTGGTCTCCGGCGGAGAACCAGAGTCACTCGACTTACTGACTTTGCAATGACTCCGCGGGATCTGGATTTCCGCGTGTCGTAGGTTTCGAGCCGTGCAGCAGACCCCTCGAGTCCGAAAGGCCTCGCACGTGCTCCGGATCGACGACGCGGAGTTCCTGGCGTTCTGGCGGGAGCGGCACCTGTGCACGCTCACCACGCTGCGGGCGGACGGACGGCCCCACGTCGTCCCCGTCGGCGCGACGCTGGACCCCGAGGCCGGACTGGCCCGGATCATCGCCGGGCGGACCTCGCTCAAGGTGCGCCACGTCGCGGCCTTCGGGGACGCGGGCGCCCCGGTCGCGGTCTGCCAGGTCGACGGCCGCCGCTGGTCCACCGTCGAGGGGACGGCGACCATCAGTACCTCCCCCCAGGAGGTCGCGGAGGCCTGCGCCCGCTACGCCGAGCGCTACCGCGAGCCGCGACCCAACCCGGAGCGGATCGTGATGCTCATCCGCGTCGACCGGATCGTCGGCAACGTATGAGCACCCGGTGAGCACCCGGTGAGCACCCGCCCGGTCACCGTCGTCGGGATCGGCGCCGACGGCTGGGACGGGCTGGCCGCGACCTCGCAGGCGACACTGCGCGCCGCGGAGGTGGTCGTCGGCGGCAAGCGTCACCTGGAGTACCTCCCGGCCGACGTGCGGGCCGAGCGGGTACCGCTGCCCGCCCCTCTGGTGCCCGCCCTGCCCGGGCTGCTGGAGGCCCACGCCGGGCGCGCGCTGTGCCTGTTGGCCAGCGGGGACCCGATGTTCTACGGGATCGGCGCGACCCTGGCCCGGGAGCTGGGGCAGGTCCGGCTCCGGGTGCTGCCGCACCCCTCCTCAGCCGCTTTGGCCTGCGCGAAGCTCGGCTGGCCCGCGGAGGACGTCGAGGTGCTCAGCGCCGTCGGGCGCCCACTCGCGGCGGTCCGCGCTCTGCTCGCGCCCGGACGTCGCCTGCTCGTGCTCTCCGCCGGCGTCGACACCCCCGCCGCGCTGGCCTCGCTGCTCGTGGACGCCGGCTACGGGGCGAGCCGGCTCGCGGTGCTCTCCCAACTCGGCGGCCCGGGCCAGAGCGTCGTCACCGGCACGGCCACGGGCTGGGACATCGCCCCGGAGCGCCTCGACGCACTGAACCTGGTCGCGGTCGCGTGCGGCAGCTCCAACGACGCGGCCGGTGCGCCCCCGCGCAGCCGGGTCGCGGGCCTGCCCGACGAGGCCTACGAGCACGACGGCCAGCTCACCAAGCGCGAGGTCCGGGCCGTGACCCTGGCCCGTCTCGGGCCGCTGCCCGGTCAGCTGCTCTGGGACGTCGGTGGCGGGGCCGGAAGCATCGGGATCGAGTGGATGCGCGCCGAGCGCTCCGCCCGGGCCATCGCGATCGAGGAACGCGCCGACCGGGCCGAGCGGATCGTCGGCAACGCCGCCGCCCTGGGGGTGCCGGACCTGCAGGTGGTCACCGGCGCGGCCCCGGACGCCCTGAAGGAGCTTCCGGAGCCGGACGCCGTCTTCGTCGGCGGCGGCGCGACCGATCCCGGCGTCCTGGACGCGTGTTGGGACGCCCTGCGGCCCGGCGGCCGGCTCGTGGTCAATGCCGTGACCCTGCAGACCGAGGCCCTCGTGGTGGCCCGCCAGGGCGAGCTCGGCGGCGATCTGGTCAGGCTCGCGATCTCCCACACCGCCGCGGTCGGCGGCTTCACCGTCTGGCGGCCCCTGGCCCCCGTCACCCAATGGACCCTGATCAAATGAGCGCGCCCATTCCCGCCGAAAGTGCAGTTCTCCAGGTGTTTTCACTCGTTTCGACCTGCACGTCTGCACTTTCGTGGGGCGACACGCCGCCTTGACAATCCACTTCATTGGCGCGGGCCCCGGCGCCGCGGATCTGATGACGTTGCGCGGGCGGGACCTGATCGCCGCGGCCCCGGTGTGTCTGTACGCCGGCAGCCTGGTGCCACCGGAGGTGCTCACCTGGTGCCCACCGGACGCGCGCCTGGTGGACACCGCCGACCTCGACCTGGACGCGATCACCGCTGAGCTGGTCGCCGCCACCGAGGCCGGGCAGGACGTGGCCCGGCTGCACTCCGGTGACCCGTCGCTGTACTCCGCGATGGCCGAGCAGATGCGCCGCCTGGACGCCGCCGCAGTGCCCTACGACGTGACCCCCGGGGTGCCGGCCTACGCGGCCGCGGCGGCCGCGTTGAAGCGCGAGCTGACCGTGCCCGGGGTCGGGCAGTCGGTGCTGCTGTCCCGGATCTCCGCGGCCTCGACGCCGATGCCGGCGGGCGAGGATCTGGCCACGCTGGCCAAGACGCGGACCACGCTGGTGCTGCACCTCGCGGTGCAGCGGATCGAGCAGGTGGTCGCCGACCTGCTGCCCGAGTACGGGCCGGATACCCCGGTCGCCGTGGTGGCCCGGGCCAGCCGACCGGACGAGCTGATCCTGCGCGGAACGTTGGCCGACATCGCGGACACGGTCCAGGCGGCGGGCGTGGTGCGCACCGCCGTGATCGTGGTCGGCGATGTTCTGACGGCTGGTCAATTCCCGGACAGCCACCTGTACTCGACGTCCCGATGCCGGGACTGATGCGCACCGTTCTCATCCTGGGTGGGACGACCGAGGCCCGGGCCCTGGCCGCAGCCCTGGTCACCCAAGGAACCTGGCGGGTCGTCAGTTCGCTGGCCGGCCGGGTCAGCTCCCCCGCCCTGCCCGCCGGCGAGCTGCGCATCGGCGGGTTCGGCGGACCGGACGCGCTGGCCGCATGGTTGCGCACGGAAGGGGTCTCGGCCGTGGTCGACGCCACCCACCCGTTCGCGGCGCGCATCTCGGCCTCGGTGGCGCAGGCCGCGCCCGCCGCCGCAG
>NZ_JACDFE010000185.1 GCF_013815995.1 Sporichthya sp.
CGCTGGGACAGCGCTTCACTCGCCGGATCCGGCGAGTGAAGCCGGGTCCCAGCGAGTGAAGCGCTTCTCGTTGTCCCGGCATGGCGACTGGCTCCGGCCCATGGGGTGCGATAGGCAGGCAACCGAAGAATTTTCGGTGTGCTGCGGAGGAGTGTCGTCATGGGTAAGCGCTGGAGCGCGGCAACGGGCGCGTTGGTGGTTGCAGCGGGGTCCGCGATCATCTGGGCGCCGGCGGCACAGGCCGCGGAGGACACGATCGTGCGCACCTGCAAGGGCAACGTCGACGGCGAGAAGGTCAAGCTGCGTGCGACGCTGCACCTGCGCTCGCAGTCCGACAACGACGTCACCGCGCTCGATCTGCGAGCCACCGACAACAACGAGTCTGGCGGCTTCCGCAATGCGGACGTGAACCTGCGCAAGGTGCTGTTCCGGGTGAAGGACGAGGACGGCAAGCTGGTGGCGAAGTCCGAGTCGCCGAGCTCGCCGTTCGGGGTCGACCTGGGCTCCGCCGGCGAGGAGGTGGGCCGCGTGCACACCGAGGCGAAGTTCCGCTCCGGCGACCGGACCGGCGTCGTCATCTGCACCTTCACGTTCAAGGACTCGGACAACGAGGGCGGCTCCGGCAACGGCTGAACGAGCACCGGTTAAACGTCTCGGGGCGGTGCCAAATGGCGCCGCCCCGAGAAGTTTATTGGGCACTGCGTTTGGTGCAGTCTGCCGGCCGGCTAGGAGTCCGGCCCGCAGGAGCTACTTGGCGAGCGCGCCACCGGACAGGCTGGAGAGCGTCTCGCGGACCGTGGACAGCTGCGCGTTGATGCTGTCCCGGCGGTGGGTCAGGGCGGCGAGCTCGCGCTCGGCGTCCTGCTGCAGGCGCTCGGCGCGCGAGGTGGTCTCGGTGATGAGCTCGGTCGCGGCGGCGCGGGCGGCCTCGATGAGGGCCTTGGCCGCGCGCTGCGAGTCCTCGGTCATCCGAGCGGCTTCGGCCTTCATCTGCTCGGCCATCTGCGCGGTCTCGGCGAGGCGACGCTCCGCGGTCTCCTGACGGGAGACGGTGTCGCGCTCGAACTGCTCGCGCTGCGCCGTCAGCTTGGTCTCGACCTCGGTCGCGATCTGGGCGCCCTTGATGCGCGCCTTCTCGACGACGTCGCTCGTGCTGGCCACCAGCTGGGCGGCCTTGTCGGTCGACTCCTGGCGGACCCGCTCGGCCTCGGAGCGGGCCGAGCCGATCATGCCCTCGATCTGGGCGCGGGTCTCGGTCTCGCGGCGGTCGGTCTCGTCCTTGGTGCGGGCCATCAGATCCTCGCCCACGGACATTGCCCGCTCGCGCTCGCGCTGGCCGGCGATCTCGGCGTCGGACTTGGTCCGCTGCGAGTCCTCGTCGGCGTCGCGCAGGATGTTCTCCAGCTTGCGCGAGAGGGTGATGTAGTAGGGAGCGCTCTCGCCGTTGGCCAGCGACTGCTTCATCCGCGTCATCTCGCGCTCGAGCTCGGCGGCGCGGCGCTCGTAGGCGACCCGCTCGTCGGTCAGCGCGGCCACCTTGGCGTCGACAGCGGCCCGGTCGTACCCGCGCATGGCGGTGTCAAAGTGTGAAGTGCTCGGGTTCATGGTCATCGCGGGTCACTGATCCCCTGTCAGTACGTGCCTTGGACGGTGGCTTGGCGTTAGCACGATGATCGCAGTGCGATTGCCCGCCGCGCGACGGACTGAAGTATTTGACCCCGCTCGAATGGCAAAGTCTTCCGGCGGATTGCCGCACTTCGATAGACATTCGACCGTGGTGCGCTAATGCGGGCGTTCCCTATCTCCTTGCCCCAATTGACCCGTTTTGGAACCACCCACATGGCCTAACTGAACGGTCGCTGAACGGGGAGGTTTCCGCTTCCCACCGTCGTGGGTAGGTATGACGGGTTGGCCACCCGTACGGACGAACCGCTCGCGGCTCTCCACCGAATGCCTGGACATGGAAGGCTCCAGCGCACATCAAGTCGAGGGGACACCGAGGGTGAGGCCGTCGCCGACAGTCCAGATCAAGGGCGCCCGGGGCGAGACCACCGCAGTCGTCCTGGTGCTCTACGGCGGCAAGGCCGAGAGCCGGGAGCCGTCCCAGCCCTGGCACCTGTCCGCGGTCCGGATGCGACCGTTCGCGAATCAGATCTCCCGCCGCACCCGCCGGGACGGGGTCGCAGTGTGGACCCTGCGTTACCGGATGCGCGGCTGGAACGGTGCCGAGGCCTCCCCGGTGGCCGACGCCCGCTGGGCGCTGGCCGAGATCCGGGCCCGGCACGGTGATGTCCCGGTGGTGCTGGTCGGGCACTCGATGGGCGGGCGGACCGCGCTGCGGGTCGCCGACGACCCGGCCGTCGTGGGGGTCGTGGCCCTGGCGCCGTGGCTGCCCGAGGGGGAGCCCCGCGTCCGGCTCGGCGACCGCCGGCTGCTCGTCCTGCACGGAACGATGGACCGCTGGACCGACCCGAAGGCCTCGAAGGCCTACGCCCTGGCGGCCCGGGCCGAAGGCACCCCGGCGAGCTGGGTCCCGATGACCGGCCACGGTCACTTCATGCTGCGCAGCCGCGGCAAGTGGAAGCGGCTGACCAGCGATTTCGTCTGTCTGTGTCTGAACGAACCGGTGGGCGGGCAAGCCGATGAACCCCCGGCGCCGAACCTTCCGCACCATGCCTGAGACTTTTCCCGGTCTACTGCCCCGCCGCCGCATCGCGGTCATCGGAGGCGGAGTCTCCGGCCTGACGGCGGCCTGGGTGCTGCAGCGCGGGGCCGACGTGACCCTCTACGAGGCCGACGACCGACTGGGTGGGCACGCGCACACCCACGACGTCGTGCGACCGGCCGGGGGGACCCTCGCGGTGGACACCGGGTTCATCGTCCACAACGAGAAGACCTACCCGACGCTGCTGCGCCTGTTCGCCGCCCTCGGGGTGGAGACGCAGGCCTCGGACATGTCGATGTCGGTGCGCTGCGAGGGATGCGGACTGGAGTACGCCGGTGCCCGCGGAGTGCGTGGGCTGTTCCCGGCCCGGTCCAACCTGCGCCCCGCCTACCTGCGGATGGTCACCGAGGTGCCGCGCTTCCACCGGGCCGCCCGGGCACTGCTCGCCGCGCCGGAGACCCCGGGCGCGGAGGAGACGCTGGGGCAGTTCGTCGCTCGCGGCCGCTACTCGCCCTACTTCGTCGACCACTTCGTCAAGCCGGTCGTGGCCTGTGTCTGGTCCTGCCCGCCGGAGACCGCCCTGGCCTACCCGGCCCGTTACCTCTTCGCGTTCCTGGACCACCACGGCATGCTCGCCGTCACCGGGTCCCCGCCCTGGCGGACCGTCACCGGCGGCTCCCGCAGCTACGTGGAGCAGGTCGCCAAAGAACTCCACGCGGTGCACACCGCGACGCCGGTCCGCGCCCTGACCCGCACCGCCGCCGGCGTCGAGCTCCGCGACGACGCCGACCAGGTCGCGCACTTCGACGCCGCCGTGGTCGCCACCCACCCGCACCAGGCGTTGAGCCTGCTCACCCAGCCGACCGCCGTGGAGGCGGCCGTCCTCGGCGCGATCGGATACTCGACCAACCACACGGTGCTGCACACCGACACCACCCCGCTGCCCCGCGCGGCCGGCGCCCAGGCCTCGTGGAACTACCGGATGGCCTCGTGCCGTGCGTCCACCGAATCGGTCGTCGTCAGTTACGACATGACCCGCCTGATGGCGCTGCCCGGCCCCGAGCGGTACCTGGTCAGCCTGAACTCCCCGGACCTGGTCGACCCCGCGAAGGTGATCGCGCGGATGGTCTACGAGCACCCGGTCTACACCCCGGACTCGGTCGCCGCGCAACGTCGCCTGCCCGAGCTCAACGATGAGCGGATCGCCTTTGCCGGGGCCTACCACGGCTGGGGTTTCCACGAGGACGGCGCGCTCTCCGGCCTCACCGCCGCGCGCCGGCTCGGCGGTGCCTGGTGAGCGCCTGCACGTCCGAAAGCGCACCTCCGCAGGCGACATCGGCCGCCGGCGGCCGTTGGGCCAACGCCGCGATCTACGACACGACGATCGCCCACGTCCGGCACACCCCGGTGCGCAACGCGTTCCGCTACCGCAGCTACTCCTGGCTGGTCGACCTGGACGCGCTGCCGCGCCCGCCGCGCCCGCTGCGCGCCCTCGCGCAGTTCCGTGCGCAGGACCACCTGGGGGAGCCGGATCGAACGCTGCGGCAGAACGTCGAAGCGTTCCTCTGGCTGCACGACATCGACCTGCGCGGCGGCCGGATCCAGATGCTCGCCAACGCGCGGGTCCTCGGGTACGTGTTCAACCCGCTGTCGGTCTACTGGTGTCACGACGGGAGCGGCGTCCTGGTCGCGGTGATCGCCGAGGTGCACAACACCTACGGCGAACGGCACGCCTACCTGCTGCGGCCCGGTGCGGACTCCCCCCAGGGCAGGCACGAGCTCGCCAAGGAGTTCTACGTCTCCCCGTTCTATCCGGTGGACGGCAGCTACGTGATGTCGCTGCCGGAGCCGGACGAGCAGGTCCGGATCACCATCGAACTGCACCGGGGCGAGAACAAGCCGTTCGTCGCCACGGTGCGCGGCCGACGTAGAACAGCGGGCACCGGCGCCCTGCTGCGCTCCGCGGCCCGGATCCCCTGGGTCACCCTCACCGTCGCCGCGCAGATCCGGGTACAGGGCATCAAGCTCTGGGCCCGTCGCGTCCCGGTCGTTTCCCGCCCGCACCACCCTCGCCAACCGGGAGTCTGACGTGAGTCTCACCTTCAACCAGGGGAGCCTGCGGCGTAGTACCTACGACGCCGGCGTCGACGCTGCCCAATGGCCGGACATCGCCTCGCTGCCGCCGGGTGGCCTGCGCGCCAAGATCGCCCGCGGCCTGTTCGAGCGGCTCGCCACCCGGCTCGAGCTGCAGATCCTGCTGCCGAACGGACGGAACATCGGCGGCGGCGACGCGAGCGCCCCGGTGATGCAGCTGGTGCGTCCCGGCGCGATCTACCGCCGGATCGGCAAGGGCGGGCTGATCGGCTTCGGCGAGGCCTACATGGCCGGCGACTGGACCGCGGACGACCTGACGCAGGTCCTCACGATCTTCTGCCGCCGGATGTCGACGCTGGTCCCGCCGCCGCTGCAGCGGCTGCGCGACATCGCGGTGCACCGCCACCCGCACACCGAGAAGGGCACCGCGGAGAACGCGCGGCGCAACATCTCCCGGCACTACGACCTGTCCAACGACCTGTTCACGTTGTTCCTCGACGAGACCATGACCTACTCCTCGGCGTTGTTCGGGCCGGGCGACGGCTCGATCGAGATGGCGGCGGTCGCCGGCTGGGACGAACTCGCCGAGGCGCAGCGGCACAAGGTGGACCGGTTGCTCGACGCCGCCGGCGTCACCGCCGGTTCGCGGGTGCTGGAGATCGGGACCGGTTGGGGCGAGCTCTCGTTGCGCGCGGCCGCCCGCGGCGCCACCGTCCGCTCGATCACTCTGTCCGAGGAGCAGCGCTCGCTCGCCCTCGCGCGGGTCGCGGCGGCGGGTCTGTCGGACCGGGTGAGCATCGACCTGTGCGACTACCGCGCCGCCGAGGGCATCTACGACGCGGTGGTCTCGGTCGAGATGATCGAGGCCGTCGGTTACGACTTCTGGCCGACCTACTTCGGGACGCTGGACCGCCTGCTCGCCCCGGGCGGGCGCGTCGGTCTGCAGGCGATCACCATGCCGCACGACCGGATGCTCGCCTCCCGGGACACCTACACCTGGATCCACAAGTACGTCTTCCCCGGCGGGCTGATCCCCTCGGTGGCGTCGGTCGAGCAGTCGGTCGCCGATCACACCTCCCTGCGGGTTGTCGAGCGGCATGCCTTCGGCCTGCACTACGCCGACACGCTGCGACTGTGGCGGGAGCGGTTCGCCTCGCGCTCCGTCGAGGTCGACGCCCTCGGGTTCGACGAGACGTTCCGCAAGATGTGGACCTTCTACCTGTCCTACTCCGAGGCCGGGTTCCGTTCCCGCTACCTCGACGTCTACCAGTTCGTGTTCGAGAAGGGCCGTCCCGATGCGTAAGAACGCCGCCGGTCAACTGGCGGGTCTGCTCGAGCCGCTCTTCGGCGGCACGTTGCCGATCCGGATCCGGGCCTGGGACGGCAGCGAGGCGGGGCCGGCCGACGCCCCCGCCGTGCTGATCCGCAACCGCCGCGCGCTGCGCCGGCTGCTGTGGAGCCCGGGCGAGCTCGGGCTGGCCCAGGCCTACATCACCGGCGAGCTCGACGTCGAGGGCGACCTCACCGAGGGCTTCCGGCTGATCTGGTCGACGATCCGCGAACGCGACCTCGCCGCCCCGAAAATGCAGTTCACATCGAAAATGAGGGCACGTCAGATCGTCTCCGCCGCCGGCACCGCCGTGCGGCTCGGCGCGATCGGTCCGAAGCCGCCCACGCCGGCCTCGCAGGCCAAGCTGACCGGCGTCCTGCACACCAAGTTGCGCGACCGCGCCGCGATCAGTCACCACTACGACCTGAGCAACGAGTTCTACGCCCTGCTGCTGGACAACGAGCACCTTGCTTACTCCTGCGCGTACTACACCTCCGACGCGTCGGACTACACCCTCGAGGACGCGCAGCGCGACAAGCTCGACCTGGTCTGCCGCAAACTCGGCCTGGTCGAGGGATCCCGGCTGCTCGACATCGGCTGCGGTTGGGGCTCGTTGTCCCTGCACGCGGCCGAGCACTACGGCGCCCGCGTCATCGGCGTCACGCTCTCGCGCGAGCAGCAGGACTTCGTCCTGGCCAAAGTTGCCGCGCGCGGCCTGACCGACCGGGTCGAGATCCGGCTCCAGGACTACCGCGAAGTGCCAGAGACCGGCTTCGACGCGGTCACCTCGATCGAGATGGGCGAGCACGTCGGAGCGGAGAACTACCCGACCTTCCTCGGCGTCATCAACGGCGCCCTGCGCGAGGGCGGCCGGGCCCTGATCCAGCAGATGTCCCGGCGCGACCGGCCCGGCGGCGGTGACTTCATCGAGTGCTACATCGCCCCGGACATGCATATGCGCCCGGTCGGGGAGACGGTCGCGCTGATCGAGGACGCCGGCTTGGAGGTCCGCGACGTGCACGCCATGCGCGAGCACTACGTGTGGACCGTCCGGGCCTGGCTGGAGACGCTGGAGAAGAACTGGGACGCCGTCGTCGCCCTCGTCGGCGAGGAGGTCGCCCGGGTCTGGCGGCTGTACATGGTCGGCGGCGCGCTGGTCTTCGAGGAGGGCCGGATGGGCGTGGATCAGATCCTCGCCGTCAAGCGCTCCGCGGCCGGCGCCTCCGGCATGCCGAAGGTCCGCGCCGAGGCATTCGCGATCCGGTAGCCGCGTTTCAACGGATGTCATCCGCAGCGCTCACAACGGATGTCATCCGCAGCGCTCACAACGGATGTCATCCGCAGCGCTCACACTGGATGTCATCCGCAGCGCTCGCAACGGATGTCATCCGCAGCGGCTTCGGCTGGTTTCACGCGACGAGGGAGTAGGAAGGGCGCATGGACTCCTTCGACGGCAGCGCTTTCGCCGTCGGCTTGGCCGCCTGCGCGGGCGGCCTGCTCGTCCTGCTCGCCGCGACGTTCGCTCTCGCCCTCAAGCTCGGCAAGCACAGCGTGGTGGACGTCGCCTGGGGCCTGGGCTTCGTCACGGTTGCCGGCGTCACCGCGGCGGTCGCCGCCGGCTCCGGCGACGACACCCGCCAGTGGCTGCTCACTGTGATGGTGTTCGCGTGGGGCGGGCGCCTGGCCTGGCACATCGGCCGGCGCAACGCCGGGCACGGCGAGGACCCGCGCTACGAGGCCCTGCTCGGGAAAGTCCCGCCGGAGAAACGGAACGCCTACGCGCTGCGGATGGTCTACGGGCTGCAGGGCGCGCTCATCTTGTTCATCTCGCTGCCCGTCCAGGTCGCCGCGTACGCGAACGACGAGGTGGGTGTCCTCGCTCTGCTCGGCGTCGGGGTGTGGGCGCTCGGGCTGTTCTTCGAGGCGGTCGGGGACTGGCAGCTGAAGCAGTTCAAGGCCGACCCGGCCAACAAGGGCACGGTGATGGACCGGGGGCTGTGGCGCTACACCCGCCACCCGAACTACTTCGGCGACGCCTGCGTGTGGTGGGGGATCTTCCTGGTCGCGGCCGAGACCGGGATCGGGGTCTTCACCGTCCTGTCGCCGATCGTCATGACGCTGTTCCTGACCAAGGGCAGCGGGGCGGCGCTGACCGAGCGGCGGATGGCCGACCGGCCCGGGTTCTCCGAGTACGTGGCCCGCACGTCGGGCTTCTTACCCCTCCCGCCCAAGCGCTCCTAGATCCATTTGATTAGCTGTCGCGCGATGTGGCGTGACACCCGGCTGACCAGGCTGCTCGACATCGAGCTGCCGATCATCGGCGCGCCCATGGCCGGTGGGCCCAGCACTCCCGAGCTCGCGGCGGCTGTCTCCAACACCGGCGCATTGGGATCGCTCGGCATCGCCTACGCGACCCCGGACGCGATCCGGGACGCGATCCGCGCCACCCGCGCGCTGACCGACGCCCCCTTCCAGGCCAACCTGTTCGTCCCCCCGACCGAGGAGGCGCCGCTCGACGCAGCGGCCGTCGGCCGGGTCGAGACGTTGCTCGCCGGGCTGCGCGCCGACCTGGGGTTACCCGAGCGCCTGCCCGTCCCGGCCCGGGCGGCCGTCGACTTCGCCACCCAGGCCGAGGTGCTCCTGGCCGAGCGCGTACCGGTCGCGGGCTTCGCCTTCGGCGTTCCGCCGGCCGACCTCGTGGCCCAGCTCCGCGCGAACGGCTCGGTCGTCGTCGGTACCGCCACGAACGTCGCGGAGGGTCGGGCGCTGGTCGCCGCCGGCGTCCAGGTGGTCGTGGCTCAGGGCGCGGAGGCCGGAGGCCACCGGGGCCAGTTCCTCGGCGGCGACGGCTCGAGCGCAACCGAAGGCGGTCCGCGCGAGACCGGGGCACCCGCCGGCGACCCCCTCGGCACGATGGCGTTGGTGCCGGCGATGGTCGACCCCTTCAGTCAGAGCGACGTGCCCGTCGTCGCCGCCGGCGGCCTGCGCGACGGCCGCTCGATCCTCGCCGCCTTGTCGCTCGGCGCGGACGGCGCTCAGCTCGGCACCGCCCTCCTGCTCACCGCCGAGGCCGGCACCAACGCGGCGTACCGGGCTGCCCTGGCC
>NZ_JACDFE010000186.1 GCF_013815995.1 Sporichthya sp.
CAAGAAACTGCGCAACGCCCTGATCGACTTCGCCGACGACTCCCGCCACGCCAGCCCCTGGGCCGCGAACATCTACAACCAAGCCATCGCCCGCGGCAAACGCCACCCCCACGCAGTGCGCATCCTCGCGGGCCGCCGGCGTGGCCTGGGCCAGCCGGCGCGCGGCCGTCACCTCCAGGGCGTGCCGGATCTCCAGGACGTCGGCCGCCTCCCCCGGGCGGACCGGGACCACGACGGCCCCCCGTCGCGGCGCGAGCTCGAGCAGGTCCTCGGCCTCCAGCTTGAGGAACGCCTCGTGCACCGGCGTGCGGCTGACCCCCAGCCGCGTGGCGATCTCCACCTCACTCAGCAGGGTGCCCCCACCGAGCTCGCCGTCGAGGATCTGCTGGCGGACGGCGGCTACTGGACCGAGAAGCCGCCGCAGATCGCGATCGCCTGGCCGGTCAGGAATGCACTCGCCGGGCTGAGCAGGTAGCTGGTCAGGCCGGCGATGTCGTCGGGCTGGCCGAGGCGGCCCATCGGGGTGATGTTCGAGATCGCCGCCAGCAGCTCGTCGCTGATGTCGCCGAGGATCGGGGTCTGGGTCACGCCGGGGCAGACGGCGTTGACGCGGATCTGGTCCTTGGCGTGCTGGATGGAGACCTGCCGGGTCATCGCGATCACCCCGCCCTTGGCCGCCGAGTAGGCGAGCACGTCGGAGACGCCGATCAGCCCGGCCACCGAGGCGACGTTGACGATCGAGCCCTCGCCGGCCGCAAGCATGGGCGCCAGCACGGCGCGCATCCCGAGCCAGACGCCCTTGAGGTCGACGCCGATCATGGCGTCCCAGCCCTCCTCGGTCTGCACGGCGAGCGAGTCGGTGGCACTGGCGATCCCGGCGTTGTTCACCAGCCCGTACACCCCGCCGCGGGAGGCCACGACGGCCTCCACGACGCGCGACCAGGCGCCGGCGTCGGTGACGTCGAGCTCGTGGGCCTCGGCCGCGGCACCGATCTCGGCGGCGGTCTCGTCCTGGCCCTTGATGTCGGTGACGACGACGTTCGCCCCGATCACGGCGGCCTGGATGGCCACTGCCTTGCCGATGCCCGACCCGGCGCCGGTGACGATGACGGTCCTGCCGGTGAGGTCTGGGGTCATTGCCGACATCTGATGTCTCCGCTCGAGGGGTTGGTCTAGAGGAACGAGGTGCTGGTGATCGGCTCCCCCAGCAGGGCGGCGCCGTAGCTCTCCTGCGTGGTCGCGGTGTTGGTGACGCCGTGCAGGCTGGCGGTGGAGATGTCGCGGTAGAGCCGGTTGAGCAGGCTGCCCTCGGCGGCCCCGGAGGCACCGCCGAGGCGCGCGAGCAGGTCGACGACGCCACGGGTCTCGCGGGCCACGACGGCGCAGTCGTGCCGGGCCCGGGCCCGCAGGGTGTCACTCGGCAGCACGCCGGCCCGGCCGGCTGCGGTGCAGTCGTCGGCGAGCCGATGCGCGAGCAGCGTCGCCATGTCCAGGCGGGTGCGGGCCTCGGCGATGTCGAGCTGGGTCCCGACCGAGGCGGAGGACGTCAGGTAGTTGCTGTAGGAGATCGGCCGGGTCGGCAGGGTCTGGACGAGGTGGTCGAAGGCGGCCTCGGCGATGCCCAGGAACGTGCCGCACAGCGTCGCGCCGCCGATCATCCCGAATGGGCAGCGGTAGAGCTCCTCATCCTGATGTCCCTTGCGGGTCACGCCGTTCATCGCGCCCTTCGGCCCGAGCAGCGGGTAGGTGCGGTGCTCGGGGACGAAGACGTTGTCCGCGACCATCGTGTTCGATCCGGTGCCTCGCATCCCCAGCACGTGCCAGGTGTCCTCGATGGTGAACTCGCTGCGCGGGGCGAAGCAGAACCGGACGTTGGGGGCGCCGTCCTCCATGACGAGGATCGGCATGTACAGCCAGTCGCTGTGCCCGCCGCCCGAGCCGAAGCCCCAGCGCCCGGAGATGACGTAGCCGCCGTCGGTCTCGGGGACCACGACGGGATGCGGAGTGACGTTGCCGGAGACGAGCGCGTCGGGGTTGTCGCCCCAGATCTCCGCGGTGGCGCGGTCCGGGAGGCTGTGGGCCATCCAGTGCGAGCCGGTGATCACGCCGGTCACCCAGCCCGCGGAGGAGCAGGCCCGCGCCAGCTCCGTGGTCACCAGCATCTGCGTCTTCACATCGGCCTCGGCGCCGCCGTACCGGCGGGCGTTCCAGACCCGGAACAGCCCCGCCTGCCCGATGGCCTGCACCGAGTCCTTCGGCAGTTGGCGGTCCAGGTCGGCCTGCTCGGCGTTGGCCCGCAGGGTGTCGAACAGCCCGGCCGCGGCCTCGACGAGCTCAGCGTTGGTCGCGGTCGCGCTCATGACGACTCCTCACCTGGGGCCGCGTCAGCTGGGGAGCTCGCCGCGGCGCACCGACGAGCCATCCTGGCGCGGCGCCCCGGGGTGGGGAGACCGTGGAAACTACGCCTCGGACCGGGTCAGGCCCACCCGGAGCAGCCGGGTCAGCCGGCTTGCTCGCGCCCGTTGATCGTGAGGGTGTACGGCGCGTACTCCTCGTTGGGGGTGACGGTGTCGACGGGGTTGTCGTGGCTGACCACGGCGACCAGCAGCGGGTAGGCCTTGAACGCGGCCAGGTCCTTGGCCGAGAACGAGCTGTTGAAGCCCTGGACCGAGCGGATCAGTGCCTTGTGCTTGGCCGGGTCGATGCCGACCAGGCTGACCTGCCAGTTGGCGACGGCGCCGGCGGGTTCCGCACCGAAGAGCGTGTCCTGGAAGGCGGCCGTCGGGTCCTTCTCGGCGGAGGGGGCGGCGCCCCCGCTCACCGTCTGCGCGCCGGCGAAGGCGAGCGACTGCGGCAAGGCGCCCTTGTTCTGGCGCAGCACCACGTAGTCGGCGCCGTTCGGGGCTGCGCCCGGCTTGGTGAAGGCCGCAGGGTTGGCCAGGTTCACCGTCGCGTGCAGGTTCTTGGTGGTGACCCGGCCCTTGTCGATGCCCTGGACCTGACCACCCTTCACATCGACGTACCGGTCGAGAAGGTTCATCAGTTGGAAGTCGTGAATGACGTCGCTGACCTTGGTCCCCGGAGCGAGGATGTCGAGCTGCTTCTGCAGGCTGGCCAGGCCCTGGGCCTCGCCGTCGCGGTGCAGGCCACTGATGATCGGCAGGCCGTAGCGATCGAAGATGAAGAGCATGAACGACCAAACGTTGCCGTAGTCGGCGAGGATCTCGCTGCCCGCGCCCTCATCGCCCCACTTGGTCAGGGAGTTCTGCGGGCCACCGCAGGCGTTGGGGTTCGGGTTCGAGCGGCCCTTGGTGATGCCGAAGCCCTGGAAGCAGTGGATCGAACCCTCGGAGCTGGCGTCGTCGATCGTGTGGGAGGCGTCGGAGTAGCCGACGAGGGTCTCGGCGAAGGTCGACAACCCCTCGTTGACCCAGGTGGTCTCGTTCTGGTCGGTGTAGTTGTGCAGCAGGTGCTGCCACTCGTGGGCGAAGGTGCCCTCGTAGGTCCGCGGGCGCGCCGGGCGACTCTTGCACAGGTCGTCGCTCGGCTCGTCCTTCGGGTTCACCCCGGTGCGGTGCGCCCAGTCGAAGGCGTCGATCGTCATCACGTTGCGGTCGGTGATCTCGTTCATCAGCGGCATGAAGAAGCCGGCGACATAGGAGCGGTTGGTCGGGAAGTCGTAGAAGTTCGGGTCCCGGACGTTGTCGATCAGCGTGACCGTGTTCTCGCCGTCGCCGGCGAAGTTGATGCCGGCCGGGGTGAGCCCGGGCAGCGTGGCCAGCCCGGCGCGCTCCTTCGGTGTGCTGAAGGCGGCCGTCTCCTTCGGGTACATGTTGGTCTCGAACTCGTTGACCAGATCTTTCACCTGGGCATCGGTGACATCGGTGGTGCCCGGCACCGCGGCGGCCCGGCAGTCACCGGCGGGAAACTCGGTGCCCTTGCTGACCCCGTCGGAACCCGAGGCGACCCACACCTCGACGTGGTCGCCGGTCGCGCGCAACGTGTACTGCTTGACGTAGAGGCCGGTGACGCTCGGCTTGGAGATGTCCAGCGCCGGCCACAGCAGCGTGGTCCCGACCGGCGGCGTCTTCTCCCCCGGCAGGCTCGGCCCGGCGGCGCGCAGCTTCGCCACCGTCGCCAGGTCGAGGGTCTGGGTGCCCAGGATCGACGCGAGCTGCGGGGACAGCGTGACCTGGTCGATGTCGTCCAGGTGCAGCAAGTCCGACACGACCGGGGCCGCGACCCGCCCGGTCGAGTCCGCGGCGCCCGCGGTTCCCGGCAGGACGCTCGTGGCGGCGGCCAGCAAACCGATCGTTCCGGCCACCGCGACGGCCGACTTCAACACCTTGGACCTCATGTACTACTCCTACGCCGCGACATCGCCCCACATGGGCGGTTTTGCCGGAGCGTAAACGGAATTTCTATGAGCTTTCTATGAACGCGCGCGGAGCGTCACCCGGCAGGCGGCGGCGGGGCGGCCGGAAGCCCACCCAGCTCGGGCACCGTGACCTCGGGAGCGCCGCCCTCACCGCCCGGCGGGGTGCCCGGCGCCTCGCCCAGGTTGCCGAGCTCCAGCAGCTGGAACCCGTCGCCGTCCGGGGTCTGCACGTTGCCGAGCAGCCGGTCGAGAAGGTCGCCGAGCAGATCACCGAGCACGGAGAGGCTGTGCTCCTTCTCCCCCTCCGGTTCGGCTGGCCCAGCCGGTTCAGCCGGCAGCGTCGTCTCCGGCTCCTCGGCCGCCGTCACGCGCTTGCCGGGCCCGAAGGAGGGCTCGTCGTCGGCGTCGATCTCCCGCGTGCCGCCGCAGGGTTGGAGCACCAGGTCGGACTCGGCGAGGTCGTACTGCTTCTGGGCCGCCTTGGTCGGGTGCTCGGCGAACACCAGGTAGGTGGTCTCCCCGCCCATGCCGCCGACGCCTTCCCCGCACCCGTCCGACAGGTCGACGACGGCGGTGTCCGGGCGGACCTCGCCCTTGTAGGACTCGAAGGCGGTGAAGTGCCGCACGATGCCGGACTCGTGGGTCTGGCCGTCCCGGTCGCGGTAGGCGGAGCTGGTCGAGCCCTCGTAGACGCCCTTGAACACGACATCGGCGTCGGCGAGCTGGTCGTTCTCGTCATTGACGAGGCAGCTGCACTTCGCCTGTTCAGCCGCGGTCGCGGTCACGATCGGGCCGAGGCCCGCGCCAGGGCGAGCACGAGCACGCCGGCCAGTCCGATTCGTCGCAATCTTCCGGTCCCCATCCCAGGCATTCTGCGCCTCCCCTGCGCACAGTCCCCGCTGGACACGGGGCTTTTAACCACCTTTGCGAGCCGCCGCGAAGCCCGTGCGGCGCCACGCCGCACGGCCACCAACCTGGCCGTCCGGTTGGCTGTCCTGGAGGCGGTCTCCGCGGCCGCTGACGAGATCACCGAGCAGCTGCTCGACGCCCCGGGTTCCCCCGCGGTCGCGGTCCGGCTCGACCACGACGAACTCCGGGTCGAGGTCCGGCTCGCGCCGATGGCTGAACCCCCGCCGACCCCGAGCGACGAGGGCGAGAACGACGCTCGGATCTCCCTTCGCCTGCCGGAATCCCTCAAGGGCCAGATCGAGACCGCGGCCCGCGCTGAGGGCGTCTCGGTGAACACCTGGCTGCTCCGGGCGGCCAACTCCGCCCTCTCCCCCACCCATTCCTACGGCCGGCGCCAAAGCGGCAACCGCATCACCGGCTGGATCAACGGCTGACGTCGTCAGGAGACCTGAATGAACCCCAAGATCTTCACCTTTCCGCTGACCGGCCCCATCAAGCTCGCGGTCCAGGTCGGGCACGGCAGCCTCGCCGTCGCCGCGCGTGACGGCCTGGCCGAGGCCACCGTCACTCTCACCGCCCGCGGCGACCTGCTCGAGCGGTGCACGGTCGAGCTGCGCGGGGACACGTTGCACGTGCGGGCACCGCGACAGGGCGGACTGCTCGATCTGATCGCCGGCTGGCGCAAGGACCGGGACACCATCGATGTCGTGGTCGAGGTGCCCACCGGCACCGCGGCGAAGCTCGCGAGCGCCACGGCCGACATCACCGTCACCGGGCAGATCGGCGCGGCCGACGTCGCGACCGGCCACGCCAGCATCGACCTCGGCACCGTCGCCGGGGACCTGCGGCTGCGCTACGGCAACGGCGAGAGCCGGGTCGGGACCGTGAGCGGATCGGTGCAGCTCAAGGCCGGCCGCGTCGAGGCCCGCTTCGGCGAGGTCGGCGGCTCCCTGGCGTGCGGGTTCGGCAGCGGCTCGCTGACCGCCGGGGCCGTCCGGGGCGACCTGCACGCGCGCTCCGGCGCCGGATCCACGTCGGTGGACGCGGCCTACGGCAACGTCGACCTGGCCACCGGGCACGGTTCCCTGAGCATCGGCGTTCCTGACGGACTGTCAGTGCAGCTGGACATCACCACCGGATCCGGCGTGCTGCACTCCGACCTCCCGGTCCAGGACGCCCCGCGCGCCGGAGCCCGCGTCGTGACCCTGCGGGCCCAGACCGGAAGCGGGCACGTGCGTTTGCACCGCGCTCCGGCGGCGTAGTCGATCCCGCGGGGGTCAGCGGCGGGCGAAGGCCTGCGGACCGCTCGGGGCGAGCAGGTCGGTGCAGCGCGGGGTCAGCCCACCGAGCGTCGTTGCCAGTACCTCTCGGCCGCGGTGTTACTGGCGACCACGGGAAGTGATTCATCGAGACGTAGGCGTTGCCGAGCCACTTGTTGGCCTGCAGGAACTGCTTCTCGTTGCCGACGCCGAGCGGATACGGCATGACGTCCGGGAAGTAGCCGACCTGCGTGCAGGAGCGGGCCAGTCGGTGCTGCGAGGCCGCGTCGAAGGACAGCCCGAGGGCCTCGACGCCGGCGTTCTTCAGATCCAGGCACTGCTGGACGTAGGACGGCGCGGTGATCGAGACCTGAATCGTCTTCTTGACCGTCGGTGCCGCCGAAGATCGGCGAGGTGGCGACGACGCGTTCGACCGCCGACAGGGCGCTCGCGGCGGTGGTGCCCGCCGGCTTCTCGTTCTTCGTGGTCCTGGTCTTGCTCGTGTCCGCCGCGGTCGTGGCGCCAGTGGCTGCGGTACCGCCTACGCCTCGGCCCGGAAGACGTCGGCGACCAGCGCGGAGTTGGCGAAGTCGCGGAAGCGGTACCACTTGCCGTCGCGCAACTCGATGATGTGCGCGAAGTCGGACTCGAAGTCGGTGCCCATCTTCCGGGTCCGGAATTTCAGGTGCCCGAAGACCGCGAGGTTGTCGCCCTCCTCGATGATCAGCGCCGGCTCCATCGCGATGACCTCGACGCTCTCCCCGACCTTGGTGAGGAACTCACCGAACCCGGCGGCTCCGACGTACTCGCCGGCGTAGGGGACATCGGCGGTGCCGTAGTAGGTGACCTCGATGTCGGCGTGGATGTTGGCCATCACGGTCTCGGCGTCCCCGGCCGGGACGGCGGCGTACATCCGCCGGGTGGTCTGGACGTTGATGCTTTCGGTGGTGGCGCTGGTCGTGGGGGCGGTCATGGGCTCAGCTCTCCTGCTCGTGAAGGTGCTCGTGAAGGACCACGGGGATGCGGGTGCGGCTGTGCTGGAGCAGGGTCGCGGTCTGCGGGACGCTCTCCCCCGCGCCGCGCTCGATCCGCGCGAAGCGGTCGAAGAGCGCCCCGACCAGCACCTCGATCTCGAGCGTGGCCAGGGGCGCCCCGAGGCAGTAGTGGATGCCGACGCCGTAGGTCAGGTGCTTGTTGGCGTTGGCCCGGTCGAGGTCGAAGCGCTCGGGGTCGGCGAAGACGTCGGGGTCGTGGTTGGCGGCGGCGAAGAACAGCGCCACCCAGTCCCCGGCCTTGATCTGCGCGTGGCCGACCTGCACGTCGCGGGTGGCGATCCGGAACAGCCGCTGCGGCGGTCCGGTCAGGCGCAGAGTCTCGTCCAGGAACGCCTTGATCAGGCCGCGGTCGGCGCGCACCCGCGCGGCGGCTTCGGGATGGTCGAGCAGCGCGTCGATGACGTTGGCGCCGAAGTACATGCTGGTCTCGCTGCCGGCCACCACGAGGGTGATGCAGAACCGGACGATCTCGCCGAAGTCGAGCTTCTCTCCGTCCGCCTCGGCGAGCAGCAACGCGTCGATCAGGCCGTCGCCGGGTTCCTCCCCGGCCGCGAGGGCCTCGGCCCGGGCCTGACACAGCGTCACAAAGTAGCCGCCGAGCTCCTGGTTGGAGGCGTTGCGCTCCTCGCCGGTCAGGTCCGCCGAGAGCATGAACGCGTTCGCCCAGCGCTCGTAGTTCGGGGCGTCGGAGTCCGGGGCGCCGAAGAACTTGCACATCACGACCGCCGGCACATGGGCGCACAACTCGTGCACGGCGTCGAACTCCAGCCCGGCCGGTAGCTCGCCCACCAGCTGGGCGACCCGCTGCGTGAGCCAGGGCCGCATCGCCTCGACCCGGCTGCGGGTGAAGACGGTGTTGACCACCTTGCGGTGCGCGGTGTGCAGCGGCTGGTCAGTGTTGACCAGCATCAGGGTCGGGGCGTCGGAGGCCTCCTGCAGCGGGTCACGGGAGGAGAAGGTCGCCTGGTCACGGGCGGCGTCCCGGACGTGCTCGTGCTTGAGCAGGGCCCAGGCCGTGACGGGCTCATCGACGCCCGGCACGGTGCCGGGCGGGTAGTCGACGTACCCGGGGATCGGCGAGTGCGCGCGCAGGGCGGCGTAGGCGGGATAGGGGTTCGCGATGACCTCGGCGGTGGCGAGGTCGATCGCGGTGTAGTCGGTGACAGACATTCACACGTCCTGGAATTCGCGCAGTCTCGAGGGGGCTGCGCGAAACCGTAGGTTCACCTGACGCGGCGTCCCATGTCCTCGCGGGAGCCTGTTGGGCCGGCGCTATGTCGCCGGAGGAGTGCCGCTGCCTCTGCGGTCAGTCGCCGAGCAGGCGGTGCACCACGAGCGCCGCCTCGACCGCGCCGCGCCGCCCGGCCAGCGGCCGGCCCAGCAGTTCCTCGGCCCGGCGCACCCGTTGCTCCACGGTCTTCTCGTGCAGGGTCAGGCGCTGCGCGGCCCGCTTGTGGCTGGCGCCCTCGGCCAGGTAGGCCTCCAACGTGTCCCGCAGCCGGGCGGTACTCACGTCCGCGGCGGCGAGCCCGGCGAGCTCGGCGGTGGCGAACCGGCGCGCGGCCTCCGGGTCGGCGAGCAGGGCCGAGGCC
>NZ_JACDFE010000349.1 GCF_013815995.1 Sporichthya sp.
CATCGTTCGGGAACCAGTCCCGGAACTCCTGCAACGTGCGCGGGTAGTCGACTCCGCCTAGCGGCCGTTCTTTGCTCACACCCGAAATCGTACTGCACTCAAGCAGATATGCAGAACATACGTTCGATGGACCGGTTCAAGAGCGCTGACCGCCGCGAGGCGTCGATTCTGCATGCCGACCTGGACTCCTTCTACGCCTCGGTCGAGCAGCGCGACGACCCGGCGCTGCGGGGCAAGCCGGTCCTGGTCGGCGGCGGGGTGGTGCTGGCGGCCAGCTACGAGGCCAAGGCCTACGGCGTCCAGGGGGCGATGGGTGGGGTGATGGCGCGGCGGCTGTGTCCGCACGCGATCGTCGTCGCGCCGCGCTTCGAGGCCTACACCGAGGCCAGCAGGGCGGTCTTCGCGATCTTCGACGACGTCACCCCGTTGGTGGAGGGCATCTCCATCGACGAGGCCTTCCTCGACGTCGGCGGCCTGCGCCGGCTGTCCGGCCCGCCGGCCGACATCGCGACGCGGCTACGCGCCCGGGTCCTCACGGAAGTCGGATTACCGATCAGCGTCGGGATCGCCCGGACCAAGTTCCTGGCCAAGGTGGCCAGCCGTCAGGCCAAGCCGAACGGGCTGCTGCTGGTGCCGCCGGAGACCGAGCTGGAGTTCCTGCACCCGCTGCCGGTCGACGCGCTGTGGGGCGTCGGCCCGGTGACCACCGGCAAGCTCGCCGAACGGGGCATCCACACCGTCGGCGAGGTCGCGACCCTGGCCCCGGACGTGCTGACCTCGATGCTGGGGCCGGCGGCGGGGCGCCAACTGTTCGCGCTCTCGCACAATCACGATCCACGTCCGGTCGTGGTCGGGCGGCGGCGAAAGTCGATCGGCTCGCAGTCGGCCTTCGGCCGCGGGCGGCGCACCCCGGCCGAGGTGGACGCGCTGGTGATCGGGATCGTCGACCGGGTGATGCGCCGGGTGCGCGCCGCCAACCGGGTCGGGCGCACGGTCGTGCTCCGTCTGCGCTTCGACGACTTCGCCTCGGTCACCCGCTCGCACACGCTGCCTGCCCCGACCGACGACACGGCAACGGTGCTCGCGGCGATCCAGGCCCTGATGACCGCCGCCGCTGCGCTGATCGCGGAGCGCGGCCTCACCCTGGTCGGCGTCTCGGTTCCCGACCTCGACGACGACGACGCCGTGCAGTTGGCGCTGCCCTTCCCGCGCGCCGCCAATGGGGCCGTCAGCGCTCCGGACACCGGCGTTCTGGACGCCACCCTCGATGCCGTCCGGGAACGCTTCGGCACCGCGGCGATCGACCGGGCCGTCCTGATCGGGCGCTCCACCGGCGTCGAGGTGCCGAAGCTGCCCGACTGATCCGACGGTGCGTCAGGCCTCCGCGTGAGTTCCTCCGAGCTGGACGACGACCACGCCGACGATGATCAACGCGATCCCGCCGACCGTGACCGCGCTCAGGCCGTCGTCGAAGAAGAGCCGGCCGAGCACCGCCACGGTGGCCACGCCGATCCCGGACCAGACGCCGTAGGCGACCCCGAGCGACATCCCCCGCTGCAGCGACTGGGACAGACACCAGAACGACGCGATGTAGCCGACCACGACAACCGCGGTGAAGCCGAGCTTGGCGAATCCGTCCGAGGCGCGCAGGCACAGCGTCGCCGTCACCTCGGTCACGATCGCCCCTGCGAGGAAGAGCCAAGACATCATCCGGTCACCCTAGGATCCTCGACCTGGTTGACCCGCGGCCAGGACGGGATGCTGGACGAGGTCGCGGAGCGGTGCCAGGCAGGCGCAAACGTGGTTGACGAACTGTTAGTCGGCCTTCAGTCCGGCCGCTGGTGGACCGACTTTCAGGCATGAAGCGTGCGCTCGCCGTCCTGCTCGCCGCCGGTGCTGCCGTGGGGCTCGCCAGTAGCTCCATGACCGGGGCCGACGCGGCGGCGGTGCGCCGGATCCCGGGAACCTCGTGCACCGCGTTCCCGGCGGACAACGTCTGGCACTCCGACATCAGTGCCCTGCCGGTGCACGGGCGCAGTGCGGCGTGGCTGTCGAACATGTCTCCGCGCTCGCGGTTGCACCCGGACTTCGGCCCGTCCTACGGCGAGCAGTCCGTCCCCTACGGCATCCCGGTCACGGTCGTCGGCAAGAGCCACCGCAAGGTCAAGGTGCGCTTCGGCTACGCCGACGAGAGCGACCGGGTCCGCTACCCGCTCGGTAAGGACACCAACGTCGAGGGCGGGCAATGGCGCAGCGGTGACCGGCACACGATCGTCGTGGACGCCAAGCGCTGCAAGCTCTACGAGACCTGGGCGACGCGGAAGACGGCGCAGGGCTGGCGCGCCGGCTCAGGCGCCGTCTGGGACCTGCGCAGTAATGCGCTGCGGCCCGCGGGGTGGACCAGCGCGGACGCCGCCGGGCTACCGATCCTGCCCGGCCTGCTGCGCTACGACGAGGTCAAGGCCGGCCGGGTCGATCACGCGATCCGCTTCACCACCGACGTCACCGACCGGCGCTTCGTCTGGCCGGCCCGGCACCAGGCCGGGTCGGTGAACGACCAGAGCTACCCGCCGATGGGCGCGCGGTTCCGGCTCCAGGCCGACTTCGAAGTCGACGGTCTGCGCGCGGACACCCGCACCGTGCTGCGGGCGATGCAGACCTACGGGCTGATCCTGGCCGACAACGGCTCGCCCTGGTACTTCCAGGGCACCGCCGACAACCACTGGCCGGAGGCCCTGCTCGACGAGCTGAAGTCGATTCCGGCCTCGGCGTTCGAAGCCGTCGATGCGAGCTCGCTGCGGGTCGCCGCCAACTCAGGTCAGGCCCGCTGACGGGAGATGACCACCTCGGCTCCGGCGGCGGCCAGCCCGCGGACGATCATGAAGTCTGCATATCTGCTTGAGTGCAGTACGATTTCGGGTGTGAGCAAGGAACGGCCGCTAGGCGGAGTCGACTACCCGCGCACGTTGCAGGAGTTCCGGGACTGGTTCCCGAACGATGACGCCTGCGTGG
>NZ_JACDFE010000187.1 GCF_013815995.1 Sporichthya sp.
GACCCGACCAGCGTGCGGGTCGCCGCCGCGCGCTGGAAGCGGCGCAGCCGCCCCGCCGCACCCCGAGCCGGCGAGACCCGGTCCGGCGATACGCCCGCGGCCCCGGACACTCCACCCGACACCTCTCTACGACCGGAGAGTCGCCCCGAGGAACGCCCCGGTGCACGGTCCGAGGGACGATCCGAGGGACGGCTGGAGCCGACCCCGAACAGCCACCGTTCATCGGGCCGACGCCGCAAGGCACGCGCCCCGGTGCACCGGCGCCCGTCCGTGCTGGCCGGTGCGGCGGTCGTGGCCGCTCTCGGGCTCACCGCCATCTGGCTGAACTCCTCCGGGTCCGGATCGGGCACCGCGGTGGTGCCGGCGCTCGCCGGCGTGGCCGAGTACGACGCGGGCCAGGCGCTGAAGGCCAACGGATTGAGCGCCAAGATCACCCGAGAGGTGAATGAAACCGTGCCCGCCGGTGTCGTCCTGTCGCAGTCGCCGGAGGCGGGGGCGCGAATCTCCACCGACCGCGACGTAGAGATCCGGGTGTCCTCCGGTCCACCGGCGGTGCTGGTGGACCCGGCGGACTGGGTGGGCAGGCCGTTCGCCGATGTTGAGTCGGGGCTGGAGAGCCGAGGGTTGAAGGTGCAGGAGCAGCAGGTCAGCGCCGACGGGGCGACGGGTACGGTTACCGACGTCACGCCGCACGGCCCAGTGCCGGTGGGCGACACCGTCGTCGTCAGCGTCGTCGTGGCGCAGCCCCAGGACACCCTGGGCGCCAGCGCCGCGCAGGCAGTGGGCGACGGGTTGCGAGCCGGTACGACCACGGGAAGGAACGGTCAGTGACAGAGCAGGGTCGGCTCCTCGGCGAGCGGTACGAGCTCGGCGAAGTGCTCGGCAGAGGTGGGATGGCCGAGGTCCGCCTCGGTAAGGACATCCGGCTCGGCCGCACCGTCGCAGTGAAGACCCTGCGTTCGGACCTCGCCCTGGACTCCACCTTCCAGCAGCGCTTCCGCAAGGAGGCGCAGTCCGCCGCGTCGCTGAACAACCCGACGATCGTGTCCGTGTACGACACCGGTGAGGACTACGCCGACGGTGTGCCGGTGCCCTACATCGTCATGGAGTACGTGGACGGGCAGACCCTGCGCGAGCTGCTCGCCTCCGGACGCAAGCTTCTTCCCGAGCGCGCGATGGAGATCGTCGCCGGAGTCCTGACCGCCCTGGACTACAGCCACCAGGCCGGCATCGTGCACCGGGACATCAAGCCCGGCAACGTCATGCTGACCCGCTCCGGCACGGTCAAGGTGATGGATTTCGGCATCGCGCGGGCCATCGCCGACGCCTCCGCGACCATGACCGCGACCGCCGCGGTAATCGGCACCGCGCAGTACCTGTCCCCGGAGCAGGCCAAGGGCGAGAAGGTCGACGCCCGCTCCGACCTGTACTCCGCCGGCTGCCTGCTCTACGAACTCCTCACCGGCCAGCCGCCGTTCACGGGCGACTCCCCGGTCTCGGTCGCGTACCAGCACGTGCGGGAGAACCCGAAGGCGCCGTCGTCGGTGGACGCCGCGGTCACGCCGGCGATGGACGCGATCGTGCTCAAGTCGCTCGCGAAGAATCCGGAGAACCGGTACCAGTCGGCGACCGAGATGCGGGAGGACATCGAGCGCGCGCTCGACGGCCGGCCGATCTCCGCCCCGGCGGTCATGACCGACGCGGTCGTCACCGAGCAGATCAACCGCCGGACGGCGACCAGCGCCATGCCGCCCGTCTCGAACGGCGGCGGAGACCGCCGGCGCGGCGGGTTCGGCTGGGTCTTCCTGCTGCTCGCGGTGATCGCGGTCGCGGTGCTCGGCGTGCTCGTCGGCAAGGAGGTGCTCGGCACCAAGTCGGAGAAGGTCGCCGTGCCGCTGGTGCAGGGCCTCACCCAGGAGCAGGCCGAGCAGACCCTCGACGCCCGCGGGCTCAAGGCCGTCGTGACCTTCGAGAACGACCCAAACGTCGGCGAAGGCCGGGTCATCAAGCAGGACCCCGCCGCGCAGACCACCCTGTCCCGGGGCGACAGCGTCAATCTCGTCGTTTCCCAGGGCGAGGTACGCGCAGTCGTGCCCGAGGTGATCGGATTGCCGGTGGCCGATGCCCGCAAGGCGATCAAGGACGCCAACCTCGTCGTGGGCAAGGTGACCCAGCGCAACTCCGACCGCCCGAACGGCGAGGTGCTGGAGACCAACCCGAAGCCCGGCACCAAGCAGAAACTGAACACCCGGGTCGACCTGTTCGTCTCCAACGGCGTCGCACTGGTCCCGGTGCCGAACGTGGTGGGCCTGCCCTACGCCACCGCCTACGCCACCATGACCCAGGCCGGATTCCTGGTGCCGGCGCCCAGCCAGGAGGTCTCGGACCGCTACCCGCCGGGATACGTACTCCGGCAGGTGCCGGAGCCAGGCCAGCAGCTGCCGAAGAACAGCAACGTCACCTTCGTGCTGACCGCGGAGGGCACGGGCACCCAGCCCACACCAGAGCCGACGCCGACGCCTCTCGGTGACCCGACGCCCACCCCGGTCGTCACGCCGGCGCCGGCGGTCGCGTCGCGTCCGGCGGACTGAGCTCGACCCTGGCGAACCAGGTCAGCCGGCCTGCGGCGGGGCGACCGGCGCGAGGCCGGCCGAGCGCGCCACCGCGCCCGGGTCCCCGCAGCGCACCAGCCAGTTCGCCAGCATCCGGTGCCCGCCCTCGGTGAGCACCGACTCCGGGTGGAACTGCACGCCTTCGATGTCGACCCCGTCCGGGAGGCTCCGGTGCCGGGCCGCCATGACGACGCCGGACTCGGTGCGCCCGGTGACCTCCAGGCAGTCCGGCACGGTGGGTGGGTCGATGGCAAGGGAGTGATAGCGAGTCGCGGTGAACGGCGACGGCAGGCCGGCCAGCACACCGACGCCCTCGTGCAGCACCGAGCTGGTCTTGCCGTGCAGCAGTTCGGGGGCGCGGTTCACCGTCGCCCCGAACGCGACGCCGATCGACTGCAGGCCGAGGCACACCCCGAACAGCGGGATCCGCTCCTGCGCGCAGTGCCGCACCATCTCGATGCAGACCCCGGCGGATTCCGGCGTGCCCGGGCCCGGAGAGATCAGCACCCCGTCGAACCCGGCCGCGTCCGCCACGCCCACGACGTCGTTGCGCCGCACGTCGCACTCGGCGTCGAGCTGCTGCAGGTACTGGACCAGGTTGAACACGAAGCTGTCGTAGTTGTCGATGACGAGGATGCGGGCCACCGGCAAAGCCTAGATGCCGGAATTACTGGCCGGCGCCGCCCTCGATCTCGACCTGGTTGAACGGCAGCTTCGGGTCCAGCCACGGGAAGGCGTGCTCGAAGAGCAGGTACACCGCCACCAGGGCCAGCATCAGGCTCAGGGCCAGGCGCACGAACCACGGGCCGGGCAGGTGCCGCCACATCCACACGTACATCGCGTCAGGCCTTCTTGTCGGTGTAGGCCAATTCCTGAGGCTTCGGACCCGGCTTCGGGTAGGCCTCGGTGAGGTGGCCGTACACGATCAGGCGGGTGCTGGAGCCCCAGCGCGGGTTGCAGGTCACCAGGGTGATCAGCTTCTGCTTCGGCTTCACGCCCGGCCGTTCGGGTACCGGCAGGACCACCTCGCCGTAGTTCGGGTCGACCAGCTTCCAGGCCGGGTGGTCCGGGCTCGGGTTCTTCTGCGCGTCGACGACGTAGACGAACCAGTTCGTCTTGGTCTCGACGATCACCTTGTCCCCGGGCTGGATCCGGTCCAGGTACGCGAACGGCTCGCCGTGGGTGGCGCGGTGCGCCGCGACCGCGAAGTTGCCGACCTCGCCAGGCTGCTGGCTCTTCGGGAAGTGCCCGACGCCCTTGGCGAGCTGGTCGAGGTCGACGCCCTCGACGAGGGGCTTCTCCCACTTCTTGCCCAGTCGCTCGATATACATGATCCCGAACGCGCCGTTCTTGATCGGCCGTCCGTCGACCCACGAGGACTTCAGGTTGTCCTTGGCGCTGTCCTGCGCGCGGCCGGCCTGGATGTTGGTCCAGTAGAGCTGGTACACGACCAGCAGCAGCATGATCATGCCGAGCGTGATCATGATCTCGCCCAGAGAGCGGACGGCGACGCGGAAGGGCGACGCCCCCCGTCGTGGGGCGGGTCCCTGCGGCGGCGCCTCGGCCGTCACGGTCACTGCTCGTCCACCTCCGCGTAGCGCAGGTCCACCGATCCCGTATAGGCCGGGACCGTGATCCGTGCGTGCCTTTCCACGTTCCACCCCAGACCATAAGCGTCCACGTACTCGCGGTAGTTCGAAATCGCATTCGACGCAGCTAACGCATTGGACAGGGCGGACACATCGCCGATTGCGGTCACCGCATAGGGCGGCGAGTACACCCGGTCCTGGAGGATCAGGACGTTCCCGACACAGCGGACGGCGCTGGTCGAAACGATCCGCTGGTCCATCAACTCAATCGCGGTGGCGCCTCCGGCCCACAGCGAGTTCACCACCGCCTGCAGGTCCTGCTGGTGCACCACCAGGTCGTCCGGGGTGGGCTGGGGCAGGCCCGGATAGGTGCGGTCGATGGCGCCGGTCGGGGCGTCGTCGAGCGTGACGGTGAGCCCACCGCCGGTCAACGCCGTCAGCCCGGCGGCGCCGGCGATCGCGTCGCCCTCCTTGCGCACCTGCTGCACCTGCGGGTCGTCGGCCTGGACCGCGAGTCGCTCCACCTGGGCGCGCAGCCGGTCGCTGGTCGCGCCGGAGCGGTCGTTGCGTTCCTGCGCGGCCTGGATCAGGTCGATCAACCGGGTGTTCTCGCCGGAGCGCAGGTTCGTCCCGCGGGCCGTTGTGCCCGTGATCGCGAACAGCAGGCCGGCGATCGCCAGCACGACCGGGACCACGAGTCGCCACGGTGAACGCGACGCCGCCCGGACGGTGCGCCCGTCTGCGCCGTCGGAGCCAGCCATGCCGTTACGCTAGCCGACGAAGCAGCACGTCAGATTCCACCGGGAGTGTCCACATGCCGAAGTCGCGGATGCGCAAGAAGGACGGCAAGGTCGCGCCGCAGCAGAAGCCGGTGAACCTGGGCCCGAGCGCGCCCTGGGTGGCGCCGCTGATGCTCGGCCTGTTCCTGTTCGGGTTGATCTGGATCGTCATCTACTACGTGTCGAACGGCGACTATCCGATCGACGCGCTCGACAACTACAACCTGCTGGTCGGCTTCGGCTTCATCACCGGTGGCTTCATCACGTCCACCCAGTGGCGCTAGCCCAAAACGGACGAATCACACGGTTGTAGTTCTCCACAGCCGTTGTCCCCACTGGGGACAACCGGAGCCGGCGGCGCGCTCAGGGTGAATCCGCGCTCGCGCAACTCGTCCTCGAGGTGGTCGGTGTGCAACTGCACCCCGAGCAGCGACACTGCGGTGATGGCGACCATCCCGCCGACCTGCCACACGATCCGGTGGGCCGTCGGCGCGTAGATGAACAGGGCACCGAGCAGGCCCCCGGTGATCAGGCCGCCGACGTGGCCGCGCCAGTCGATATTGGCCACAATGAAGCCGGGCAGCAGCATGATCGTCAGGAAGATGGCCACGCTGGTGGGGTTCGTCCACAGCTGACGGTCCACGATCACCAGGGTGCCGACCAGGCCGAAGACCGCGCCCGAGGCGCCGATCGAGCCGGGGTCGCCGAGGCCCATGAACAGGTAGGACAGCGCCGAGCCGCCGAGCGCGCAGAGCAGGTAGGTGGCCATGAACCGGCTGCGGCCGAGCATCGCCTCAAGCGGCCGGCCGAACAGCCACAGCGCGATCATGTTCATCGCGATGTGCAGCGATTCCTCGTGGGTGAACGCCGCCGTGATCAGCCGGTGCCAGCCGCCCTGGGCCACCCCGTCCCCGTCCTCGCCGAAGGGGTTCAGCGAGAGCTGCAGGAGCAGCTTGTCGGAGCCTTGGACGGCGAAGAAGATCAGGACGTTGACGACGATGATGGAGATCGTGACGACGCCGGTGTCCTGACGGACGGCGGCCCCGGCGACGGTGCGCGGCTCGCGCACACCCTTGTTGCCCTCGTGCACGCACTCCGGGCACTGGAACCCCACCGAGGCCGAGATCATGTCGTCCGGGCAGATGTAGCGGTCGCACCGCCCGCAGCGGACGTAGGTCTCCCGGCCGGGGTGCCGGTAGCAGACCGGGGTCTCGCCGGAGCCGGCGTCGTCAGCCATCTCGTTCAGGGTAAGTCGTCTGAGGCGTCAGGCCTGGCGGCGCTCGACGACGACCTTCTCGATCACGACGTCGGTGCGCGGCCGGTCCCGCTGGCCGGTTTCGGCGGACCCGATGCGCTCCACCACGTCCCGGCTGTCGATGTCGGCGACCTCGCCGAAGATCGTGTGCTTCATCGTCAGCCAGGGGGTCGGCACCACGGTGATGAAGAACTGGGAGCCGTTCGTGCCCGGGCCGGCATTCGCCATCGCGAGCAGGTAGGGGCGGTCGAAGAGCAGCTCGGAGTGGAACTCGTCCTTGAAGGTGTAGCCCGGACCACCCGTGCCGGTGCCGAGCGGGTCCCCGCCCTGGATCATGAAGCCGGCGATGACCCGGTGGAAGATCGTGCCGTCGTACAGCGGCTCGGTGCTCTTCGTCCCGCTGCGGGGGTCGGTCCACTCGCGCACACCCTGGGCCAGCTCGGTGAAGTTCTTCACCGTGGCCGGGGCTTGGTCCGGGAACAGCCGGATCGTGATGTCCCCGAGGGACGTGTGCAGGGTGGCGAACAGCTCCTCGGCCACGGAAACCTCTCGTCGCATGCTTCTCGGACCCAACATCCTGCCACGCGTACCGCCCGTCACAGCCTGCGGGCGGTTGCACCCGAGCGGGCCGGGAAGGATCACTTCCATGAGCACAACCCGGACGAAGGAGATTGCGATGACCCGGCCCTCCGCGCGAGCCGTACGCCGCACTGCGGCCGACCTATCCGACCAGATGGGCCCGCACCTGAGCAACGCCAGGGACACCCTGGTCACTGACGTCCTGCCCAAGATGCGGGCCACCGGCGCCGACCTGGCAGTTCGGGCCGCACCGCACGTGAGCCACGCCAAGGACACGCTCGTCGACGACGTGCTGCCCAAAGTGAAGGCCACCGGCGCTGAGGTCCTGCCCAAGGTCAAGGCGACCGCCCCGAAGGTGAAGGCCACCGGCCTGAACCTGGCGGTACGGGCCGGCTTGATGGAGGCGCCGAAGAAGCGCCACCCGTTCCGCACCGCCGCGGTTGTCGGCGCGCTGGGCGTCGGCGCCTACGCGGCCTGGAACGCCTGGCGGCTCCCGCAGGCAAGTGACGACTGGGCGCACGCCGACGCGGCCGCGGACAAGGTCCGTACGGACCAGCCCGAGGCGACCGTGCCCGTCGTCCCCGCGGACAGCCCTACCGCTTTCTGAGCGCACCCGTCGTTCAGCTGAGCTGAACCCCTGAACGCGTGAGCCCCGGGTCCCCCTGGATCGGGGCTCACGCTCGTTTCAGTTCAGCGCCACTTCCAGTTCATGGTGCTTGGAGTGCATGCCGGTTCTGCAGGTTCCCTAAACGGGACAGGTCGGGACGAAGGTCCTGCGCCGCGGGCTTAACGCGATCTTCGCGTGGACGGTCGGTCCGGCGAGGCAGGGCTGAGCTCGTCGGTGCTGGCCGTTACCGTCGCCACGTGACCCAGACCGGAGGCGTGCCCGAGTCGCTGGACTCGGCCGCGCTGCGCAAGGCACGGGGGGCGTTCTTCACCCCGGCCGCACTCTGCAACTACGTGGTCGAGTGGGCGGTGCGGTGCGGGACGGACCGCGTGCTGGAGCCCAGCTGCGGCGAGGCCGCCTTCCTGCTGCCCGCCGCCGACCGACTGCGCGCCCTCGGCGCCCACGCTCCCGACCTGCACGGGCACGAGTTGCACCGCTCGAGCGCCGAGGCGGCGTTGGCGGCCCTGACCGGGGCCGGACACGACGCCAGGATCAGCGTCGGCGACTTCCTCGCCACGCCCGCAGAGGCCCGGTTCGACGCCGTCATCGGCAACCCGCCCTATGTCCGCTACCAGGACTTCGACGGCCCGGCCCGGGCCGTGGGGCGCCGCGCCGCCCTGAGCGCGGGGGTGTCACTGACCCGGCTGGCCTCGTCCTGGGCGGCGTTCACCGTGCACGCCGCGGCGTTCCTCCGCCCCGGCGGCCGGCTCGGGTTGGTGCTGCCGGCCGAGCTTCTCAGTGTCAACTACGCCGCGGACGTCCGCAGTTTCCTGATGCGCCGGTTCGGTCGGGTCCGGCTCGTCCTGTTCACCGAGCGGGTCTTCCCCGGCGTGATGGCCGAGGTGGTGCTGCTTCTGGCTGAGGGCGAAGGACCGGCCTCGCACTGCGAGCTGCTCCAGGTCCAGGACCTCGAGGAGCTGACCGCCGCCACTGGCGCGGAGAGCACCTGGGCACCGCCGGCCTCGGCGGGGAAGTGGACTGCTGCGCTCCTCCCCGGCGGGGTCCGCGATCTCTACGCCGGCCTCACGGCCGATCCCGCCTTCGGCACGCTGCACGACTGGGGCGAGACGACCCTCGGCGCGGTCACCGGCAACAACCGCTGGTTCGCGCTCAGCCCGCAACGGGTCGCCGAGCTCGGCCTGTCCTCGGGTGACGTCGTCCCGCTGTCCCCGCCGGGCAGCCGGCATCTGCGCGAGCCCGCGTTCACGGCGACGGCCTGGCGCGCGCTCGGTGACGCCGGGGCCCGGACCTGGCTGTTCCGTCCGGCGGAGACGCCGTCCGCGGCGGCGGCCGACTACATCCGCGCCGGCGAACGCGACGGGGTGCCGGGGGCCTACAAGTGCCGGGTCCGCCGGCCGTGGTGGCGGGTGCCGCTCGTCCCCCCGGCCGACCTGTTGCTGACCTATATGAACGCCGACCGACCGCACCTGACCGGCAACCGCGCCCGGGTGCACCATCTGAACAGCGTGCACGGGGTCTATCTGCGCCCGGGGTTGCGCCGGGTCGGCGCCGACCTGCTGCCGCTGGCCGCGCTGAACACCGTCACCCTGATCGGGGCCGAGACGGTCGGGCGCGCCTACGGCGGCGGTCTGCTCAAGCTCGAGCCACGCGAGGCCGATGTGCTGCCGGTGCCCTCGGCCACGCTGCTCGCGGCGGCCGGGCCTGCGC
>NZ_JACDFE010000350.1 GCF_013815995.1 Sporichthya sp.
GCCCGGCACGGCGTCGCCGCGTGCGCCGTGGTCGCCGGCGTCTCCGGTGGCGGCAAGTCCCGGCTCCTGGCCGAGTTCGCCGCCCGGGTCTCCGAGCGCGGGGTGTGGGTACTGCGCGGCGGCGGCGTCGAGGGCGCGGCCCAGCACCCGCTCCAGGTGCTCGTCGGGGTCGTCGAGGGCATCGTCGCCGAAGCCTCCCTGGACCCGGATCTGAGGGACCGTCTGATCGCCGAGCTCGCCGCGGCCGCCCCCACCCTGCGCGACGTGCTGCCGGGCCTGTCCGAGGTGCTGCCGGCCGTGGACGGCGGTCCGCATTTCGGCGAGCACGCCCGCGCCCGCGCGGTCTCCGCCATCACGACGTTGCTGACCACACTGGGCAGCGTCGATCGCCCGGTGGTCGTGATGCTGGACGACTGCCAGTGGGCCGATGAATTGACCGTCGAGGTGCTCACCAGCTTCGCCCGTGACGCCCAGCACGGCGCACTTCCGGCCCACCTCGCGCTGGTCGTCGCGTTGCGGCCGGAGGATGTGACGGCGGATCACCCGCTGCTGACCTCACCCGGCCTGCCGGTGGTCGACCTGCCGCCGCTGGACGCCGTCGAGGTGGCCGAGGTGGTCCGCTCGATGGCCGGCGACGTGCCGCCCGAGCTGCCCGCCCTGGTTGACGAACTTTCCCGCGGCGAGCCGCTGATGATCGGCGCCGTGCTGCGCGGGCTGGTCGAGTCCGGTGCGCTGGCCCCTACCCCGGAGGGGTGGGAATTGACTGCGCCCTCCGACGGTTTCCAGGCTTCCCAGGAGTCCGCGGCGATCCTCGGCCGCCGGATCTCGCTGCTGGACGGCGTGACCCGCCGGGTGCTGCAGGCCGGCGCCGTCTACGGGCGCTCGTTCACCCTCACCGCGGTCGCGCCGCTCACCGGGCTCTCACTGGGCCAGGCCGAACGCGCAGTCCGCCAGGCCGAGGAACGCGGCCTGGTCTGGGATGCCGGCGACCGGTTCACCATCGTGCACGACCGGCTGCGCAGCTCCCTGCTCGCCGACATCGAACCCGGGAATCTGTCGACGCTGCACCGCCGGATCGCCGAGCAGATCGAAGCCGTCGAGCCGAACCGCGCCTTCGAACTGGCGCACCACTTCGACGCCGGCGGGCACGCCGAACGGGCGCTGCCCTACGCACTGCGCTCGGCCGCGATCGCCCGCTCCCAGCACGACCTCGAACTGGCCGAACGCAACTACCGGATCGCCGAGCGCGGGATGGCCTCGGGCTCGTCGGCCGCCTCGTTCGAGGTCTCGGAGATGCTCGGCGAGATCCTCATGCTGCGCGGGCGCTACGACGAGTCCGCGGATCGCTTCGAGCGGGCCCGGGCGCTGGCCGCCAACGACATCGCGGTGGCCCGGATGGAGGGTCGGCTCGGGGAACTGGTGTTCCGCCGGGACGACCTGGAGGGCGCGGCCGCGCACCTGGAGACCGGGCTGGCGATCCTCGGTGAGCGGATCCCGCGCCGCTCGGTCACGGTCGTGCTGTCCCTGACCTGGGAACTGCTGCGCCGGATGCTGCGCGGGCTACCGGGGCGCCGCACCGGCGGACCGGCGCCGACGGAGAAGGACCTGCTCCGGGCCCACCTCTACACGCAGCTGCAGTACCCGCGCTGGTTCAAGTCCCAGCGCATGGAGACCATGTGGCTGATGGTCCGTCAGGTCAACGTGGCGGAACGGTGCCCGAACACCCGGCAGCTGGCTCACGCCTACGGGGTGTGGGGCGGCGCGCTGGCGCTGACGGTGCCGTTCCTGTGGAAGCGGGGTCTGCGCTACACCGAGATCTCGGAGTCGATCTCGAAGGCCCATCACGACGTGCGCGGACAGGGTCACGCGAAGAGCATGCGGACCTGTGTGCTGCACGCGGCCGGCCGCTACGGAGAGGCGGAGATCGTTGCCGCCGAGGCGATCAAGCTGCTGGGGGAGTACGGAGACCGCTGGGAGACCAGCTTCGCCGCCCGCAACCGCTCGATGTGCCTCTACCGGATCGGGCGGATGCAGGAGGCCCTGGAGGAGGCGTCGCGCGTCCACCGCATCGGGGTCGACCTCGGGGACGCCAACGCCGAGGTGACCGCCCTCGAGGTGCTGGCCAAGGCGACCGACGGCCGGGTCCGCACCGCGCAGACCCAGCGCGCGCTGCGCCGCCAGGGCGCGGACATCGAGGTCCGGATCGCCTCGCTGCAGGCCGACGCGCTGCGGCTGCGTCACGACGGTGACCTCTCCGGCGCCATCTCCCGTCTGGAGCACGCGTCCGGGATCGTGCGAAGGGCCCGCCCGACCAACTCCTACCTGGTGCCGGCGCTGGCCTGGCTGGCCACCGTGCGCCGCGAGGCCGCGGAGCGTGAGCTGCTGCCGGCGGCTCGACGCCGGGCCTTGTGGAAGGCCCGGCGCGATGCCCGACGAGCCGTCAGATATGCCCGGATGTTCCGCAACGATCGCCCGCACGCGTTGCGCGAGCGGGGCCTCGTTTCGGCGTTGCTCGGCAACTCCTGGCGGGCCCGGCGACTCCTGCAGCGCAGCATCGACGTCGCCACCGACCGGGCCGCCTGGGGCGAGCTCGCGCAGACCCGCGCCGAGGCCGAACGCCTCGGCCTGGAACTGCTGATCCCGATCGAGGCCGAGCGGGCGACCCCGTGGGACAGCGGTCGCGCGGAACGCGCCGACCTCGGCCTGGCCGACCGGTTCGAGGCCCTGTTGGAGTCCGGGGTGCGCCTGGCCGCCGCCGACTCCGATCGGGAGATCGTCGCCGCGGTTCGGGAGGTCGCCGTGTCCTTGCTGCGCGCGGACTCCTGCCGGGTCGTCGGCCTGACCTCGGCCTGGAACCGCTCGCAGGTCGACCCGTCGCTGGCCGCCGCCGTCGACACCCTTGCCGCGTTGGGCCGGCCGATCGTCGTCGCGCCCGCCGCCGAGCTCACCCCGCCCGAATTGGCCGCGCTGGTGCCCGCCGGTGCCCGGTCCGCGCTG
>NZ_JACDFE010000188.1 GCF_013815995.1 Sporichthya sp.
TCTGCGACCGCGCAATCTTGTCCAGGGTCTCGCGCTGGACCCCCGTCATCGTCAATGCCGCTGCAGCGTGACTCACGGATCGAGAGTATCGAACTACTACCTAGTTATTTGCGAGACACACCACTAGAGCTTGCGGGCGACGGTGAGGCCGTCGGCGAGCGGCAGCAGCACGGACTCCATCCGGTCGTCCGCACTGACCCGGTCGTTGAACGCACGCAGGGCGACGGTGTCGTCGCTGGTGTCCGCGGGGTCGACGACCTGGCCGGACCACAGGGTGTTGTCCACCAGGATCAGCCCGCCGGAGCGCAGTCTCGGCACGATCTGCTCCCAGTAGCCGAGGTAGCCGGTCTTGTCCGCGTCGATGAACGCGAAGTCGATGGCTTCATCGGCCGGCAGCGCCGAGAGCGTCTCCAGGGCCGGCGCGATCCGCAGTTCGATCCGGTCGGCCACCCCCGCCCGGTCCCAGTACTTGCGCGCGATGTCGGTGTACTCCTCGCTGACGTCGCAGCACAGCAGTCGCCCGCCCGGTCCGAGCGCGCGGGCGATGCAGATCGAGGAGTAGCCGGTGAAGGTGCCGACCTCGACCGCGAAGCGCACCCCGACCAGCCGGGCCAGCAGGCCCATGAACGCGCCCTGATCGGGGGAGATCGCCATGCTGGCGACGCGACCCATCGCCGCGGTGTCCGCGGCCAGGTCGCGCAGCACGTCATCCGGTTCGGGCGCGTGCGCGGCGACGTAGTCGAACAGGGCGGGTGAGATCAGCGAGGAGCGTGGCGACATGCCTCGCAAGCTACCCCGGGCGGTACTCCGACCCACCAGGCGCACCGGGTGGTGGCGGCTCGGGCGCGTCCCGCACATCCCGCACATCCCGAACATCGCTGTGCTCGAGGATGTGCAGCTGCAGTTCCGCGACCAAGCGGTCGGTCGGGTCCTTCAGATCGAGCCCGGTCAGCTCCTGCATCCGCCGCAGCCGGTACCGCAACGTGTTCGGGTGCAGCAGCAGAGCCTCGGCGGCCTTCGGCACGTCGCCGGCGTAGTCGAAGAAGGCCCGCAGCGAGCGGATGTAGTCCGAGCGACCGGCCGAGTCCAGCCGGCGCAAGGTCGAGATCGGCCCGCCGAGCATCTCCGGGCGCTCGGCGGCGATGGACCGGATCAGCCCGAGGATCGGGTGCCCGCCATCCGTTGTGCCAGTCGTGGCGGAGGCGTGCGAGGACGCGGATTCACGCCCCCGCACGATGTCCTCCACGGTGGTGCTCAGTCCTCGCTCGTCGCGCCGGGCAGCTTGGCCGAAATCAGGTCCATCACCGTGGAGTCGGCCAGCGTGGTCGCGTCGCCGATCTCGCGGTTCTCCGCGACGTCGCGCAGCAACCGGCGCATGATCTTGCCGGACCGCGTCTTGGGCAGTTCGGCGACGACCATGATCTGCCGCGGCTTGGCGATCGCGCCGATCTCCTTGGCCACGTGGGCCCGCAGTTCGGCGACCACGTCGGCACCGCCGTCGCCCGCGCTGCTGCGCAGGATGACGAAGGCACAGATGGCCTGGCCGGTGGTGGCGTCGGCCGCGCCGACGACGGCGGCCTCAGCGACCTTCGGGTGCGAGACCAGCGCCGACTCGACCTCGGTGGTGGAGATCCGGTGGCCGGAGATGTTCATGACGTCGTCCACCCGGCCGAGCAGCCACACGTCGCCGTCCTCGTCCTTCTTCGCCCCGTCACCGGCGAAGTAGAGTCCTGCGAAGCGCGACCAGTAGGTCTCCTTGAAGCGTTCCGGGTCGCCCCAGATGCCGCGCAGCATCGCCGGCCAGGGCTCGGTCAGCACCATGTAGCCGCCGTGCCCGTCCGGCACCGACTGGGCGTTGTCGTCGACCACGTCCGCGCCGATTCCGGGTAACGGCCGCATCGCCGAACCCGGCTTGGTGGAGGTGACCCCCGGCAGCGGGCTGATCATGATCGCGCCGGTCTCGGTCTGCCACCAGGTGTCGACGATCGGGGCCTGGTCGCCACCGATCACCCGGCGGTACCACATCCAGGCCTCCGGGTTGATGTTCTCCCCGACCGACCCGAGCAGACGGATCTTGGACAGGTCGAACTTGTTCGGGATTTCCTCGCCCCACTTCATGAAGGTCCGGATCGCGGTGGGCGCGGTGTAGAGGATGCTCACGCCGTACTTCTGCGCGATCTCCCACCAGCGGCCCTGGTGCGGGGTGTCCGGGGTGCCCTCGTACATCACCGAGGTGGCCCGGTTGGCCAGCGGGCCGTACACGATGTAGGAGTGCCCGGTGACCCAGCCGACGTCGGCCGTGCACCAGTACACGTCGTTGTCGGGCTTGAGGTCGAAGACGTTCTTGTGGGTGTACGCACACTGCGTCAGATAACCGCCGGTGGTGTGCAGGATGCCCTTCGGCTTCCCGGTCGTGCCTGAGGTGTAGAGCAGGTAGAGCGGGTGCTCGGAGTCGAAGGCCTCGGGGGTGTGCTGGTCCGAGGCGGACTCCACGGCGTCGTGCCACCAGAGGTCGCGGCCCTCGGTCCAGTCCACGTCCTGGCCGGTCCGGCGGACCACCAGGACGTTGCGGACGTCCGGGCACTTGCTCACGGCTTCGTCGACCGCCGGCTTCAGGGCGGCCGCCGCGCCACGGCGGTAGCCACCGTCGGCGGTGATGATCACGCGGGCGTCGGCGTCCTGGATGCGGGAGGCCAGCGCGTCAGCGGAGAAGCCGCCGAACACGACCGAGTGCGGAGCGCCGATGCGGGCGCAGGCGAGCATCGCGACCGCGGTCTCCGGGATCATCGGCATGTAGATGCAGACCCGGTCCCCGGTCTTCACGCCCATCGCGATCAGGGCGTTCGCGGCCTTGGAGACCTCACGCTGCAGGTCGGTGTAGGTGATGGTGCGGGTGTCGCCCGGCTCGCCCTCCCAGTGGAAGGCGACCTGGGCGCCGTGCCCGGCTTCGACGTGCCGGTCGACGCAGTTGTAGGCGACGTTGAGTTTTCCGCCGATGAACCACTTCGCGAAGGGTCGGTCCGACCAGTCGAGGACGTCGGTCCACTTCTGGGCCCAGGACAGCTCCTCGGCCTGTTCGGCCCAGAACGCGAGCCGGTCCTTGGCCGCGTGGTCGTACAGATCGGCCTGGGCATTGGCGGCCGCTGCGAACGCGGCCGGCGGGTCGAAATGACGATCCTCGTGCGAGAGGTTGGACAGGGCGTCGGAACTCACGTCGGGTCCTCCGAAAACAGAACATCAAGCGGAACTGAGGCAAAGCGGGAGCGGGACCTCCCGGCGCCCCTGAAGTTGGGGCGCCGGGTAGGCCTCGACTTGTCGAGCGGGCCGTACCAGTTCTTCTAGTGCTGAACTGCGCCCTCTGCGCCGGCCCCGGTGAGCGCGCGGACCTCGAACTGCTTGTACTTCTCGATGGACTCCGGCTCCTTCGAGGAGAGGGTGCCGATGATGCCGAAGAGGAAGCCGGCCGGGATCGAGATGATGCCGGGGTTCTTCAGCGGGAAGTACGACCAGTCGCTGCCGGTCCCGTCGCAGAGCTTCGTCGCCGCGTCGACGTTGCACTTGAACAGCGAGTTTGCCTCTCCCGACACGTTCGGGGAGAAGACGATCAGGCCGATGCAGACGATCAGGCCGCCGTAGATCGCCCAGGTCGCGCCGCGGGTGTTGAAGCGCGCCCAGAACAGGTTGAGCAGGATCGACGGCAGGTTCGCCGAGGCCGCGACCGCGAACGCGAGGGCGACCAGGAAGGCAATGTTCAGATTCTTCGCGCCCAGACTGAGCACGATGGACACCCCACCGATGACGAACGCCGCGATGCGGGCGACCTTGATCTCTTCCTTCTCGGAGCAGTCGCCGTTCTTGATCACGTTGGCGTACAGGTCGTGCGAGAATGACGACGAGGACGCCAGGGTCAGGCCGGCGACGACGGCCAGGATGGTCGCGAAGGCGACGGCGGAGATGAGTGCCAGAAGGATGGCGCCACCGGCGCTCCCGTCGCCACCACCTACTTCTTCTGCGAGTAGTGGTGAAGCGAGGTTGCCTGAACCACCGGCTGCTGCGATCTCGGTGCGACCGAGCAGCGCCGCTGCACCGAACCCGAGGACCAGGGTCATCAGGTAGAAGGTGCCGATGATGCCGATCGCCCACATGACCGAGGTGCGTGCGTCCTTGGCGGTCGGCACGGTGTAGAAGCGGATCAGGATGTGCGGCAGGCCCGCGGTGCCGAGGACCAGCGCCAGAGCCAGGGAGATGAAGTCGATCTTCGTGGTGCCGCTGATGCCGTACTGGGCACCGCCGCCGAGGAAGAGGAACTCCCGGACCTCACCGGTGGCAGCGTTGAACCCCGCTCCCAGCTTTTCCTTGGCGTCGCGCTCGGAGGCCTCCTTCAGCATCCGGGAGATGTTGAAGTCGAACTTCAGCAGCGTCAGGAACACCACGACCGTGGTGCCGCCCATCAGCAGGCAGGCCTTGACGATCTGCACGTAGGTCGTGCCGCGCATGCCGCCGACCGTGACGTAGACGATCATCAGGGCGCCCACGGCGACGATCGTGAGGTTCTTCGAGCTGTCGCTGGTGGCGCCGATCAGCAGCGAGACCAGCGCGCCCGCTCCGGCCATCTGCGCCAGCAGATAGAAGATCGAGACGATGACCGTGGAGGTGGCGGCCGCCGTACGCACCGGCTTCTGCTTCATCCGGTAGGAGAGAACGTCGGCCATCGTGTAGCGGCCGGTGTTCCGCAGCAGTTCGGCGACCAGGAGCAGGGCGACCAGCCAGGCCACGAGGAAGCCGATGGAGAAGAGGAAGCCGTCGTAGCCGTTGAGGGCGATGGCTCCGGAGATGCCCAGGAAGCTCGCGGCCGACATGTAGTCGCCGGAGATCGCCAGGCCGTTCTGGAAACCGCTGAAGGAGCGGCCGCCGGAGTAGAAGTCCGCCGCGGTGGCGTTCTGCCGCGAGGCTCTGAAGGTGATGAACAGCGTCAGCGCGACGACCGCGCCGAACATGGTCAGCGTGAGGGTCTCGGTGCCGGTCACTCGGCACCTCCCGCGTTAAACTTGTTCACCAGGGCCTGCGACAGGGGGTCGATCTCGACTTCGGCCCGCTTGGCGTAGAGGAAGGCGATGCCGAAGGTCGAGACGAACTGGAGGAGGCCGAAGATCAGGCCCACATTGATGTGGCCCAGCACTTCCTCACCCATGAAGTCGTGCGCGTAGGTCGCGCAGATGACGTAGAGGGCGTACCAGGCCAGGCCCGCGCCCAGCAGCGGGAAGACCAGTCGCTTGAACCGGCGCCGCAGCTCGGCGAACTCCGGATCGTCGTAGAGGGCTTGGTACTCGGGGGTCATACCGGTATTCGCGGCTGACCGGCCCGGTTCTTCGAGTTGGGCCACGTGAACTCCTTGTGCTGGGCTGACTCGTCGGGGACGCGAGACACATTAGGTCGCACGCAAGGACGTGTGACCGTTGTCGCAACGGCCAAACGACCGCGTGTCCGATACCTGCGCCAGGCGGCCCTTCTGTCCCGTTCGGCGGGGCCGGCCCGTCGACGAATGGTCAGGTGGACCGGCCCACCGCCGCCCATTTCTCAGGAAGTGGCAGGGTTTTGTCTCGACGTCGAGAGAGTGACCTGGGTCTCGCAGTAGCAAGCATGAGACCTGGGTCACGTGAGCATTTCGCGGCGATTTCGATAGCAAAACTTGCAAATCGTAGGAAATTCCAACCGGGTACCACCGTTTTGCGGTCCCAGCGAAGATCCTTTGTTCGTACGTACAAATGAGCAGCGTCACACCCCCCGTTCGGCGCAAATAGCTACCGCTCGTCGATGCCAGGAATGTCCGACATTGCAGGACCACCCTTCCTGAGAAACCGTCCGTCTTGGAGACGTGCCGTACTCCGAAAGTTCCATGTCCGCGCACACCCCCTTGTTACATCGGACCCCGGCACGCGATACGTCTCCATCGCCCTTCGCCCGGAGGGCTGCACGCTCCTATCCACCTCGTCGCCCGGCGGAGAAGCCCTCCCCGTAAACCGCGATGAGCCTGATGCCGGTCTCCCCCGAGCCGGCGTGAAGGGAACGGTTCATGTCACCAACACCCACTCCCGACTCCGCAGCTTTGGCTGAGTCGACCGTCGAGCAGCCGAGCGGCACCAGCCGTCGTCAGTTCGTCGGTTACGTCCTGGCCGGCACCACGCTGGCCGTCACCGCCGATGTCGCCTGGGAGACCGCCGCCCCCAGCGCCGCACATGCTGCTGGCGGATCACCGATCCCCAGTAACTCGACCTTCTCCGACCACTACGACTTCCTGGACCTGTACCGGGATTCCTGCTTGCCGACCAACCACCTCCTCGCCCTCTCGATCACGCCGGACGGTAAGGCTCTCTTCGAGCTCCCCCGCCAGGAAGCCGGCCAGGGCATCACCACCTCGTTCGCGCAGATCATTGCGGACGAGCTGGACATGCCGATGGAGGACGTCATCGTCACCCTCTCTGACGGCCGTCCCGAGCTGGTCTACAACATGCTGACCGGTGGCTCGACCTCGCACTTCTCCCTCTGGGAGCCGGTCAAGATGTCCGCCGCAACGGCGCGTACCGCTCTGGCCACCGCTGCGGCCGAGAAGTGGGCCGTGCCGGTGTCCTCGGTCAAGACCCGTGACGGCGCCGTGTTCGGCCCGGACGGTCAGATGGCGACCTACGGCTCCCTCTCCGAGGCTGCCGCGTCGCGCATCACCAAGCCGCTCGACGTCAAGCTCAAGAGCAAGCCCGGTCAGTTCGTCGGCCAGAGCATCGGCCGCGTCGACGCGCGCAACATCGTTCAGGGCCAGAAGGTCTTCGCCATGGACCTGAAGATCGCCAACGCGATGCCGACGATGGTCTGCCGTCCGCCGACACTGAACGGCACCGTGCAGTCGATCGAGAACCTCGAGCAGGTCAAGGCGATGCCGGGTGTCACCGACGTCGGCGCGATCTCCCGTGGTGTGGCCGTGCGTGCGCGCACCTTCGGCCAGTGCATCGACGCCATCCGCGCCCTGCGCGTCTCCTGGGGCTCCGGCACCATTGACAACGAGAACAACGACAGCCTCACCGCGAAGGTTGCGTCCGTCCTGCTCCCGATCTCACCGGCATCTCCCGCCGACGAGGTCATCGAAGAGGACTACGTCTTCCACTACCGCAGTGGCTCTCCGCTGGAGACCAACTGCGCCGTGGCCGACGTGCGTGGCGACACCGCCGAGGTGTGGGGCGGCCACAACATGCCGATCATCACGCTGCAGCGCATCGCGCTGATGCTGGACGTCCCCGAGGAGAACGTGATCGTGCACTGCACGACCGCGGGTGGTTCCTTCGGTCGGCACCTGTTCTCGGACGCCTCCTACGAGGCCGTCGAGGCTTCGAAGCTCTTCGGCAAGCCGGTGAAGCTCATGTACCACCGGACGGACGACGCCCGCCACGGGCGTATGCACCCGATGATGGTCAACCGCGTCCGCGCCACCAAGCAGGGCAACAGCATCACGAGCTTCGTGATGTCGAGCGCCTCGTCTGCTTGTGACTGGACCCACGGTCTGGGCGAGATCATCTCCGGTTCGGCGACTGCCCAGGACCCGCGTCTGGGCTTCTCCGGCAACAAGGAGTTTGGCAACCTCTCGGTGTCCATGGGTTTCTACCAGTTGGTCACGTCGGTGCCCTACAACTTCGGCCCGACCGCTGTCTACCTGAACGAGATCTTCGCCTACGACACGCTGCCGACCTCCGCGGTCCGCAACGTGTACTCGCCGGACACCGGCACCGCTCGCGAGCTCCACGTCTCCCGCCTGGCCGACGCCGTTGGCATGGACGACTACGAGTTCCGTCGCACCTTCACCAAGGACGACGGCTGGCGCGCAGTGCTGGACAAGGCCGCCGAGGCCGGTGACTGGGGTCGCACGATGCCCGAGGGCACCGCGCAGGCCATCGCCCTGCACTCCGAGTACCAGTGCAAGGTCGCCTGCTTCATGGAGATCGACGCACGGCCGGCCATGGTCAACCGCAAGATCCGCGAGGCCTACACCGGTCCGCGTGTCACCAAGGCGATCATGGCGGTTGACGCGGGCAAGGTCATCAACCCGCGTAACTTCCAGGCCAACATGATGGGCGGCTGCATGGACGGCATCGCGCAAGCGCTGACGGCCAGCTGCCACATCGAAGACGGTCTGCCGCTCGAGGGCTCGTGGGACAACTACCGGTACACCCGGCAGTGGAACGTTCCTTACGTCTTCGAGTGCTTCGTGATGCCGGACAACCGTGAGATCGGTGGTGGCGCCGGTGAGACCGGTGTCGCCGCTGGCCAGTCCGCGGCGGCCATCGCCTGGGGCCGCGCCAAGGGCACTCTCCCCACGGAGAACCCGGTCAACTTCCGCGACCCGCTCGGCTACGTCGTGAAGTCCCGGATCCCCCCGATCCCGCAGTCGCCCATCAATGGCCGCCGCTTCGCGCGCTGACCTGACTACTCAGAGAGGAGACTGTTATGCCTAAGCACTCGTTCATCCTGAACGGCAAGAAGGTCAGCGTCGACATCGAGAACAACGTCCGCATGCTCTGGGTCCTGCGTGACGTCCTTGGGGTCACCGGCCCCAAGTACGGCTGTGGAATCCGGGTCTGCCAGGCCTGTACCTCGCACCTCAACGGCAAGCACTTCAACCCGTGCTCCGTCCCGGTTTCCGACATCAAGGCGACCGACCGGATCACGACCATTGAGGGCCTGGCCAAGACCTCCAAGTCGGCTCTGCACCCCGTGCAGGAAGCTTGGATCAAGTACGACGTCGCCCAGTGCGGTTACTGCCAGCCCGGCCAGATCATGGCCGCGACTGCGCTGATCAACCGTGTGAAGAAGTCCGGCCGCAAGATCTCCGAGGCCGACCTCGACACCCTGCGCAACGTCTGCCGCTGCGGCACCTACCCCCGCATCCGCGAGGCCGTGAAGTTCGCCGCGACCAAGATGTAGTTCTGAGCACCTAGCACCACGGGCACCTCTCGGG
>NZ_JACDFE010000351.1 GCF_013815995.1 Sporichthya sp.
GGGCGGCCCCGTGCCGCTTGCCGGCCGCGACCGCGCGGCGCAGGCCGGGGTCGAGCAGGAGCGCGCGCACCCCGGCGAGGGCGTCGTCGAGCGGTTCGGGCATGAGGTCGATTCTCCTGGATTCCACGTTCGGCTGGCGCAGCACATACTGAGTATGCATACTCAGTATCCATGAGCATCCGGAACGGCCTCCTTGCTCTGCTCGAAGGGGGCCCGAAGTACGGGTACCAGCTTCGGGTGGAGTTCGAGGCGGCCACGGGGGCGACCTGGCCGCTGAACGTGGGGCAGGTCTACACAACGCTGAACCGTCTGGAGCGCGACGGCATGGTGGAGCCCGCCGGCGAGGCGGACGACTCCGGCAAGGTCGTCTACCGGATCACCGGGGCCGGCCGCGCCGAGCTCGCGATCTGGTTCGACGAACCGATCGAGCACGACGCGCGACCGCGCGACGAGCTCGTCATCAAACTCGCGCTGGCCATCGCCACCCCCGGGGTGGATGCCCTGGCCGTCATCGACACCCAACGCGCCGCAGCGCACCGCGCCATCCGGGCCGCCACCCGGCGCAAGGCCGCACAGAACGGATCCACCGACCTGGCGAACGAACTCGTCGCCGAGGCGGCGATCTTCGCCGCTGAGGCCGAGGTCCGCTGGCTCGACCACTGCGAGCAGGTTCTGCTCGCCTCACCGCCCGCCGCAAGACCCGACCTCACTCGGAGTGTGACATGACCCCCGTCCTGCAGCTGATCGGCGTGAGCCGCGTGCACGGGACCGGACCGACCGCCGTGCACGCGATGCGCGAGGTCGACCTCACGGTCGAAGCCGGCGAACTCGTCGCCGTCATGGGGCCGTCCGGCTCCGGCAAGTCGACGCTGCTCAACGTCGCCGGCGGGCTGGACGCCGCGACCTCCGGCGACGTGATCGTCGAGGGCACCCCGATGCGCGGGCAGAGCGCGGCCGGCATGGCCGCGCTGCACCGGCGCAGCATCGGCTACGTCTTCCAGGACCTCAACCTCATCCCGGCGCTGACCGCCGCGGAGAACGTCGCGCTCCCCCGCGAGCTCGACGGCATCCGCTCGCGCGCCGCCCGCGCAGAGGCGCTCGCCGCCCTCGCCGAGGTCGACCTCACCGGCTACGCCGACTCCTTCCCCGACCAGATGTCCGGTGGGCAGCGCCAGCGCGTCGCGATCGCGCGCGCCCTGATCGGTCCGCGCCGTCTGGTGCTCGCCGACGAGCCGACCGGCGCGCTGGACTCGGTCACCGGCGAGGCGATCCTCAAGCTGCTGCGCGCCCGCTGCGATGCCGGCGCCGCCGGCATCGTGGTCACCCACGACGCCCGGATGGCCGGGTGGGCCGACCGCATCGTCACCCTGCGGGACGGCCTGCTCGTGGACGACGGCACCGGTGTGCCCCGCTCGCGTTCGGCCATGCGGACCTCGTCGTGAGTGCCGGACGCGCCGCGTTCCGCCTCGCCCGCCGGGACGCGCTTCGCCACCGCTGGCGCTCGCTGCTCATCGTCATCCTGATCCTGGGCCCGGTTGCCGCGGCCACCGGCGTGGACGTCCTCTACCGGACGCAGACCTCGGCCGAACTGGAGCGGGAGCGCGCCTTCGGCGGGTCCGACGCGCTGATCAACCCCAGCTACAGCGACGGCCGCGCCTCCGTGACGCAGCCTCAGATCGAGCAGGCCCTCCCGGCGGAGAGTCGGGTCGTGCGCCAGCAGTACCCGAGCCAGACCGTGTTCACCGCCCCCAACCACCTGGCCGAGGCCTCTTACCTCGTGACCGGCAACCTCGGCGACCCGCTGCTCCGGGCCGAGGCGCAATTGAAGTCCGGCCGCGCCCCCGGGGACGGCGAGGTGGCGATCAGCCCCAAGCTGGCCGACAAGCTCGGTTTGGACGGCGACGGGATCGGCTCGACGATCGCGTTACGTGACGGAACGTCGGCCAAGGTCTCCGGGATTGCCCGGGACCCGTTCTGCCTGAGCTGCGCGCTGGTGGTCGTGCCAACCGGTTCGGCTCTGGCGACGGCGCTCAACTCCGGGACCAATGGGGCCATCGACGAGACGTACTACGTCGACCTCCCCGCCGACTACGACGACGCGACCGCGGGCCGGCTCGGCCAGCTCTCCGACCTCGACGTCTACGTCCAGATGCGCAACCAGTACTCCTCCTACGAGATCGGCCTCGGTGACCTGGGCCGCGCCAGCGAGGACGACCTCAAGGCCGCCGCGCTGGTGACGCTGGTCGCCGGGCTCGGGCTGCTGGAGGTCGTGCTGCTGGCCGGCACCGCGTTCGCCGTCGGGGCCCGTCGGCAGACCCGCGACCTCGGGATGATCTCGGCCCAGGGCGGCTCGCCGGGAGACCTGCGCCGGGTGGTGCTGGCGCAGGGCTTACTGCTCGGGCTGATCGGCGCGGTGGCCGGGGTGGCCGCCGGTATCGGCGGCGTGGTCGCCGCCAGGCCCTTGCTGGAGCGCGCCAACAACGAGGTCATGGTCGGGGTGCACTTCGGGCTCACCGAGATCGTCGTGGTCGCGGCTGTCGGCGTGCTGTCCGGCCTGGCGGCCGCGCTGTTCCCCGCGATCACCGCCGGCCGGCGCAGCACCGTCGACGCCCTGGCCTCACGATTCCCGGTGCCGACCGCGCGCTCGAAGTGGGCGCCGCTGTTCGGTGGCGTCCTGATCGCCGGCGGGGTGACACTCAGCTTGATGGCCTCCTATCTGATGTCCGGTGGCGGAAGCGCCAACGCGTTCGGTCCCGAGGGGTTCACGCCCTACTCCGGCAGCGGACGCCTGGACGACACCAGCGGGTCGATCGCGATCCTGGTGGGCGTCTTCATCGTGGTCGGCGGCCTGTTGCTGATCGCCCCCGCACTGCTCGCGGTGCTGGCCAAGCTCGCCGGCCGACTGCCGGCGACGATGCGGCTGGCGACGCGGGACGCCGCCCGCCACCGGCACCGCAC
>NZ_JACDFE010000189.1 GCF_013815995.1 Sporichthya sp.
CCTGCGCGAGCAGCTCGCCCAGGGCGACGACGGCGGCCTTGGAGGCGTCGGTCTCGCGATGGAACATCGACTCCCCCGCGAACAGGCCGCCGATGGCCAGCCCGAACACCCCGCCGGCCAGCTCGCCGTCCGCGGTGCGCGCCTCGACGCTGTGCGCCCAGCCCAGTTCGTGCATCTGCCGGTAGGCCCGGCGCAGCCGCGGGGTGATCCAGCCGTGGGGGCGGCGCGGGTCGGCGCAGCCGGCGACCACCTCGTCGAAGGCGGTGTTGACGGTGATGGTGAAGCGGCGCCGGGTGCGCTGCAGGGACCGGCTGACGTGCACCGCCTCGATCGGCAGCACGCCGCGCGGGTCCGGGGACCACCAGCCCAGCGCGCCGCGTCTGCCCCGCGGCATCGGGAAGATCCCGGACCGGTAGGCGGCCAGCAGCGTCCCCGGTTCCAGGTCCGCCCCGACGCCGAGCAGACCCTGCGGATCGGCCACCTCCGGCGGCGGGAACGCCCAGGCGGTGGGGTCGGGTTCGGCGGGCACGTTCCCTAGGCGGGCAGGTGCGGCTCGACCTCGGCCGCAGCGTCCGCGCCGTAGGCGGCGCCGAAGCGCTTGATGAAGGTGGCCCGGTCGAGGGTGTACTCCTGCGTCCCGACGGTCTCCACGACGTGCGCGGCCAGCAGCGAACCGAGCTGCGCGCAGCGCTCCAGGCCGAGGTTCCAGGTCAGGCCGGCGAGGAACCCGGCCCGGAAGGCGTCGCCGACCCCGGTGGGCTCCAGCACCTTGTCCACCGTTGCAACCGGGACGTGGATCGGCGCCTCGCCGCGGCGCTGCACCCGGGCGCCGGCCGCGCCGAGGGTCGTGACCCGGACCTCGACCCGGGCGGAGATCTCGTCCTGCGTCCAGCCGGTCTTCTTCTCGACGACCGAGGCCTCGTACTCGTTGGTGAACAGGTAGGCCGCGCCATCGACCAGGTTGGCGATGTCCTCCCCGGAGAGCCAGGCCACCTGCTGGGACGGGTCGGCGGCGAACGGGATCCCGCGCTCGCGGCACTCCGCGGTGTGCCGGGCCATCGCGGCCGGGTCGTTGGCGCCGATCAGCACCAGGTCCAGCCCGCCGACGCGGTCCGCGACCGGGCCCAGTTCGATCTCCCGGGCCTCGCTCATCGCGCCGGCGTAGAACGAGGCGATCTGGGCCTGGTCCTGGTCGGTGGTGCACACGAAGCGCGCGGTGTGCTTGAGCTCGGAGATCTTGACCGACTCGGTGTCGACGCCGTGGCGCTCCAACCAGGACCGGTAGGGCTCGAAGTCCTCGCCGACGGCGCCGACGAGCGCGGGCTTCAGCCCGAGGCACCCCATGCCGAAGGCGATGTTGGCCGCGACGCCGCCCCGGCGGACCTCCAGGTCCTCGACCAGGAACGACAGCGAGACCTTGGCCAGTTGCTCGGCGACGAAGGAGTCGGCGAACCGGCCCTCGAAGGTCATCAGGTGGTCGGTGGCGATCGAGCCGGTGACCGCGATCTTCACGCTCGGTGCTCCTCGGGTGATTCTGTGCTGCTGGTGGGTCTGCTCGCGGGCTGGGCGACGCGCCGCTCAGGCTACCTGCAGGTAAGCCTGGTTCCGGCCCCCGTGACCCCTTAGCGTGGCCCCCGGCGAACCTCGCCAAGCCCCCACTTCGAGGAGGCCGTCATGGCCGATCCGCGAAAGTCTCTGCTGGCCCCCGGTATGGCCTCGCTGTGCCAGGACGCCCAGGCGCTGTCCGCGATCTACCCCGCGCCGCCGCAGCCGGCGCCGTCGAGCTGGCACCCCGCGCCGCTGGCCGTGTCCCCCGGCGCCCGCAGCCTCTGCGACAACGTCCCGCCGTACATCTAGCCCGACGCGCCCCCGCCACCGGCTCTTCCATGACTGGGTGGTCGATTTCGGGGCGTCCCGCGGCCAAAAAACGACCACTCGCTCATGCATGAGCGAGTGGTCGTTCTGGTTTTGCGGGCCCAGCTGCAGGTAGCTGCAGGGCCTAGTGGAACGAGTCGCCGCAGGCGCAGGAGCCGCCGGCGTTCGGGTTGTCGATCGTGAAGCCCTGCTTCTCGATCGTGTCGACGAAGTCGATGGTGGCGCCGGCCAGGTACGGGACGCTCATCCGGTCGACAACCACGGCCACGCCGTCGAAGTCGTGGACCGCGTCGCCGTCGAGCGAACGCTCGTCGAAGAAGAGCTGGTAGCGCAGGCCGGAGCAGCCGCCGGGCTGGACCGCGATCCGGAGCTGGAGGTCGTCGCGACCTTCCTGGTCCAGCAGGTTCCTGACCTTGGAGGCGGCAGCGTCCGAAAGGATGACGCCGCTCATGGTGGTGGTGGTCTCACCGGTGGCGGTCTCGCTGGATGCCGTCATGTAGCTCGCTCCTGGCGTATGTACGGGTCCCGCCCGCAGGTGCGGACTCACCCATGCTGACACACGGAACCAGTTCCGGCATTCCCCCCGACCCCGAAGCCCAACGGGGCTGTGCAGAGCGTCACACCCGCCGAGCGTGGAAGAGGTCAGCGCCGGGACCAGCCACGCGCGACCCGGGCGGCCAGCGAGGCGAGCTGTTCGGCGGGTGCGGCCATCGCCGCCTCGGCCGATCCGGCGTGTTCTGCCACGGAATAGACCGATTCCACCCCGAGCGCGGCCATCTCCCGCCGGCCGACCTCCACCTGCCCCGCAAGCAGCACCAAGGGGCGTGCCACCTGCATGGACAGCTCCGCCACCCCGGAGACGACCTTGCCCTGGAGCGACTGCCAGTCGAAACAGCCCTCCCCGGTGACCACCACGTCGACCCGGCCAGCAACCTCCGCCAGGCCGGTCAGCTCGAGCACGGTGGCGATCCCCGGCACCCGCGTGCCACCAAGCAGTAACAATCCGTAACCGAGGCCGCCCGCCGCGCCCGCTCCGGCGGCGATCGCGAGCGAGCCGGACATGTTCAGCCCGACCCCGGGCTGGGCGGCCCGGGCAAAGTGCTCCAGGGCGGCGTCCAGGCGCTGCACCGCATCCGCCGTAGCGCCCTTCTGCGGGCCGAAGATCGCGCTCGCGCCGCGCAGGCCGAGCAGCGGGCTGTCGACGTCGGAGGCCAGGCGCAGGTCGATCCCGGCCAACCGTGCCCGGGCCGCGCACAGATCGAGCGTTTCGAGGCCGCTCAGCGCCTCGCCGCCGGATCGCAGCAGTTCCGCCGGCTGCGCGCCGAGGGCGGCCAACGCGCCCGCTCCCCCGTCGTTGGTGCCGGACCCACCGAGTCCCACGACCAGCGAGCGCGCCCCGGCGTCCAGGGCAGCCGCGATCAGCTCGCCGACGCCCACGGTCGAGGTCCGGGTCGGATCGCGCCGGTCAGCCGGGACCAGGTGTAGGCCGCAGGCCTGGGCGGACTCCAGGTAGGCGGTGCCGTCCGGGGTGAGCAGGACGGTCGCCGGGACGGGATCCCCGAGCGGCCCGGTGACGATCACCGCCAGCAGGTCACCGCCGAGCGCGGTGTGGACCACGTCGACGAAACCCGGGCCGCCGTCGGACAGCGGGGCCAGGGTCAGTTCGTCGTCCGGGGCAGCCGAACGCCAGCCGGCCGCGATCGCCGCCGCGGCGTCGGGGGCGCTCAGGGTCCCGCTGAAGCAGTCGGGGGCGATCAGTACACGCACGCCCCGGAAGATAAACCCCCGGCCTGCGCGTTCTGCGCTGTGCAAGCATCGTGCGCGACCCGCCGCCCGAAACGGAGACTGCCGTGAGCATCAGCACCCCGGTGCCACTGACGTTGCTGACGCGTGGTCCGGCCGACCTCTCCTCCGAGCGCGGCGTCGAATGCCCCGGTGAGCTTCCGGCGGCCGCCGACCCGGCGCTGGCCGGCCGGATCGCCGCCGCCAAGGCCGCCCTCGGGGACCGCGTATTCGTCCTCGGTCACCACTACCAGCGCGACGACGTGATCGCCTTCGCGGACGTCACCGGTGACTCGTTCAAGCTCGCCCAGCAGGCCGCCGCCCGGCCCGAGGCCGAGTTCATCGTGTTCTGCGGCGTGCACTTCATGGCCGAGTCGGCCGACATCCTCACCGGCCCGCACCAGCGGGTGATCCTCCCGGACCTCGCGGCCGGCTGCTCGATGGCCGACATGGCGACCTGGGCGCAGGTCGAGGACGCCTGGGACGTTCTCTCGGATGCGGGAGTGGCGGACTCCGTCGTCCCGGTCTCGTACATGAACTCGTCAGCGGCGATCAAGAGCTTCACCGGCCGGCACGGCGGCACGATCTGCACCTCGTCCAACGCCCACGTCGCCCTGGAGTGGGCCTTCACCCGCGGCGAGAAGGTGCTGTTCCTGCCCGACCAGCACCTCGGTCGCAACACCGCGGTGCGCCACCTCGGGATCAGCCTCGACGAGTGTGTCGTCTACGACCCGCACAAACCCGGTGGCGGACTGACCGAGCGTCAGTTGCAGGACGCCAAGATGATCCTGTGGCGCGGCCACTGCTCCGTGCACGGCCGCTTCACCGAGCAGAACGTGGCCGACGTACGAGCGCGCATGCCCGGCGTCAGCGTGCTGGTGCACCCCGAGTGCCGATACGAAGTGGTCGACGCGGCGGACTACGTCGGCTCCACCGAGCACATCATCCGCACCCTGGAGGCCGCCCCCGCCGGGTCGGCCTGGGCGATCGGCACCGAGCTCAACCTGGTGCAGCGCCTGGCCAGGATGCACCCCGACAAGCAGATCGCGTTCCTGGACAAGACCGTCTGCTACTGCTCGACGATGAATCGCATCGACATGCCGCACCTGGCCTGGGCGCTGGAGTCCCTGGCCGCCGGCCAGGTCCGCAACGTGATCAGCGTCGACGCCGAGACCGCTCGCTACGCAAAGCTCGCACTGGACCAGATGCTCGCCCTGCCAGGGATCTGACGCAGCCTCAGTCGCCGGAGGCGACGGGGCGCGAGGTGCGGCCCAGACCGAGGCCGAGGTAGACCGCGGCGTACTGGCCGGTGGTCAGGAGCGCGGCATAACGGCTGATCGGTCCGCCCTCGGTGCAGGTGACCACCCGGTGGCGCACGCCGTTCTCGCCCGCCTCGGCCAGGAGCCGGCTACGGGTCATCCGGATCGTGGTGTCCTCGGAGCCGTCGTCGAGCACGATCAGCATCGGGCGCAATTCGGCCGGTCCGTCGTCGAACGGGTCGGCGAAAATGTCACGGCCGGAGCCCGCGCCGGCGCCGCGGATCACCGGCAGCAGGTGTCCGGCGTCGGCGGCCAGGGCGGTGCGCCCGCTGGCCTGGCGCATCGCCTCGGCGACCCGGCGCGCGGCCCGCGCGGCCAGCACCGAACCACCCCAGACCAGCGGCACCGTCTCCGCCAGTTCGACCGCGAGGTCCTTGGCCGGGTTGTTGCCGAGTTCCTTGCGCGGCGAGCAGGTCAGAGCCGACTCGACCAGCTTCTCGGCGACCTCCTCGGCGTCCACCTCAGGACCGAGGCCGAGGGTGTGCAGGGCCTGCAGGGCGACCACGGCGACTGCCAGGACGTCGTCGGTCTGTGTCGGCAACAGGACCGTGGAGCGGCTGGCCGAGGACTCGGCCAACGGAGACGAGGCGGGCGCGGAGACCAGCAGAACGCAGCCGCGGCGCACCGCCTCGGCGGCCGCCGAGGCGGCATCCGGGCTGTGCCCGCCGGGAGCGATCACCACGACCAGGTCCAGCGCCCCGGCCCAGCCGGGCAGGCCGGGTCCGGGCCAGGCGACGAACGGGACCGGGCACCAGGGCTCGAGAACCGCGCGCAGCAGACGCGCGTCCGAACCCGCCGCGACCACGGCGCGGGGCCGTGGCGTGTTCGCCAGCGCGGCCATCGCATCGCCGGAGGCGTTGACCTCGTGCCGCACCCGGGAACCGGCCTCGGCCAGGTTGCGCAATACCTCATCGGCGCCGGCCAGCGCCGTCTCGTCCCCGAGGAGGTGGTCGTCGAAGAAATCCGCAGCCACTCAGATCACCCGTTCCGTGCTGACGTGCCCGTGGAGGTGGCCGCGGGTCACGAGCCTTCCGCCGGGTCGCTGCCGATCTCCTTGCGCGCCGACGTGCCGCCGGCGCCGATTTCCGATCTCATCCGGGCGATCTCCAGCTCGACCTCGGAGGCCGAGGAGAGCCGAGCCAGTTCGCCGGCCACGTCACCGCTGACCGCACCGGGACCTGCGTCCAGCGCGCCGGAGGCGATCAGCTCGTCGATCGCACCGGCCCGGGCCTGCATCTGCTGGGTCTTGTCCTCGGCCCGCTGGATCGCGAGCCCGACCTCGCCCATCTCGTCGGAGATCCCGGTGACGGCCTCGTTGATCCGGGTCTGCGCCTCGGCGGCCGTGTACTTGGCCTTGATCGTCTCCTTGCGGGTGCGGAAGGCGTCGACCTGCGCCTGCAGCCGCTGCGAGGCGAGGGTGAGCTTCTCCTCCTGCGCGGCGAGATCGGCGTGCTGGGCCTGCAGCTCCAGGCCCTGAGCCTGCGCCGCGGAGCGGCGGGTCAGCGCCTCCCGGGCCAGGTCCTCACGACCGAGGGAGAGCGCCTGGCGGGCCTGGTCCTCGCACTTGGCCGCCTGCTGGCTCAGTTGCGTCTGCTGCAACTCCAGGCGCTTGCGCGAGGAGGCGACGTCAACCACGCCGCGCTTGACCCGCTGGAGCATCTCCAGCTGCTTGGAATAGCTGTAGTCGAGGGTCTCGCGCGGGTCCTCAGCGCGGTCCAGGGCCTTGTTCGCCTTGGCCTTGAAGATCAGCTTGACTCGCTGCCACATGCCCATCGGCCGCGTGCCGCCCTTTCGTCTCAGATGATCTCCAGCGGGTGCCTCACCCTAGCCCGACTATTCTGGGCTCGTGTTCACCCGACGCGGCCGAGGATCGGCCATTGACGAGCCGGTCGAGACGACCCCTCCGGTCGACCTGCGCAAGGGTCGGCCGACCCCGAAGCGCGCCGAGGCCGAGCGCGAGCGCCGCGAGCGGATCCGCGCCCCCCGGGATCGCAAGGCCGCGTCCCTGCAGGCGAAGAAGAAGCGCTCGGAGACCTCGAAGCTGATGCGCGAGGCGCTGAACAACGGCGACGAGCGCTACCTGCCGAATCGGGACAAGGGCCCGGTTCGCAAGTTCGTCCGCGACTTCGTGGACGGCCGGCTCACCGCGGCCGAGTTCTTCATGCCCATCGCGGTCGCCGCCCTGGTCTTCATGGTCCTCGGCGCCGCCGGCATCGGCGGCTCGGTGTCCTCGGTGATGATCATGATCGTGCTGTTCGACTCGGGCATCCTGACCGTGCAGCTGCGCAAATCGCTGCGACGCAAGTTCCCCGACCAGTCCACCCGCGGCGCCGTCGCCTACGCCCTGATGCGGGCGCTGACCTGGCGTTCGATGCGCACACCGAAGCCGCAGGTGGCGCGGGGCTACCGGCCGTAGGTCGCGCTGTCCGGCTATTCGGTCGGGTGCAGGGACATCGGTCCGTAGACCTTCGTCCCGTTCTCCAGCAGCGTCACGCCGTCGACGCCCTGGTCCAGCAGCTCGCGCCAGACCTCGCCGACCCAGCTCTCGGCGTCCGCCTGGGTCGGGAACTGCGGCACCGAGCCGGCGACCGGAATCACCTCACCGCCGTCGCGCTTCTCGTACCGCCAGCTCCAGGCCATGGGTTCGCTCCCTGAAATGTCCATCGAGTACGAAAGGCTAGCCGCCATGTCCGACGGTGCTCCCCCGCGACGCGTTCTGTTGCTGGGCGGCGCCCGGTCGGGCAAGTCGCTGGCCGCGGAGACGATGGCCGCCCGCGCGTCACTCCTGACTGGCGGCGGGCCGGTCACCTACGTCGCGACCGCCGAGGTGCGCCCCGACGACCCGGATTGGGCTGCCCGCATCTCCGCCCACCGGGACCGGCGCCCGCCGACCTGGCACACCGTCGAGACCGCCGACCCGGCGCCCGCGCTGGCCGGCGGGGGCGTCGTGCTCGTGGACTGCATGGCGCTGTGGCTGACCCGGGCGATGGACGACGCCGGGGCCTGGGACGACGGCGCCTGGGCCACCACCGCCCCCGCTGACCTGGCCGAACGGGTGAATGCGCTGATCACGGCCTGGGCGGAGAGTCCCGGGACGGTGATCGCGGTGAGCAATGAGGTCGGCATGGGTGTGGTGCCCGCGACGTCGGCCGGGCGGCGGTTCCGGGACGAGCTGGGACGCCTGAATGTGCGCCTGGCGGCGGCCGCGGACGAGGTCTATCTCGTGGTCGCGGGCAGGCTTCTTCCGCTGGCGGATGCCGCGGAGGGGTAGGCGTGCCCTAAGGTCCGGTCGATGAGCAGCGTGCGGCTCGACAAGCTCGCCGGCCTGATCGAGTGGCCGGACGACGACGCACGCTCCGAGGCGGTCCAGCTGCTCCGCGGCCGCCGGGAGGACCCACTCGGGCGCCTGGGTGACGCCGCTGCGTGGCTGGCCGCGGTGACCGGGCAGTGCCCGCCCCCGCCGCTCCGCGCCAAGCTCCTGGTGTTCACCGACGACGGTCGTGTCCCCGAGATCGCCCAGCGCGTCGCCGCCGGAGCCGGGCGCAGCCTGCACGGCGCGCGTGCGGACGGTGGTGCGACCGAGGTCTGGGACGCGCTCGCCGCCGGAGCCCTGCTGGCCGACGCGGAGGCCGACGCGGGCGCCGATCTGATCCTGCTGGCCGCGCCGAGCGAGGCGGCCCGGATCCCGGCCGCGACCCTGATCGCGTTCGTGAACGAGGCCGACGCCCAGACCGTCGCCAGCACCCTGCGCGGTGATCAGGAATGGATGCGGATGGTCTCCGCGGTCCGGGACAGCCTGCGCCGGGTCAAGAAGGCCGACGAGGACCCCATCTCGCTGCTGACGGCCCTCGGCGGCACCGAGATCCCGCACCTGACCGGCGTGATCCTGGGCGCAGCCGTGCGGCGCACGCCGGTCGTCTTCGAGGGCCTGGCCGCCACCGCGGCCGCCGTGATGGCGCACCGGATCACCGGCGCCGCCGGCAGCTGGTTCATGCCGGCGCACGCCGACCC
>NZ_JACDFE010000016.1 GCF_013815995.1 Sporichthya sp.
GACCACGTCCATCTGCGGCCAGCCACCGGCGCGCACGCCGGCGTCGGCGAACGGGATCGACCGGGACAGCGCGAGCGCCGCCGCCACCGCCCACTCGGCGACCCCGCGGGCGTTCGCTCCGGCGGCGTTGGCGACCGGCACACCGCGGGCGGTCAGGGCCGCCACATCGAGCACGTCGACGCCGGCGCTGGGCTGTTGCACGAACACCAGGTCGGGGCCGGCGGCGGCCACGGCAGCGGCGTCGAGGTGGGCCGCGCCGGCGCTCTGCCACGCCCCGAGGACGATCTCGGCGTCGGCCAGGGCGGCGTGGAGCTCCGGGACCGTCGAGCTCGGCAGCAGAGTGAGCTCAGTGCGCCCGGTCAGGTCACCCAGGGCGGCGCGCACCACGTCGTCCGGCATCGGCAGCACCGAGAGCACGCGCCAATTGCTCATGCGGTGGCGCCGGACTGCAGAACCGTCACCGTGCCCGCCGATCCGTCGACCTCGATCAGAGCACCGTCGGCGATCTTCGCGGTGCCGTCGCGGGTCCCGATCACGCACGGGATGCCGAGCTCGCGCGCGACGATCGCGCCGTGGCTGATCGGACCCCCGATGTCGATCACCAAGGCCGCCGAGATGATGAGGACCGCCGCCCAACTCGGGTCGGTGGTGCGGCAGACCAGGATCTCGCCGGGCTCGGGACCGTCGTCGGTCTCGGGGTCCAGGACCACCCGGGCCCGGCCGGTCACCACGCCGGGCGTGACCGGGATTCCGGTAACGACGACCGTCTGCCCGGCCGGGGTCGGCTCGGCCTTCTGCGGCACGAACGGGACCGGGGCGCCCTCCCAGAACTCGGGCAGTTCGAAGGCCTTGTAGCGCTCGTGGAGCTGGCGCCGTCGGCCCACCAGATCACCGACGCCGGCCGGTAGCGTCGGCGCAGCCAGCTCCTCCAGCGTCAGGTGGAAGACGTCGTCCGGCGCGTTGAGGGAGCCGGCCTCGGTGTGCAGCTCCCCGAGCCGCAACGCGGCCGCGCGGGCGACGTCCACGCACTGCAGGAACGCGGCCTTGCCGGTGCCGCGCAACGGGATGAAACGGGCCGCGGTCTTGAGCGCGATGGCCGCAGCCGTCCGTTGGGTCCGGGCCGAGGCGCCGAGCAACTCGCGCTCGGCCGCCACCCGCTCGGCCGACCGGGCGGCTTCAATGGCCCGCGGTGCCTGCGCGTCGGTGAGGTCGGCGTAGTGCCCCAGCAGCTTCTCCAACGGGGACCGGTCCAGCCGCCAGATCCGTGCGGCCAGCTCGCCTTCGTTCGGGCCGTGGTAGCCGTGCCGGGCGACGAATTCATCCAGCGAGAGCGCAGCCCGCGAGACGTCCCAGAGATCGCCGACGTAGGCGGTCTCGGCCATGTCGCCGTAACCGGTGACCAGAGCAATCTCCAGCCCGGGTTTGCCGGCCCGTTCGGCCGCCGCGCGGACCTGCTCGTACAGCCCCTGACAGAGCATCGCGGCGAGCACGTGCGGGCGCATCACACCGGCGAACTTGCGCGCCGCAGCGTCGAGGTTGGCGCGGGCCTGCTCCGTCGTCATCGTGGGCGCGGCCGTCACTGCCTTACGCCACCACGGACCGATGTGCTCGCCGGCCCGGTCCAGGCGGCCGGCCACACCCCACATCGCCATCGGTGCTTTCAGCCCGACGACCGGGTAGCGCTGGAACTGGGTGCGGCTGGACACCCCGGGGCGCACCGTGCCGAACAGCTGGGACTCCATCGCGTCGCCACTGGTGCCTGGCATCCGGTCCGCCAGGTTGCGAAAGGTCTCCAGGTTCGCGGCGGCCCGCCCGAAGAAGATGTCCCAGACGCGTTCGTCCGGGTCAGTGGGCCGGGACACCTGAGCCTCCGTCAGAACGCCGAGGTCGCAGAACGCGCCGCGAAGGCCGCGCTCGGTGCGCTCGCCGAACAGGCTCCAGGTCAAGGTGGTGACGACGCCGGGGATGGCCTCGCCGGCGTTGATCGTGGACCAGGCCACCGAGGGCGAGGATCCGCCGCAGTGCAGGACGTTCGCGGGCTCCCGCTCACTCATCGGATTCGCCGGGCTCAGCGGCTGACTCGGTGAGCTGGTCCTCGCCGCTCTTCGAGCGGCTGAACATGTTGCGGACCTTCTGCCCGTTGGCGACGGCCTTCTCCGGATCGACCAGATAGGTGACGTCCTCGACCAGGCGGGCGAGGGAGTCCTGGATCCGCTTCTGGTCGATGTGACTGGCGGCGACGCCGACCGCCGAGTTCACCTGCTCGGCGAACTTGCCGAAGGTCTCGGTCACCGCCTCGTCGAAGGACTTCTCGTGCACGGCGCACGGCGGCAGCGTGGAGGGCGTGGGCCGGGTCAGCTTGTGCCGGGTCTTCCAGCGCGGATCGTGCAGGTAAGGCCGTCCCGTCACCTCGTAACGGCAGATCAGCCCGGCATTGTTCAGGGTGGCCAGGTCGGCGTCCATCGCCTCGGTCGGGTGGTCGTCGGCGCGAAGCGGCCAGAGGTAGCCGTTCAGCACGGCCGGCTGGTCCTTGGCCCGGCCCTCGTCATCGAGGACGGTGGGCAGGTAGGCGTAGGTGTACGCGCTCTCCAACGGCAGGGCAGCCAGGCGCTCGTCCTGGGCGTCGTCCGGATGGATGCTGCGGAGCTTCTGGGGCATGCCTGCAGTATTTCCGGCGCTCACGAAGCCGGGAGCAGGGCGTCCGCGTCGCGGATGTCCTTGTGGAAGCGCTTGTGCACGTGGAGCTTCCTGTTGCCCAGGGACGTGCAGACCCACCACAGCCCGGTCGGCTCACCGATCCGGGTGGTGCGGGGCCCTTCCTCGAGGACCTTCTCCACGGTCGTCGTACGCAGCCGGCCGGCCTGAGCGAGCAGGATGCGGCGGTCGGTGACGATCACCGTGCGGAACGGACGCGAGACCGCGAGCATGACGACCAGCGGCACGATTCCGAGCAGCAGCAGGGGCACGAACAGGTACTGGCTCACGGTCTGCGCCGCGAACACGGCCTGGACGGACTCGCCCGGCTGCAGATGCGGCGCGGCGTTGGTCCGGATCTTGTCGCGGATGGACTTCATGGCCCTGACGGTACCGGCGGCTACCGTGGCCGCATGTGCGGGCGCTACGGAGCGAGTTGGGGTGTCGACGACCTGGTCGCGGAGTTCGACCTGGACTCGGTCGATGTTCCGGTGGAGGAGCGGCTCGCGCCCGACTTCAACGTCGCGCCGACCAAGCCGGTCTACGGCATCGTGACCCGGCGCGGCCGGGATGAGGCGGCCGAGGCCGTGCCGACCCGGCGGCTGGTGACCCTGCAGTGGGGGCTGGTCCCGTCCTGGGCCAAGGACCCCAAGATCGGCTCCCGGATGATCAACGCCCGGGTCGAGACGGTGGCGGAGAAGCAGGCGTTCCGGTCGGCCTTCGCCAAGCGCCGCTGTCTGCTCCCGGCCGACGGGTACTACGAGTGGTACGCCCAGCAGGCCGGCGGCAAGCAGCCGTTCTACATCCGCCGCCGGGACAGCAAGACGCTGGCGATGGCCGGGCTGTACGAGTTCTGGTTGGACAAGGCCAAGAACCGGGAGGACCCGACCGCCTGGCTACGCACCTGCACGGTGATCACCACGACCGCGAGTGATGCCATCGGAGCGATCCACGACCGCCAGCCGATGTTCGTCGAGCCGTCGGGCTGGGCCGCGTGGCTGGACCCGGGGGAGTCCGACGCCGCTGCGTTGACCGAGCTGCTGGTGCCCAGTCCCGGTGCCGGCCTGGAGGCCTATCCGGTCTCCACCGCCGTCAACAATCACCGCAACAATGGCCCGGAGTTGATCGCTCCGCTGGCGGAAACAGAACCTCAGACGCTCTTCTGAGGCCGGTTCCAGACCTGAGGTCTCCCTGGACTCCCAGGTCCCGCGATCTAGGGTGCGCGCCATGGCGATGAAGTATGCCGGCGAGGACGGGCGGGTCAACGCCTCCATGGCCCCGGTCTCCGAAGCGCTCAAGGCCGCGAAGCTGACCTACGAGGTCAAGGTCTGGGACGGTGCCCAGCACGCATTCTTCACCAACACCGGCGAGCGGTACAACGCGACCGCGGCCACCGCGGCGCAGAAGCAGTTGCTCGCCTGGTTCGGCGCGCACCTGGCCTGATCAGCGGGCGTCGCAGTCGATGCCTGCAGCGGTGAGCTTCGCCCGCTGAATCCGGAACGGCTCTGCGGCCGCGTCGAACTGCTTCTGGAATGCCGCCTCGTCCCCGGTATCGGCCGCTTCCTTCAGGTGAGCGTCATCGGCGTCGGAGAACTCGCGGTAGGCCTTGAAGGTGTCGGCGGCCTCCTGCTCGTCCTCGGATACCGAGATGTCGTCAACCTTGGCGTCGAATTCCTCGATCAGGTCGTCGATCTCGGGTTTCTGGTCCAGGTAGCTCTCCCGCGTGGGCACGAAGCCGTCGCCGCCGCGCACTTCGATTGTTCGATCCACCAGGTCCTCGCACAGCCGGTTGACCTCTGTCAGCCACGGCCCGGACCGGGTAGGTGAGGCGGTGGGCGATGCGGCCGGCGAGGCGCTGGTCACTGCCGACGCGCTCGATGTAGTCGAGGGCGTGGCCGCCACCTCATCGTCGTCGTCACTGCAGGCGGCGGTCGTGATCACGAGGAGCACACCGACCAGGAGGGAGGAACGCCGCACGGCACTCACCGGCTTCCGAGCCACAGGAACAAGCGGATCTGACAGTTCGACAACATAGGGCCAAACCTGACTCTGGCGGGAGTGTCGGGCTGTCGCGGGCCGCCTAGGGCCCGGACCTGCGACCAGAGTGGCGCTATTGCGGGGCGTAGCCGCGTACCACGTCGGCGTGAATGTGATCGAGGTGACGCAGCGTCACATTGGTACTGTCGCCCGAGGGGTGGACGTAGGGGCGCCAGCCCATCACCGAATTGACGTTCGACCAGACCGTGTCGTCGAAGATCAGCGTCGCGATCTGGTAGTAGTCCGCATGGGCGATCAGCCAGTGCGCGAGCAACCAACCGCGGGCCTTGTTGTCCGGGTCGGACAGGCTGAAGAAGATGTCGACCGCGCGACCGTCGTAGTGCGCGGAGTTCTCGATGTGGCCGCCGCTGACGCCGCCGGGCGCGAAGCCGCCGATCGGCCGGCCGCCGTAAGCCTCGGCCCAGCCGCGGATCATCGCGATCGTCCGCAGCGTCAGGCCGTTGCTCGCCATCAACTGCTGTGGCATCCCCCGTTGCGGGGTCACGCAGGTCAGCGTGTGCGGCCGGAACAAGGCGTAGACCGCATCCAGCGAGGTGGTGCGGGGAACCGGGTGCAGCCGCTTGAACCGGATCTCCGAGCGGGCCTGGTCGGCCCGTAGCGGCACCCGGCCTTCCTTGGTGAGCCCGTGCTCGAAGGCACGCGCCGCCTTCACGTAGCTGAGGCCGTCCCGGTAGGCGACCGCGGCGAGCATGGTCAGCGAACGAGCCGCCGTCAGGTCGATCGCCCACACCCCGTACCCGAGGTCGAGTTGGCACTCTGGCTTCTTGGTGGTAGCGGCCGGGACGACCCGCGGGCCCTTGGTACGCGCCGTGGATCGGGTCGCGATCGCACGGTCGCGCGTCGACACGTCCACCAGGCCGCTGGCGTCAGCGGCGCCGACCGAGCCCGGGGGAGTCGCGGAGCCGTCACTGCGCGTGGCCTGCACGGCCACCGCGCCACCGGCCAGCAGAACCGCGGCGACCGCGATTCCGACGGCTCGCTGGGATCGCTTCCCGTGTGCGCGCTCTGCGGTCATCGGAACCATTGTCTCAGACGGTCGGCCGGGCGCAGGAATTCTCTAAGGTGACGCTGCGTCAGGCGCGTCGGAGTTAAGACCTCTTCTTGGCCTTCTTGGCGGCCTTTTTGGTGTCCTTCGCCTTGCTTGCCGAGGTTCCCGCCGTCACCGAGACGTAGACCCGGCCGGGACGCGCCGAGGAGGCTGTCGTCTGGCCGGGCGTGGTGGGCTGCCAGCCGGAGGCCGGTGCCCACGTCCGGTCGCCGTAAGCGATGGTGTCGAGCTTGTAGTCGGCGCCGCGGGCAGTCAGCCAGGACGCGAGGACCCAACCGGCGCTGACCTCGGGGGAGAAGGTGTCGGCGACCGCAATGTTCAGGGCCCGGCCGGCAGCCTCGGGCGTGTTCTTCGCGGCCTTGGATCCGTACCCGCTCATGGGGAGCTTGCCGAAGGCGTCGACCACGCCCTGGCGCATCGCGTCCGCGCGCGGGGTCAGGCCGGACTTGCCCTTGACCTCGGCGGGCACCGCAGGCGGGCCGAAGGCGCAGGTCAGGCCGCCGGGCTCGGTCAGGGCGCGAAGGTCGGCCACCGCGGCGGCGGACGGCACCGCGGTGTCCTCGCGGGTGAACAGGTCGAGGGCATCGGTCGTCGAGAGGCCCTGGGCCGCCTTGGCGCTGCCCAGGTCCAGCACCCGGGCGACCATGTCCGCCGGAGCCTTGACCTGCCAGCCGACGGCGGCGACCTGGGTCAGGGTGCGGGCAGCGGGCACCGTCATCGTGCGGGGGACGCCGTTGACCATCAGCACGCAGGTGTTGGCGGCCGGCCGATCGGCCGGGTCGGCGGCGGCGGTCGTGGTCAGGACGTCGGCCTTGGGGGTATCACCGGTACTCGACGAGGAGTCCTCGCCGCCGAGGGTCACGGCGGCGGTCAGGGCCACCACGCCGACGCAGACGCCGACCAGGGGCACCAGGGGACCGCCGCGCAGTGGCAGGCGGAAGCCCGCTGTGGGGCTTTCCTCCGGTGCCGCCATGGCAGGTCTCCTCGACGTTGCGCCACTTCTGGCGCCGGTACTGATACAGGGTGGGGCTTACGGTGCCGCCATGTCCGCACGCTGAAGAACTGTTGGTCCAATCAGGCGACACGAAACCGTACATAAGCGGACGAGGTGGCCCACGCCACATCGGCACGGCAGGCCATGCCGGTTTGAAATGCGTCGACTAAGGGAACTACATCGGGTTGCGCGACGGGTTCTTCCACAGCAGTGCACAGCTCAGTGCGCCGCCGCAGCCTCGGCGCCGAGGTAGGTCGCGATCACCGTGGGGTCGGACAGGACGTCGTCCGGCGCGCCCTCGGCGACAACCCGGCCGGACTCCAGGGCGATGATCCGGTCACAGGTGCGTCGCAGCAGTCCGACGTCGTGCTCGACGATCACCAGCGCTCCACCGGTGGCCTCGCGGATCCGCTTCATCAGCGGGCCCATCAGCTCGGCCTCGGCGCGGGCCAGACCGGCGGCCGGCTCGTCGAGCAGCAGCACGTCCGGCTCCTGCGCCATCAGGCAGCCGAACTCGACCAACCGGCGGGAGCCGGTGGACAGCTCGCTGGCGAACCGGTCGCGGAACACCGCGAGACCGAGCAGGGAGATGATCCGCTCGACGCGCTCGCTGACATCGATCTCGGAGAGCAGCGAGGCCGGCAGCCGGAGGGCCGCAGCCAGCGGCTCACGGGAGCTCACCCACCGTTCGCAGGAAACCGCGATGGTCTCGGTGACCGTGAGGCCGGGGAACAGCTTCGCGTCCTGGAACGACCGGCCCAGGCCGAGGTGCGCGCGGGCCTGCGGGGTCAGGTCGGTGACGTCGTTGCCCTTGAAGAAGATCCGCCCGGTATCCGGAACCAGGAAGCCGGACATGGCATCGAGGATGGTGGTCTTGCCGGCGCCGTTGGGCCCCATCAGCCCGACGATCTCGCCCGCCCGGATGTCGATGTCGACGCCGGCGATGGCGGCGACGCCACCGAAGGTCTTGCGCAGGTTCCGGGTGGCGATCACGACGCGGCCGACGGGCTCGGCATCCTCAGCCGCGATTGCGGCTTCGACGATGTCGGCGAGGTCCTCAACGACCTCGTCCACCTCGTCCCCCTCGTAGGGGTCCTCCAGCCCGTCCAGGTCGTCGAGGTGCTGGCGGGCCTCGTGCACCGCCTCCGGGTCGATCTCCGGCACCTCGAGCCCGTCGATGTGCGGCAGGTGCTCGTCGGCCTGCTCGAGGGCACCGGCCAGGAACACCGAACGGATCAGGTCGCCGCGTTCGAGGATCCCCTGCGCCGGCCCGGAGAAGCGGACCTCGCCCTTCTCCAGGAACATCGCGCGGTCGGAGACCTTGAGGGCGAGTTCCGCGGACTGCTCGACCAGCAGGATGCCCAGACCCTGGTCGCGCAGGTGGCGCACCACGTCGAGCAGTTCGGACACGATCGCCGGTGCCAGACCGAGCGAGAGCTCGTCGATGAGCAGCACCCGGGCGCCGGGCTTGCCGTCCGTGCCGGCCGGACCTTGCACGAGGGCCTGGGCCAGCGCCAGCATCTGCTGCTGGCCGCCGGAGAGCAGGCCCGCACGGTCCTCCATGCGCGTGGTCAGCGCGGGGAACAGCTCGATGGCGTGGGCGACGGCCGCGGCGCAGTGCGCCTTGTCCTTACGCGTCACCCAGGTGGCCATCCGCAGGTTCTCCGCGACGGAGAGGTCGGGGAAGATGCCGCGTCCGCCGGGCATGTAGGCCAGGCCGAGCCGGGCCATCTTCATCGGCGAGGAGCCGGTGGTGTCCTTGCCGTCGAAGCGGACCTTGCCGTGCTTCGGCGGGGTGAGTCCGGAGATCGCGCGCAGCAGGGTCGACTTGCCGGCGCCGTTGGTGCCGAGCAGGCCGAGCACCTCACCGGCACCGACGTGGACGTCGACGCCGTGCAGCACCTTGTTGCGGCCGTAGGAGACCTCGAGGCCGGTGCACTCGAGCAGATGCTGACTGCCGGTCATCCGGCACCTGCCGGTCGGCCCGTCGGCCGTGGGCCGGGTCCCTCCTCGGGCACCGCCAGCGGGTCCGGGCCCGCGGCGGAGAGGCGACCGCTGATCGAGGCCAGGTCGACCTCGGTGGCTCCGGTCTCGCCGCCGGGACCGGCCAGGGTGATGCCGCGCATCCGGGCGACCAACCGGAAGTAGTACCCGCGGCCGGAGATCACGACCCGGCCGAGTCCGCCGGGCAGCACCAGGAGCACGAACAGCACGCCGGCGCCGGTCACGAACAGTTGCATCCCGCCGGAGAGCTTGTACTTGGCGTAGCTGAGGAAGATCGCGCCGAGCAGGGCGCCCGTCACCGAGGTCGCGCCGCCGAGCACCACCATGGTGAAGGCCTCGAAGGAGATCGAGGGGGAGTAGGTGCCGGCACGTACGCCGTCGAGCGCGATCACGTGCATGGAGCCGGCCAGCCCGGCCAGGGCTCCGCTGACCGCGAACGCGGCCAGCTTGATCTTGGTCGGGCTCAGGCCGCGGGCGGCCGCCGCCCGCTCGTTGTCGCGGACGGCGATCATCGCGCGACCGGTGCGGGAGTGCCGGATGCCCTGGACCAGCACCAGGGCGATCCCGAGCATGGTCAGGCAGAACCAGTACAGGGTCTTCTCGTCGTAGAGGTCGAAGCGCTCGAGAACCAGTGGCCGGTCGACCTGCGTCGGGATGGCCGAGGGGAAGTTCGCCGGGTTGAGAAAGAAGGTCGAGAGCGGGACCGCGAACGCCAGCGTGGTCACGCCGAGGAACAGCCCGCGGATCCGCAGGGCCGGGATGCCGATGGCGACCGCGGTGACCATGCCGGTGACCATGCCGGCGAGCATCGCGATCAGCAGGTCGGCGCCGGTCTTGGCCACGAGATCGCCGGTGACCACCGCGCCGACGCCGGCGATGGCGAACTGGCCCAGACTGATCTGACCGGCCCAGCCGGTGAGCACGACGAGGGAGACCGCGACCAGGCCGTAGATGATCGTGACGGTGCCGAGCAGGCTGATCTGACTCGGGCTCAGGGCGTAGGGCAGCAGGATCGCCCCGGTGATGACCGCGGCCAGCACCAGGCGCCGGCCCCAGATGATCTCGGGCAGGTGACGGATCTCGGCCGGCACCGGCGGCACCTCATCCGCGGTGGCCCAGCCCGCCGTGTTCGCGTCGGCGGCTCGGGTGAGCTTGTGGCGCTGCAGCAGCAGCGCGACCAGGACCGCGGCCAGCAGGAAGACGTCGACGTAGCTCGACCGGGAGGTGTTCCAGAACACCGCCTGCTGGAAGACGCCGACGCCGATGCCCGCGAAGACGGCTCCGGGCAGGCTCTCCATTCGGGCGATGACGGCGGCGGCCAACGCCGGCAGGAGCAGCGAGGGACCGCCGGCGATCTCGCCGCCGGCGCCGACCAGCGGGGCGGAGAGCATCGCTGCCAGCGCGGACAGCGCACCGGCCAGCGCCCACACCAGGGTCGAGAGCCGGCGGACCGGGATACCGAGGAGCATCGCCCGCTCAGCGTTGGACGACGTCGCGCGAATGCCGACACCGACCGCTGAGCTGCGCAGGAAGAGGGCGAAGACCAGCAGCACGATCGGAACGGCGATCAGGATCATCACGTGGGCGCCGGTGAAGACCAGGCCCTCGAAGGTGAACTTGATGTCGAGCGGGGTGCGGAAGGAGCCCTGCAGCCCGCCGAAGCCGCCGCCGGATCCGACGAGTTTCGGCACCGCGAACTGCATGGCCGCAAGGATCTGCGCGAGGCCGATCGTGGCCACCGTCAGAATCAGGCGCGGCGCCCAGAACAGTCGCTGCACGACGAGGCGATCGCAGAGCGCGCCGATCACCGCGGCCACGACCAGACCGACGCCGAGCGCGACGTAGTAGTTCCAGCCCTTGACGAGGAACAGCTGGACCGCGAGGAACGACGCAGCCGAGCCCAGGGCGGCCTGCGCGAAGTTGATGATCCGCGACGACCGGTAGACCAGGACCAGGCCGAGCGCAGACAGCCCGGTCAGCGAGCCCAGCACGACGCCTTGCAGGACCACGCCGAGCGGCAGGCCGGAGGGCAGGATCGCGTTCAGGATCGCCCACGCGATCGGGGCGCCGACAATCGCAGCCAGCACTCGGCTGCGCTTGTCGTTGAGGGCGGCGGGCACTGCGGCGGGCAGTGGACTCATCAGCGTCGGCGGCCTACGGCGCCACGGCCGGTGGGATGGGCATGTTCACCTTCGGTGGCCAGGTGGCTCCGATGTAGCGCTTGCCCCCGTTCACCGGCACGCAGCGGCCCGGCCGGTTGTTGAACGGGCTCAGCGCCTTCGGGTCGAAATAGAACTCCCGGGCGTCGTCGGTACTGGTGTAGTCGTTCGGCCCGAAGCTCCACTGCCGTACGCGCCCACATGCTTGCCGTAGGCGAACATGCCCCGGCCGAACGCCGCCGGGTTCAGGTTCGGCCCGGCCGTAGCCCGACAGGATCAGCCGATTCGGCCGGGTGTTCACCGAGCGCTCGCGGCCATCCGGAGTCGATCGCCAACCGCTAGCACAATGACCGCGGCCAACCCCAGCGCGAGCGCGAGGATGGCGAGGTCGTTGTTCGTGTCCTCGGAACTTCCGAGGGCGGCGTTCTGGGTGGCGGGCGACTGAGCGGGGATCAGATTCTCCTCGACGGGGACGTCGCTGGCGGGCACGTCTCCGAAGCCGGCGGCATCTACCTGCGGGGCAGCGGCCGTCGGACGGTCGGTGGTGTTGGGCAGGGCGCCGGCGGTGAGGGCGTCGGTGATGGTGTCGAAGGCGCCTTCGAGTTCGACGAGTCCGGAGCGGACGCTGACTCCGCCGAGTTCGATCCGGCCACCGCTGCGACCGCCGGCACCGCCGACGAGGGCGTTGGCCACGATCTGGGCGGCGGCGGCGTCCGGGTTGGCGGCGATGACCGCGTCCATCAGCTGCGTGACGACCGGGGCCAGGGCCGCGGAGGCGGAGTTGGTCGGCTCAACGAGGGCCCCCGGGTTGCGCACCTGAATGACCAGCGGGGCGACCGATCCGCCGGTGGCGTCGGCCAGGTTCGTCGGCGCGTGCAGCACCAGGCCGAGCGGGGCCAGTTGCTCGTTGGCCTGCTTCAGGCTGGTCGCGAGTTCGGCCGGGCTGTCCACCGGCAGGCTCTGACCGGCGACGATCAGGGATCCGATGCTGAAGCCCGACGTGGCGTTCGCGGAGTTGGCCTGGTCGGCCACCCAGCGCAGGCCGGAGAGCACGACCTGGCCGTTGCCGAGGTCGAGTCTGCCGAGGGTGACCTCGGAGCCCGCGCCGGCCTGGGCGGAGGTGGCGATGGAGCGGCCACCGGCGAGTTCGAAGACGCCCGGCAGCTTGAGCGTCGGCCCCTGCACGACACCGCTGGCCGCGAGCGGGTCCTTGGTGGCGGTGGCCGACTCGTGCCCGATGAAGGCCCCCGGGTCGGTGGCGCTGCCGGCCGGAAGCGCGGGCGCGCCGGCCTCGGCGAAGGGATCACGCTCGACGGAGTTCTTGCCCTCGCTGTCGGCGCTGATCGGGGAGGGGAGCGACGGGAGCGCGACGCCGTCCGGGGCCTGCCCACTGGCCGCGCCGCCGGCCAGGGTGCCGAGCAGACCGAAGTCCGCTGCGGCGGCCGAGGCCTGGGCGGTGCCGTTGGCCACCTGGGCGGTGACCAGGCCAACGCTGGTGGTGACGCCAGGCAGCCCGACGTACGGCACGAGGCGGGCCAGCACGGCCTGCGACTGACCCTGGGTTTCGGTGTCGGCCTTGTTGGGGGCCGTGTCCGGCCCCGCATGAACCGAGGCGGAGGCAGCGATCAACGCGCCCGCGGCCAGCGGCAGGCCGAGCCGAATGCGGCGGCTCACCCTCATTGGCGCCTCCCGGGATTGGGGATTCCTGGCAGCTGCCGCGACCTGATGGGTCCGCCACCGCCACGTTCACCGTATTCGGAACAGTGTGAACGTAGTACCTCATGACGCGAATTCTTTACCGGTTCGGACCATTGTGCGCATGGGAAGCTGTTGTGGACCTGTGCGGGGCGGAATCAGTACCGAGCCTTGAGCGGCGCTACAGTCCCAACCGGCTCGAAATACCCGAATACGCAGGTCAGAGGGCCGAACACCGACAGGAGGAGGCAGTGGTGTTGGCAGCAGACTCTGCGCCGGATCCGCTGCGCACCCTGGTCGAGCGCATGTCGCTGGCCCTGCACGAGCGCGGCTGGTCCCGCATGCCGGCCCGGGTCTACGTCGCCCTGCTCTGCGAGGAGCGCGAGCAACTGACCGCCCGCCAGCTCACCGGACTGCTCGGCGTGAGCGCGGCCGCGATCTCGTCCGCGGTCAACCACCTGATCGACTCCGGCCTGGTGATCCGGGATCCGATCCCGGGCTCGCGCCAGGAGCACTACCGTCTGGCGTCCGGCGGGATCCTCGGTGCCGTCATGCGCAAGCAGGAGGGCTCGCCGCACCTGGCTGACCTGGCGGACGAGGGCGTGAGCGTGCTGGGTCCTGGCTCCTCCGGCGCGGAGCGCCTGGGTGAGCTCGCGGAGTTCGTCCGGTTCATGGACGACGAACTCAAGGGCATCTCCGAGCGATGGAAGACGCACCAGGCTCAGCGCACCTCGTAGCCGGGCGCTCGCGGCGTCTGCTTCGTTATTCCGGTTGTGCCGTGGTCCGACGCGTCGCCACGTCCAACTGGTGCGCAGCGATCAGGGCGCGGCGGCGGTCGGTACCGGTGCGCCCGGGTCCTTCGCCGGCCAGCTGCCGCGGTAGCGGCGCTCGCCGCTGACCGAGATGTACCGGCCGGGCTGGTTGTTGAAGGCGGACAGGGCCCGGCGGTCGTAGTAGATCTCGCGGGCGTCGTCGATCGCGGTGTAGTCGTTGGGGCCCCAGCTCCAATGCCCGAGCGGGCCGCTGGCGCCGGGGTAGGCGAACATGCCCCGCTGGAAGGTCTGCGGGTTCAGGTTCGGCCCGGCTCCCTGCAGGCCGATGAACAGCATCAGCAGCGAGTAGTAGTCCAGGTCGCGGGTCAGCGTCGGCTCGTCCTGGGGGCGGATCGCCTTGTAGGCCCGGTACGACTCCGAGGCCTTGCCCTGGCGGATGTCCGAGAGGTAGCTCTGCCCGTAGGCGTTCTGCCACTGGTCCTGGTCGTAGAACTGGCCGGCAACGTCGGCGTCGGTGAGCACCGTGCCGGTGACGAACCACTCCGGCCAGAAGTCCTGTTGGGTGGCCGAACCGGAGAGGAAGAAGGGCAGGATCGGGTCGGTCACCAGCAGCACGGTGGTCACCCCGGCGCCCTTGAGCTGCGCCGCCATGTTCGGCGTCTCCTGCTGCAGCTTCGCGATCTCGAGGGAGTACCGGATCTCCTTGGTGATGGTGATCCCGGCTGCGGCCAGCTTCGGACCGGCCTCCTTGATGCACTGCGCGTAGACCGCGTCGTCGGGGATGACCAGGCCGTACTTACGAGGCTTCTGGCGCAGCGCGGCACTGCCGGCGCGATTCGCGTTGCCGCTCGGCGGCAGCCGCTTGGTGAGCAGGTCGACGGCGCTGTCGAGCAGTGCGGTGCAGTCGACGAGTTGACCCCAGGCGTAGGGCGCGCGGGCGGAGTAGTAGCTGGCCGGCAGGTGCAGGCCGCCGAAGGCCACCACCTTCTGCCGGACGAGCGCGTCCAGGTACGGCTGGCTGATCGCCGTCATGTCCGCGAAGGCCTTGATCTCCTGGCCCACCTTCAAGGCGTCGGCGTTGGCGCTCTCCTGGCCGGTGCCGCCGAGCTCCTTGATGGCGTCGCCGCGACCCTTGTAGGTCTCGATCTTCACCTTGCGCCCGTAGAGCTGGAAGGTGCGGTTGAAGTACTCCAACAGCGCCGCGCGGGTGCGCTCGGTGGCCTCGGGCGAGGCGATGATGCCCTTCTCCTCGGCCGTCTTCGCCAGCTCGGAGTCGGAGTCCCCGAGCGGGTTGCCGATGTCCCTGAAGGTGACGGTGATGGTGTCCTTGGTGACCCCGCGGGCGGTCGCGCCGCCGTTGTCCCCGCCGGCCCAGGCCACGCACGCGGGGGAGTAGGCGGTGTTGCCGTCCTGCTTGGCCCCGCCGGAGCAGTTTGTCGCCGGTGCCGCTCCGACGGCGGAGTTGGTGGTGACGGGCTTGCCGCCCTTGGCGGGGGTAACCCCCGGGGCGGCCGGGGCGCCGGTGTCCAACGGCGCGGTACCGGTGGGCGTAGTGCCGACCGGGGCGCCCGGCTGCCCGGTGGTCGTCTCCGGCGCGGAGAAGCCCGTGTTGTCGGTGAACTGGGTGAGCTCGTCGTCCTTGGGCCGGCTCGGCACCAGCATCGTCAGCAGGAGGAGGACCACGATCAGCGCGGCCAGTGGGCCGTAGCCGCGCAGGATGAGTCGGTCGGCCGGGCGCTTGGGCCCCGTGCCGCCGGATCCGGTCGAGGTCGCGGTCATTTCGGAAGAGTAAGTGACGCTCGGGTAGCAAATGTCAGCGAAGGTCAATTCCCCAGGTTGCCCCGCGTGACACCTCGGTTCACCCGGACGGCGCATGCGGACCACCCCGCGTAGATGGTCGGCTTGGCCCACGTGTCCGGACATGCCGCTCCTGACGCGTTCACGGGGGACAGGGGGACGGCTATGACGCGTCGTGAGTGGGACGAAATCTGGGCGGGGACGCCGACCGTCGAAGCACCGCAGCCGCGGCTGTCCGGGTTGGTTCTGATCCCGGCGCAGCGGGATCGCCTGGCCGCCCTGGACGACCTGGTCGGTTAGGCGCGCAAGCCGGGTTGCGTCCGCCCAAGTGGTTGCTATAGCGACCACATAGGCGGACGCACGCCGGGGTGGCGACCAGCGCCGAAACGTGGGTCCGGCCTGGGAACGCAGAAACGCCCGTCAATGCTGACGGGGCGTCATTTCCTGCCGACTTCACCCATTGGGCTCAGCTTCCAGCAAGCCGGGCAAGGCGCCCAGCTCCCAGAGCCGAGCCGGGCTCAGCTGTTCTCGGGCTCGAGCGCCGGCGCCAGGCCGCGGAACTGGTGGGCCTTGTCGTCGAGGGCGGTCATGGGAACGGGGATCCGGGCCTCGGGGTCGACCATGCTCTGACCCGACACCAGGACGGCACCACTCTGGGACGCCTCGACGGACGGCGCGGACAGGGGGGCAGGAGCCGCCCCCGGGGCCGCCTGGGATCCGGCGTCGGCGGGCGCGGGGGCCGCCCCGGGGGCCGTTCGGGCATACGCGGGCGGCGGGATGGCCAGACCGGCCTCCTCGCAGCGCGAGCGCGCGAAGCTCAGGTTCTGTTCCACGCGAGCGAGTTCGGTGTCCGGCAGGACCCCGCGCGCGATCAGGTCACTGCTGGCCACGGCCGACTCGGCGACGAAACCGGTCCAGTACGAGGCCACCGCGTATTCGTCCTGGCTGCGCCAGCGATAGACGGTCTCGTCGATGTACGGCGCATCAACCGGGGGCAGGATCTCCAGCGCGCGGTGCGCCATCAGCCGGGCGAGGGAGAACTTGCTCTGCTCACGGGCGAAGCCGGCCAGGTCGGTCAGCGGCTCGGCCCGGGTCGGCATCGCTTCCCAGGCGTTCAGGTACGAGGCCATGACCCGGTCGGGCTCGGCGCCCGTGCGCTGCAGCAGATGCGCGATCTGCAACAGGCTGTCCGCGACCTCACCGCGGTCACCGCCGAGGGCAACCCGCTCGCGGTAGGCCTCCAGCGCCTTCGTTGCGCGGTTGCTGTCCCGGTAGCAACCGGCCAGCCGGTAGCGGTGGTACAGGTTCTCCTCGTCCTCCCGCAGTGCTGCCTCGAGCACGCGGGCGTCGAGCGTGTTGCGCTCGATCGGGGCGAAGGCGCTGTGCCGGTTGCCGTCCTTAAGCTCCCGAAGGACCGCGTCCGTCAGAACCGTGCGGGTGTCGGCGTCGGCGGTCTGCAAGCGCTCGAAGAGGACGCCGTGGAACTGCCAGGAACGACGGTTGGACAGCACGGCGGGCGTGCGGCGGTGCTGGTTGCCGCACATGTGACCGAGCTCGACGATGTCGGTCTCCAGCTGCGGCCAGGTGAACTGCTCGGTGGTGATGAGCACCTCGTCGGCGTCCATCACCAACGTGTAGTCCGCACAGACCCGCGCAGCCTGGACGGCTTCAGTGCGGTTGTAGGCGAAGTCGACGAAGGGCCGCTCGTACAGGCGCCCCGGCACACCCGCCATCACGCGCTGAACGATCTCGCGGGTGCCGTCGGAGGAGCCGGTGTCAACGATCAGCCAGTGGCTGATGTGGTTGCGGACCGAGGCCAGGCAGCGCTCGATGACAGCCGCCTCGTCCTTGACGATCATGCAGAGCCCGACTGTCGTCATTTCTTCATCCCCCGTGTCGGAATGCGCCGCGGCCGCCCGATGTGCGCCCCTATGCCCGTGGTCCGGACGCTACCTTCCGCCACACGCGTCTCAGACCGGGTTTGCGCCGGTCGGGTGACGCCCCCTCAGGCCCGCAGCACGGTCGAAGGTCACCCAGGGCCGCTCGACCACCTCGCCGGGGATCCCCGCGAGCATGGTGCGGATCAACTCCTGCGTCCCGTCGGTGGACCCGGTGTCAACGATCAGCCAGTGGTCGATGTGGTCCCGCACGGATTCCAGGCAGCTCCTCGTTCGACCGCGCGGAAGCGCGACCTTTCGGTCGAAAACGAGAATCCGGGCCCCTCGGGATCATGTGCACCCCGTTACGCCGTCAGAGTCAGCGTCGGCTTCTCAACCGATACCGGATCTGTATGGATGTGATCGCTCGCCGCCGGTAACCGGACTACACATGAAATTGCGCTGCATGGTATGAATATGAGACCACGGAGGAGGCAGTCATGGGTATGCGGACGGCGGTTGCCGGAGCGAGCGGCTACGCGGGCGGCGAACTGCTGCGCCTGCTTGCCGCGCACCCCGAGCTCGACGTCGTCGTGGCCCAGGCCGACTCCCGTGCGGGCGAAGCGGTCACCGCGGTGCACCCGAACCTGGTCACCTACGCGGGCCAGGTCATGGCGCCCAGCGACCCGGCGCTGCTCGCCGACGCCGACGTGGTGTTCCTCGCGCTGCCGCACGGGGCCTCCGCCGCGCTGGTCGAGGAGTTCCGGCCCGACCAGCTGGTCGTCGACCTCGGCGCGGACTTCCGTCTGGCGGACGGCGCGGCCTGGGAGCGGTTCTACAAGGTGCCGCACGCCGGCACCTGGACCTACGGCATGCCGGAGCTGCCCGGCCAGCGGGAGCTGATCGCCGGCTCGAAGCGGATCGCGAACCCCGGTTGCTACCCGACCTCGGTCATCCTGGCGCTGGCTCCGCTGCTGGCGGCCGGCCTCGTCGAGACCGACGACGTCGTCGTGGTTGCCGCCTCGGGGACCTCCGGCGCCGGCCGCAGGGCGACAACCAACCTGCTCGGCTCCGAGGTGATGGGGGACCTGTCCCCGTACAAGATCGGCGGGGCGCACCAGCACACTCCCGAGATCACCCAGGGCCTGTCCCAGGCCGCGGGCGCGCCCGTATCGGTCGGGTTCACCCCGCTGCTGGCGCCGATGCCGCGGGGCATCCTCGCCACCTGTACCGCGAGGTTGAAGCCGGGCGTGGACACCGCCGCCCTGCGGGCCGCGCTCGGTCAGGCCTACGCCGACGAGCCGTTCGTGTTCCTGCTGGACGAGGGGCAACTCCCGCACACCGCCGCCACCTTTGGGGCCAACTCGGTGCACCTGCAGGCGGCCGCCGATCTGGATTCCGGCCGGGCCGTGGTCGTCTCCGCGATCGACAACCTCTGCAAGGGCGCAGCGGGCCAGGCCCTGCAGAACGCGAACATCGCCCTCGGGCTGCCCGAGACGCTCGGCCTGTCGGCGATCGGGGTGGCGCCGTGACCGTCACCGGACCAGCAGGATTCCGGGCCGCCGGCGTCACCGCGGGCCTCAAGGCCAGCGGGAAGCCGGACGTCGCCCTGCTGGTCAACGACGGCCCGTCGCACGCAGCGGCGGTGGTCCTGACCTCCAACCGCGTGCAGGCCGCCCCCGTGGTGTGGACCCGTCAGATTCTCGGCGACGGCCGGGTGGACGCCGTGATCCTCAACTCCGGGGGCGCCAACGCGTGCACCGGTCCGGAGGGCTTCGGCGACACGCACCGCACCGCCGAGCACGTGGCCGAACTGCTGGGCATCTCCTCCGCGGACGTCGCGGTCTGCTCCACCGGATTGATCGGTGAGCGGCTGCCGATGGACAAGCTGCTCGCCGGCTGCGACGCCGCCGCCGAATCCCTGTCCGTCGACGGCGGTGAGGCCGCCGCGGTCGCGATCATGACCACCGACTCGGTCTCCAAGCAGGCCGTCTCCACCGGTTCCGGGTACACCGTCGGCGGCATGGCCAAGGGCGCGGGCATGCTCGCGCCGGGACTGGCCACCATGCTCGTCGTGCTCAGCACCGACGCCGACGTGGACGCCGCCGGCCTGGACGCAGCGCTGCGGGCGGCGACCCGGGTCAGCTTCGACCGGGTCGACTCCGACGGCTGCATGTCCACCAACGACACCGTGCTCCTGATGGCCTCCGGGGCGAGCGAGATCCAGCCGAACCCCGCTGAGTTCGCCGCCACCGTTCGGGCCGTCTGCCTGGACCTGGCCATGCAACTGCTGCGCGACGCCGAAGGCGCGGCGCACGACATCGCGATCGAGGTCGTCAACGCCGCGACCGAGGACGAGGCGGTCGACGTAGCCCGCTCGGTCGCCCGCAGCAACCTGTTCAAGTGCGCGGTGTTCGGCAACGACCCGAACTGGGGGCGGATCCTGGCCGCGGTCGGCACCACATCAGCCGCCTTCGATCCGGACGCCCTCGACGTGTCCTTCAACGGCGTGCAGGTCTGCCGCAACGGCGGCGTGGGGGAGTCCCGCGACAAGGTTGACCTGACCGGTCGTCAGGTCGACGTCCTCATCGACCTCAAGGCCGGCGGGGCGACCGCCACCGTCTGGGCCAACGACCTCACCCATGACTACGTCCACGAGAACAGCGCGTACTCGACGTGAGCGGGCCGCAATGAGCAGGACCGAGCAGGCCCAGCAGAAGGCCGCGATCCTGGTCCAGGCCCTGCCGTGGCTCGGCCACTTCCAGGGCCGCACGATCGTGGTCAAGTTCGGTGGCAACGCCATGACCGACGCCGCGCTGATGGACTCCTTCGCCGAGGACCTCGTGTTCCTGCGCCTGGCCGGCATCCGGCCGGTGATCGTGCACGGCGGCGGCCCACAGATCTCCGCAGCGCTGGACAAGCTCGGCATCGAGTCCCACTTCACCGCCGGGCTGCGGGTGACCACGCCGGAGACCATGGAGGTCGTCCGGATGGTGCTGGTCGGGCAGGTGCAGCGCGACATCGTCGGTCGGCTGAACGACCACGGCTCGTACGCGGTCGGCCTCTCAGGTGAGGACGCCCGACTGTTCACCGCCACCCGCCGCCCGGCGATCGTCGACGGCGAAGAGGTCGACATCGGCCTGGTCGGCGAGGTCACCGAGGTCGAGCCCGGTGTGGTCGAAGGACTGCTCGCCGACGGCCGGATCCCGGTCGTGTCCAGCGTCGCCCGCGGTACCGACGGCCAGATCTACAACGTCAACGCCGACACCGCGGCCGCGGCGCTCGCCGTCGCTCTGCGCGCGGAGAAGCTGATCATGCTCACCGACGTCGAGGGCCTGTACGCGAACTGGCCGGCCGATGACGAGGTGATCTCCCGGCTCAGCGCCGACGAGCTCGCCGAGATGCTGCCCACGCTGAGCTCCGGGATGATCCCGAAGATGGAGGCGTGCCTGCACGCCGTGCGGGGCGGAGTTCCGGCCGCGCACGTGCTCGACGGCCGAGTCCCGCACTCGGTCCTGCTCGAACTGGTCACCGACGAAGGCATCGGGACGATGGTCGTGCCTGGAGGCAAGCCGTGAGCGAGCGCAGCGAGGGAACCATGAGCGCTGTCGGGCCCCTGACAGCCGGTCTGCAGCAGCGGTGGGACGCCGCGCTGATGCCGAACTACGGCACCCCGCCGGTCGCCCTGAAGGTCGGCCAGGGCGCCGAGGTCTGGGACGTCGACGGCCACCGCTACATCGACCTGCTCGGCGGGATCGCGGTGTCCGCACTCGGTCACGGACACCCGGAGCTGATCAAGGCGGTGTCCCGGCAGGTCTCCCAGTTGGCGCACACCTCGAACCTCTACCTGCACGAGCCCGGCATCGCGCTGGCGGAGCGGTTGCTCGACCTGCTCGGCGTGGCCGGCTCGCCGTCACGGGTCTTCCTGTGCAACAGCGGCACCGAGGCCAACGAGGCCGCCCTGAAGCTGGTGCGCCGACACGCCCCGGCCCGGACCAAGATCGTCGCGGCGGAGGGCTCGTTCCACGGCCGCTCACTCGGGTCCCTGTCCGTGACCGGCAAGGCCGCGATCCGTGAGCCGTTCGCGCCGTTCGGCTGGCACACGACGTTCGTGCCCTACGGCGACGCGGACGCCCTCCGCACCGCCGTGGACTCCGACACGGCCGCGGTGTTCCTGGAGCCGACTCTCGGCGAGGGCGGCGTGGTTCCGCCGCCGCCCGGGTACCTGGCCGACGCCCGGCAGATCTGCGACGCCACCGGCGCGGTCTTCGTCCTCGATGAGATTCAGTCCGCAATCGGGCGGACCGGAGCGTGGTTCGCCCACCAACACGAAGGAGTGGTGCCCGACGTCATCACCCTGGCCAAGGGCCTGGGCGGCGGCCTGCCGATCGGGGCCTGCATCGGGCTCGGAAGCTACGGCGGCACCTTCCACCGGGGCGACCACGGCTCCACCTTCGGCGGCAACCCGGTGGCGTGCGCGGCTGCCCTCGCAGTGCTCAACGCGATCGAGGACGAAGGCCTGCTCGACCACGTGGTCAAGGTCGGCGGCCAGTTGGCCGACGGCATCGCGGCGATCTCGCATCCCCTGCTGGCCGCGGTCGAGGGCCGTGGGCTGTGGTTGGCCCTCGTGCTGAGCTCGGACCTGTCCCCGGCCGTCGAGGAGGCGGCGCGGGAGGCCGGCTTCCTGGTCAATGCGGTCCAGCCCGGGCGGATCCGGTTGGCTCCGCCGCTGGTGCTGAGCTCGGAACAGGTCCAGGAATTCCTCGACGCGCTGCCCAGAATTCTCGACGCCGCGCAGTGCAGTGACCGGGCATGACGATCCGTCACTTCCGGCGCGACGACGACCTGTCGCCGGCTGAACAGCTCGAGGTGCTCGACCTGGCCGTCCGGCTCAAGTCCGACCGATTCTCGTCCCAGGCTCTGGCCGGCCCGAAGACCGTCGCGGTGATGTTCGACAAGCACTCGACCCGGACCCGGGTCTCGTTCTGTGTCGCCATCGCCGAGCTCGGCGGCTTCCCCCTGGTGATCGAAGCAGCCAGCTCCCAGCTCGGTCGCGGCGAACCGATCGCGGACACCGTTCGGGTCTTCGACCGGCAGTGCGCGGCGATCGTCTGGCGCACCTTCGGCCAGGAGCGGATCGAGGAGATGGCCTCGATCAGCACGGTGCCGATCATCAACGCGCTCACTGACGAGTTCCACCCCTGCCAGGTGCTCGCCGACCTGCAGACGGTCCGGGAGCGGCACGGCCGCCTGGCCGGGCTGACCATGACCTACCTCGGCGACGGCGCCAACAACATGGCGCACTCCTACCTGCTCGGCGGGGCGACGGCCGGCCTGCACGTGCGGATCGCGTCGCCGACCGGCTATGTGCCCAACCCTGAGTTCTTCGCCCGCGCCGAGGAGATCGCTGCCTCCACCGGCGGCTCGGTGATCGTCACGGACGACCCGAAGCAGGCCTGCGCCGGGGCGCACGTGCTGACCACCGACACGTGGGTCTCGATGGGCCAGTCCGACGCCGAGGCGCGGGAGGCCGCGTTCGCACCGTTCCAGCTGGACGTGGCCTTGCTCGGCCTGGCCGATCCCGCTGCGATCGTGCTGCACTGCCTGCCGGCGTACCGCGGCAAGGAGGTCACCGCCGAGGTTCTCGACGGCCCGCAGTCCGCGATCTGGGACGAGGCGGAGAACCGGATGCACGCGCAGAAGGCGCTGCTGGTGTGGTTGCTGGAGCACAGCTCATGACCTCGACCAGCATCCCGGCCACCAAGGCCGCCCGGCACCGGCGCATCGTCGAGCTGCTCTCCCGTGGCCCGGTTCACTCGCAGAACGAACTGGCCAAGCTGCTCGGGGATGACGGACTCGTCGTCACCCAGGCAACGCTTTCCCGCGACCTCGACGAGCTCGGCGCGGTCCGCATCCGGGACACCGACGGCACCCTGGTCTACGCCGTCCCGGCCGAGGGCGGCGACCGCACCCCGCGCGCTCCCGAGCCCGGCGCCCCGCAGGTCCGCCTCGCCCGGCTCACCGAGGAGCTCCTGGTCTCGGCCGAAGCCTCGGCCAACCTCGTCGTGCTGCGCACGCCCCCGGGGGCGGCGCAGTTCTTCGCGTCCGCCGTCGACAATGCCGCTCTGCCCGACCTGCTCGGCACGATTGCCGGGGACGACACCGTCCTGGTGATCACTCGCGACCCCAAAGGCGGGGCCGCGATCGCCGCGTACTTCCTATCGCTCGCCCAAGCACCACGCAGTTGAATTTGTACCTGTCGAAAAAGGAGCACCCCGTGACCGAGCGCGTCGTACTGGCCTATTCCGGAGGTCTGGACACTTCCGTCTGCATCGGCTGGGTCGCGGCCCAGACCGGTGCCGAGATCGTCGCCGTCGCGGCCGATGTCGGCCAGGGCGGCGAGGACATGGACGTGATCCGGCAGCGCGCCCTGGACTGCGGCGCGGTGGAGTCGATCGTGCTCGACCTCAAGGACGAGTTCGCCGACAACTACTGCCTGCCGGCGCTGAAGGCCAACGCGCTCTACATGGAGCGCTACCCGCTGGTCTCCGCACTCTCCCGCCCGACCATCGTCAAGGCCCTCGTCGAGGCGGCCCGTGAGCACGGCGCCTCGATGGTCGGCCACGGCTGCACCGGCAAGGGCAACGACCAGGTCCGCTTCGAGGTCGGCATCGGGGCGCTCGCCCCGGACCTGAAGGTCCTCGCCCCGGTCCGCGATTCCGGCATGACCCGGGACAAGGCGATCGCGTTCGCCGAGGAGCGCAACCTGCCGATCGACGTGAACAAGAAGTCCCCGTACTCCATCGACCAGAACGTCTGGGGCCGTGCGGTCGAGACCGGCTTCCTCGAGGACGTCTGGAACGGCCCGATCGAGGACATCTACAGCTACACCCAGAACCCGGCCACCCCGCGGGACCCGGACGAGGTCATCATCACCTTCGCCTCCGGCGTCCCGGTCGCGATCGACGGCAAGGCCGTCACCATGCTGCAGGCCATCGAGCAGCTCAACGTCCGCGCCGGTGCACAGGGCGTCGGGCGACTGGACATGGTCGAGGACCGCCTGGTCGGCATCAAGAGCCGTGAGGTCTACGAGGCCCCGGGCGCGATCGCGCTGATCACCGCCAAGGCGGAGCTGGAGAACGTCACCGTCGAGCGCGAGCTGGCCCGGTACAAGCGCGGTGTCTCGCAGCGCTGGTCCGAGCTGGTCTACGACGGCCTGTGGTTTTCCCCGCTGAAGACTGCGCTCGACGCGTTCCTCGAGGAGGCCAACGCCCCGGTCTCCGGTGACATCCGGATGACGCTGCACGGCGGCCGCGCGGTGCCGACCGGCCGCCGCTCGGACCAGTCGCTCTACGACTACAACCTCGCGACCTACGACGCCGAGGACACCTTCGACCAGTCGATGGCCAAGGGCTTCATCGAACTGTTCGGCATGTCCAGCCGCATCGCCATGGGCCGCGACGCCCGCAACAAGTAGCCATCTCCACTGGTGCGCGGCCCGCCCTTCGGAGCCCTCCGACAGGCGCGCCGCGCGGCAGAGGACGACGTCAGGAGCAGGACTTGAGTGAGCCTGAAACGCTGCGGCTCTGGGGCGGACGGTTCGCCTCCGGGCCGGCCGGCGCGTTGGCGGCGCTGTCGGTGTCGGTGCATTTCGACTGGCGCCTGGCGCCGTACGACATCGCCGGGTCGAAGGCGCACGCGCGGGTCCTGCACCGGGCCGGGCTCCTTTCCGAGGAGGACCTGGCCGGGATGCTCGGCGGGCTGGCCCGCTTACAGGCCGACGTCGAGTCCGGCGAGTTCACCCCGACGCTGGCCGACGAGGACGTGCACACCGCCCTCGAACGGGGCCTGATCGAGCGGGTCGGCGCCGAGCTCGGTGGCCGGCTGCGCGCCGGCCGGTCCCGCAACGACCAGGTCGCGACGTTGTTCCGGATGTACCTACGCGATGCCGCCCGCCGGATCACGCTGCTGCTGGCCGACCTGCAGGACGCGCTGATGGCGCAGGCCGGTTCCCACCCGGGCGCGGCGATGCCCGGGCGCACCCATCTCCAGCATGCGCAGCCCGTGTTGCTGGCGCACCACCTGCTCGCGCACGTGCACGCGATCTCCCGGGACGTGGCCCGGCTGCGCGACTGGGACGTCCGGGCCGCGGTCTCGCCCTACGGGTCGGGCGCGCTGGCCGGATCCTCGCTCGGCCTGGACCCCGAGCAGGTCGCGGTCGAGCTCGGCTTCGACAGCTCCGCGCCGAACTCCATCGACGGCACCGCCTCCCGCGACTTCGCCGCCGAGGCTGCGTTCGTGTTCGCGATGGTCGGCATCGACCTGTCCCGGATCGCCGAGGAGATCATCCTGTGGGCGACCAAGGAGTTCTCCTTCGTCACCCTCGACGACGCCTACTCCACCGGCTCCTCGATCATGCCGCAGAAGAAGAACCCCGACGTCGCGGAATTGGCCCGGGGCAAGGCCGGCCGGCTGGTCGGAAATCTGACGGGGCTTCTGACCACCCTCAAGGGCCTCCCGCTGGCGTACAACCGTGACCTGCAGGAGGACAAGGAGCCGGTGTTCGACTCCGTCGACACGCTGGAGGTGCTCCTGCCGGCGTTCACCGGCATGGTCGCCACGATGCGCTTCGACACCGAGCGGATGGCCGCCCTGGCTCCGGCCGGGTTCTCCCTCGCCACCGACATCGCCGAGTGGCTGGTCCGTCAGGGCGTGCCGTTCCGGGTGGCGCACGAGGTGGCGGGGGAGTGCGTGCGGGTCTGCGAGGGCAAGGGCATCGAACTCGGTGACCTCTCCGACGCCGACCTCGCCGCGGTCTCCGAGCACCTCACGCCCGCGGTGCGCGATGTCCTGACCGTCGAAGGCTCGATCGCCTCCCGCAACGCCCGCGGTGGGACCGCCCAGGTGCGGGTCGACGAGCAGCTGTCCGAACTGCACGAAGCCATCGCCGCGCAGCGCGCCTGGGCCGCATCCGTGGGGCAGCCGAGCTGAGTGTCAGCCTCGGCGGGTGCACATCAGCCCGCCTGCAGGCTGACATGCGCCCGTACGGGACGACGTCCCGCGACAGTTAGGCGCCCGGCGCCTGGACCACGCCCACCAGTTGGCCGGACGGGCTGTGGAACAGCCCGATGGTCAGGTCCGCCATCGGGGTCTCCGGGCCCATGACCCGGGTGGCGCCGAGTTTTTCGGCCTGGTCCAGGGAGTCCGCGACGCTCGGGACCTCGACGTAGAACGTGGTGTGGCCGTCGTAGCCGGGCGGGACGTCGCAGATCCCGCCGCCGATACCGGCGCCCTCACCGTTGACGTTGCTCTCCCGGTCGACGATCCCGTAGTTCAGCGGGTTGTTCGCGTCGATCTTCCAGCCGAACAGCTCGCCGAAGAAGGCGTGCTGTTTGGCCGGGTCCTTGCCGCAGATCTCGAAGTGCACGACCGGGTAGCCCATGACGTCGTCCTCTCGCTCAGGTGTGGTAGTGCCCGTACAGGCCGGGGGCACCGACAAGAACTCATCGCCTCCGGGACTTCCGGGACTTCCGGGACTTCCGTGACTTCCGGGGATTTCGGGTGACCCGGCCCTCGGCGGCGCCGACGATGTTGCGGGTCATGCCGCCGAACACGATGCCGTGGAACGGCGCCACCGCCCACCAGTACGCCTGGCCAGCCAGCCCGTGCGGGACGAAGATCGCCTTCTGCCGGTACACCGAACCGCCGCCGGCGCCGGCGCTCACGCCGAGTTCGAGCCAGGCCAGCCCGGGGACCTTCATCTCCGCGCGTAGCCGCAGCATGCGTTCCGGGCCCTCGTCATCCAGGGCCTCGACCCGCCACCAATCCAGCGCCTCGCCGACGTGCAAGGTCGCCGGGTTGCGCCGCCCCCGCCGCAGGCCCACCCCGCCAGCGGCCCGATCAGCCCAGCCGCGCACGGCCCAGGCCAGCGGGAAGGAGTACCAGCCGTTGGCGCCGCCGATCCCGGTGACGACCCGCCAGAGTTCGTCCGGGCCGGCGGTTGTCTCCGCGCGTCGCTGGTCGACGTAGACGCTGCCGCCGGACCAGTCCGGGTCGGAGGGAAGTGGATCGCTGGGCACGTCGCTGATCGACGCGTCGGACCAGCGCGTCTCGACCTCGTCCGCGTTGATCCGCGCCAGCGCCAACGCAACGGCGTCGGCATACCCGGTCAGGCCACCGGTCGGGTCGGGCACGTAACGGGCGATGTCGTGCTCGTCGCAGATCATCTCGTGCACCAGGGACTCGATCAGCGGCGTCGCGAGCGAGCGGGGGACCGGAGTGACCAGGTTCACCCAGTGCGAACTGAGCCGGGGAGTCAGAAGGGGCACCGGGATAACACGTCGGGGCGAGAGCTCGGCGACCGCAGCGTAGCGCTGCATCATCTGACGGTAGGTCAGAAAATCCGGTCCGCCGATGTCGAAGGTCCGGTTCACCTCGGGCGGCAGGTCGGCCACTCCGACCAGATAGTGCAGGACATCGCGGACCGCGATCGGCTGGACCTTGGTGCCGACCCACTGCGGGGTGACCATCACCGGCAGCCGCTCGGTCAGGTAGCGCAGCATCTCGAAGCTGGCCGATCCGGCGCCGAGGATGACGGCGGCCTGGAGCACGGCGGTGGGGACCCCCGAGCGTAGGAAGATCTCGCCGACCTCCCTGCGCGAGGCCAGGTGCTCGGACAGGTCGTCGTCTCCCTGCGGACGCAGGCCGCCGAGGTAGACGATCCGCCCGACGCCCGCCTCACGGGCGGCCTGAGCGGTCACCAGGGCGGCGGTGCGGTCGGTGCCGGCGAAGCCGTGCGAGGACAGCGAGTGCACCAGGTAGTAGACGACATCGACGTCCGCGCAGGCCTTCGCCATGGCGTCGGGGTCGGTGACGTCGCCGCGGATCACCTCGACCTCGCCGTGCCAGGGGACGTCGCGGAGCTTGCCGGGCTCGCGGGCCAGCGCCCGGACGTCGTGGCCGGCCTCCAGCAGTCGCGGCACCAGTCGGCCACCGATGTACCCGGTGGTCCCGGTCACCAGAATTCGCATGCTGCCTCCGCCTCGTCGGCCTCGCTGTTCGCGGCGAGGGTCTTCCGGCATAACGTGCCCGGATGGCCCGGCCCGACACCCTGCCCCGGTCGTTCTTCGAACGTCCGGTCCTCGAGGTCGCTCCGGACCTTCTCGGTGCGGTATTCGTACTCGGGCCGGTGGCGGTTCGGCTGACCGAGGTCGAGGCATACGACGGCGCGAACGACCCAGCCTCCCACGCCTACCGCGGCCTGACCCCGCGCACGACGGTGATGTTCGGCCCGCCGGGCCATCTCTACGTCTACTTCACCTACGGCATGCACCATTGCGCGAACCTGGTGTGCGGGCCGGACGGCACAGCCTCGGCGGTCCTGCTGCGCGCCGGCGAGGTGATGGCCGGGCTGGAACAGGCCCGCAGCCACCGCCCGGGTGTGGTTAAGGACACGGCGCTGGCGCGCGGACCAGCCAACCTGGTGCGTGCCCTCGGACTCGGCCCGGAGCACAACGGCGTCGACGTGGTCGGCGGCGGGCCGGTCCGGATCCGGGCCGGAACGACCGAGCGGGGCGAGATCCGAACCGGGCCCCGGGTCGGGGTCAGCACTGGCTCGACCCGGCCCTGGCGGTTCTGGCTGGGCGGTGACCCGACCGTCAGCGCGTACCGGGCGGGAACTCGCAGGCAGCGCGGCGCGGTCCGGTGACACAATCCCGCGGGTACCTGATGCAACCGCAAAAGATCCTGAAGGGACGACCTGACCGTGACCCGCGAACGAGCGCAGCGAGCGAGCCGATGAGCACGGTTCTCGACGAGCTCACCTGGCGTGACCTCGTCGCCCAGACCACCGACCCGGACGCCCTCGCCGCGTCACTGGCCGCCGGTCCGGTCACGCTCTACTGCGGCTTCGACCCCACCGCCCCGAGCCTGCACGTCGGCCACCTGGTCCAGGTTCTGACCCTCAAACGGTTCCAGGACGACGGGCACCGGGTCATCGCGCTGGTCGGCGGCGCGACCGGACTGATCGGGGACCCGAAGGAGACTGCCGAGCGCAACCTCAACAACAAGGACCTGGTCGGGGAGTGGGTCGGCAGGATCCGCGCGCAGATCGAGCCGTTCCTGGACTTCGACGGCGAGAACGCCGCACGGATGGTGAACAACCTGGACTGGACCGCGCAACTGTCGACGATCGACTTCCTGCGCGATGTCGGCAAGCACTTCCCGGTCAACCGGATGCTGGCCCGCGACGCCGTCAACCAGCGACTGAACTCCGACGTCGGCATCTCCTACACCGAGTTCAGCTACGTCCTGCTGCAGTCGATGGACTTTCTCGAGCTGCACCGCCGGCACGGCTGCTCTCTGCAGATCGGCGGCTCGGACCAGTGGGGCAACATCACCGCCGGCGCCGAGCTGATCCGCCGGGTCGAGCAGGGCAAGGCCCACGCCCTGACCACCAACCTGCTGACGAAGTCCGACGGGACCAAGTTCGGCAAGACCGAGTCCGGGACCGTCTGGCTCGACCCGTCGCTGACCAGTCCGTACGCGTTCTTCCAGTTCTGGGTGAACACCGACGACCGCGACGTGGTCGGCTACCTCAAGTGCCTGACGTTCCTTCCGCGCGAGCGGGTCGAGGAGCTGGAGAAGGCCACGGCTGACCGCCCGGGTGCCCGCGAGGCCCAGCGCACACTGGCCCAGGAACTCACCACGCTCGTGCACGGCGCCGCGCAGACCGCTGCGGTCGAGGCAGCCAGCCAGGCGTTGTTCGGCCGCGGCGAACTGACCGAACTCGACGCCGCGACGCTGGCCGCCGCGCTCGGCGAGCTGCCCACGGCGACCGTCGCCGAACTGAGCACCGTCGCCGAGCTGATGGTCGCCACCGGTCTGGAGAAGGGCAACAACGCCGCCCGCCGGACGATCGGCGAGGGCGGGGCCTACGTCAACAACGTCAAGGTGAGCGACGAGGCGGCCGTGCCCAGCGCGAGTGACCTGCTTCACGGCGAATGGCTCGTCCTTCGGCGCGGCAAGCGGAACCTGGCGGCGGTCCGGGTCGTAGCTCCTTAGAGGGGCGAGCGGCGCCCCACGAAGGCGCGGCGTTGGACCTCGACATCAGCGGCTTGACCTGGACGCTGACGATCGCATTGATTCTGGGCCTCCTGGCGCTCGATCTGGTCCTCGCTTCGGTGCGGCCGCACCAGGTTGGCTTCGCGGAAGCGGCGGCCTGGTCGGTGTTCTACATCGGCGTGGCCATCGCCTTCGGTCTGTGGTTCACCGCGGCCCACGGCGGCGACTACGGCACGGAGTTCTTCGCCGGCTACATCGTCGAGAAGAGCCTGTCGGTCGACAACCTCTTCGCCTTCGTCATCATCGTCGTCGTCCTGGCGACCGTGACGGTGACCAGCATGCTGAAGACCCGTCAGGACCCGACCGCGGTCGCGCACGCCGGCTCGCTGACCGGCACACCCGACCACGACCGAGCGGAGCACTGAACCCGACGGATGTCATCCGCAGCGTCGCGCTGCGGATGACATCCGTTGACGGGGTCAGGCCGGAGCGACCTCCACCCAGGTGTCGGAGAACGTCGGCGCGTTACCGAGGTCAGCGAACGCGAAGGGACTGACCGCGCTGACCGTCGCCAGGTCCTTCGCGTGCTTGCGCCACGCGCCCATGTAGGCGGCGACCACGCCGGGGGCGGTGTCGTCGGTGACCTTGGCGACGACCACGAACGACCCGCGCTCGTTCGAGACCCGGACCGGGGCGCCGTCGGCGATCCCGCGCTCGGCGGCGTCCTTGGCGTGGATGAGCAACGCCGGCTCGCCCTGGATCCGTCGCTGCTGCGGCTGGTCGGCGAAGCTCGAGTTCAGGTACGCGTGCGACTTCGGCGAGATCAGGTTCAACCGTCCGGAGTCCGACCCGAACGCGGACTCCCGCGGCGCGATCCAGTGCGGCAGCGGGTCCACCGGCTGACCGGGCTGGTGCTCCTCCGAACCCTGCCGGAACAGCCCGAGGACGAAGTTGCCCATGGCGGCGGCGGCCGAGACGAACTCGACCTTGCCGGACGGGGTCGGGAACCCGCCTTCGGCGTAGGGCGCGTAGTTGTCGGCGTCGGGCAGGCGCAGCCGGGCCCAGCCCTCGGCCCGCAACAACTCCGGGGTGATGCCTTCCATCGCCGGGGCGGACCAGTCGAAGGCGGCAGCGATCATCTCGGAGTCGGTGCGGGTGAAGTAGGGCTCGGTGAAGCCCATCCGCTGTCCCAGGCGGCGGAACAGCTCGGTGTTCGGGATCGCCTCACCCAGGGGCTCGATAGAGCGGTTGTTGAAGGTGATGTAGAAGTGCCCCCAGCTGAACATGACGTCGTCCTGCTCGAGCTGGGTGGTGGCCGGCAGCACGATGTCCGCGTAGTCCGCGGTGTCGGTCATGAAGTGCTCGCTGACGACCGTGAACAGGTCCTCGCGCTCCAGCCCGGCGACCAGCTTGTCCTGCTCGGGACAGACCACCAGCGGGTTGGTGTTGTAGACCATCAGGGCCTTGATCGGCGGGTCCAGTTCGAGTTCACCGGTCAGCGCGCGGCCGAGCAGGAACTGGTTGACGATCCGGGTTCCGGGCTTGAGCAGGTCGGCGCCGAGCAGGGCCGGCCAGTTGACCGGGAACGCCCACAGTGGCAGGGCGAGAATGCCGCCGCCGGGCCGCTTCCAGGCGCCGACCAGGCCGGGCAGACAGCTCAGCGCACGGACGGTCTGCCCGCCACCGGCGTGCCGCTCGATGGCGACGCCGATCCGGATCATCGAGGGCTGGGTGGTCGCGTACTCCCGCGCCAGCGTGCGGATGTCATCCGCCGGAACCCCGGTCTGCTCGGCGGCCCATTCCGGCGTGTACTCGAGCACGCGCTCGGCAAGTTCGTCGAAGCCGACGGTGTGGTTCGCGACGTAGTCGGCGTCGTGCAGGTTCTCGCCGATGATCACGTGCATCATCGCCAGCGCGAGCGCGGTGTCCGTGCCGGGCCGGATCGGGATGTGCCAGTCCGCGTGCTTCGCGGTGCGCGACCGCAGCGGGTCGACGACCACGATCTTGGCCCCGCGCCGCTGCGCCTCGGCGATGAACGGCCACAGGTGCAGGTTGGTGCTGATCGGGTTGCAGGCCCAGATCAGGATGAACTTGGAGTGCACGAAGCTCTCCGGGTCCACCCCGGCCGCGGGGCCGAGCGTCATCACGTAGGCGGTGGAGGCGCCGGAGTCGCAGTAGGTGCGCTCGGCGATCGTCGCACCGAGCCGGTTGAAGAACGGGTCTCCGACGTTGAGGCCGTTGAGGATTCCCTGGGTGCCGAGATAGCTCGCGGGCATGATCGCCTCCGGCCCGAACTCCTCGGCGATGGCGCCGAACTTCGAGGCGATCTCCTCCAGCGCGGCCTCCCAGGTGATCCGCTCGAACTGCCCGCTGCCCTTCGGTCCGGTACGGCGCATCGGGTACAGCACCCGGCCGGGGGAGTAGACGGTGTCGACGAAGTTGTTGAGCTTGACGCACAGCCCGCCCTGGGTGAACGGGTGGTTCGGGTCGCCGCGTACGCCGGTCGCGACCCCGTCGGCGACCGTCACCTGCATCGCGCAGGTGTCCGGGCAGTCGTGCGGGCAGGCCGCTTTCACGGTGACGGTCGCAGGATCCGGGAGCACAGCGGTCATCGGGACGCACCTCCACGCCGCGGCAGCGCCGGGCGGAGCCCTGCCTCGTAGCGGCATCCTCCCCCGCCGGTGGGGCCGGGGCCATGACGCAGAGCGACAGTTGTCGTAATCTCGGCGCCAACAGCCCACCAGAAGACGCCCACGAGGGAGCACCGGTGGCCGTCACCGTCGACCCGGCGCCCGCGAGCACGGGACGCCTCGGGGTCTGGCGTGACCTGATCCGGGACCACTTCGTCTCCCTGGATGTCTCAGTAGATCGTGGAGTCCCGCGCGCCGACAGCTTCCGCGGCCAGGTCCGCACCGTCGAGTTGGGTGCGCTGCGGGTGGCCGAGGTGGCCTCGATCCCGCAAGCCGCCCACCGGACCGTGGCGCTGGCCCGCGACGACCGGGCCCACTACTTCCAGTTGGGGCTGCTCACCGGCGGCCGGGCTCGCCTGACCCAGGACGGCCGGGAGTGCGCGCTGGCGCCCGGGGACTTCGCCGTCTACGAGACGGACCGGCCCTTCACCTGGGACCTCGGCTGCGGCGGCGATCCGTGGCGGCTGCTGGTCTTCACCTGGCCCCGGGACAGCCTGGAGCTGACCGACCACGAATCGGCGGACCTGACGGCACGTCAGCTCTCCGGCGCGCACGGGTTCTCCGGCGTTGTCAGCCGGATGCTGCGCGACCTGGCCGGCAA
>NZ_JACDFE010000352.1 GCF_013815995.1 Sporichthya sp.
CGCCTACACCGACCTCGCCTCCACCAAGAGCGGCCTGCAGCGGGCGCTCGGTCAAGCCGGGGCGGACCCGGCGAGCTTCGTCGGCGGGCACCCGCTGGCGGGCAGCGAACGCTCCGGCCCGACCGCGGCCCGCGGTGACCTGTTCGAGGGCCGGCCCTGGGTGCTGACCCCCTCCGCCGCAAGCGACGCCGGCGCGGTCGCCGCCGTCGAGGAGCTCGTCCGGCTCTGCCGGGCCGTCGCGGTCGTGATGGACCCCGACGCCCACGACCGCGCGGTCGCGCTGGTCTCGCACGCCCCGCAGGTTCTGGCCAGCCTGGTCGGCGCCCGGCTGGTCGACGCCCCGGAGGACGCGGTCCAGTTGGCCGGGCAGGGCGTCCGGGACGTCACCCGGATCGCCGCGTCCGATCCGGCCCTGTGGACCGAGATCCTCGGCGGCAACGCCGGTGCGGTCGCCGACGTCCTCGACGGCCTGGCCCGCGACCTCGACGCGGTACGCAAAGCGTTGCGGGCGGGGGAAACGAGCCAGGTCACCGCGGCCCTGCGAGCCGGCAACACCGGCCGCGCCCGGCTGCCCGGTAAGCACGGCGGCGAGGCCGCGAAGTACACCGTCGTCCCGGTGCTGGTCCCGGACCGGCCACGCGAGCTGGCCCGGCTGCTCACCGACGTCGGTGACGCCGACTTCAACATCGAGGACCTGCAGATCGAGCACTCGCCCGGACAGCCGGTCGGCCTGGCCAAGATCGCGGTGCGCCCCGACCGCGCCGAGCCCCTGGTCGCCGAGCTGCGTTCCCGCGGGTGGACCGTGCACTGGTAGCCCCCGGCCCGTCGCCGGCGCGCACCGCGCTCGCCGCGCTGTGCGTCACGCAGGTCACCAGTTGGGGCGTGCTGTTCTACGCGTTCACGGTGCTCCTGCCGCGGATCTCCGATGAGCCGGACTGGACCGCGAGTGAGGCGGCCGCCTGCTTCTCCGGCGCCCTGCTGATCTCGGCGCTGGTCGGCATCCGGGTCGGCAAGGTCATCGACCGGCAGGGCCCGCGGGTGGTGATGACGGCCGGATCCGTCGTCGCGGTCCTCGCGACGCTGGCGATTGCGGCGGCACCCAATCTGGCCGCGTTCGCCGCCGCCTGGGTCTTGGCCGGCCTGGCCATGGCGGCAACGTTCTACCTGCCGGCCTTCGCCTCGCTGACCCGTTGGTACGGCGAGCGGCGGGTCTGGGCGCTGACCACGCTCACGCTGGCCGGCGGGCTCTCCTCGCTGATCTTCGCCCCCCTCACCGCCGTGTTCGCCGACGCCTGGGGCTGGCGCGGTGCCTACGTCGCCCTGGCCATCGTGCTCGCCGTGGTGACGATCCCGCTGCACTGGTTCGCCCTCGCCGCGCCCTGGCCCGAACCGCCGGCACCTGCACCGAACGACCTCCCCGCGCCGTCGCCGCCCGCCGTCACGTTCGTCTTGTTGGCCGCAGCGCTGACGCTGTCGGCGCTCGGTGTTCACGGCGTTCTCGTCGCAGCCGTACCGCTGCTCGAGGAGCGCGGCATGGACCCGACCACGGCTGCGTGGGCGCTCGGCCTCGGCGGGCTCGGCCAGACCCTGGGGCGCCTGCTCTACGGCACCCTGTCCCGGCGGGTCGGTGTCACCTCCCGCACCGTGGCCCTCGTCGGCGCCGGCGGGATCACCACCCTCCTGCTCGGCCTGGTCCCCGGGCCGGCGGCGTTGTTGATCGTGCTGTCCATGCTGGCCGGTATGGTCCGCGGCAATCTGACGCTGCTTCAGGCGACCGCGGTGCCGGACCGGTGGGGCCACGCCAACTACGGCCACCGCTCCGCGGTGCTGTCCGCGCCGGTGATGGTGGCCACGGCGCTGGCCCCGTTCCTCGTCACCTTCGCCGCCGCCCGCTTCGGCGGGTACCCGGAGGTGTTTCTGCTGCTCGCGGCCGTTTCCGGCGTCGCGACCGCATTGGCCCTGGCCACAGGGCCACGCAGGTAGAACGGAGGTAGAATCGACGTCCGTGGAGACAGCGCCGATCGTTCTCGCGATGGACGGGCCCTCGGGGTCCGGTAAGTCCAGCGTCTCCCGTGAGGTCGCCTCGACCCTCGGCTTCCGCTACCTGGACACCGGCGCGATGTACCGCGCCCTGACCTGGTGGATGCTGCGCGAGGGCGTCGACGTGGAGGACGCCGCCGCCGTCGCCGCCCTGGCCGGCAAGGCCGAGCTCAGCATCGGCACCGACCCGCTGTCCGCGCAGGTCAAGGTCAACGGCACCGACGTCTCCCTGCCCATCCGCGGGCGCGAGGTCACCGGCGCGGTCAGCGCGGTCAGCGCCGTGCCCGCCGTGCGGACCCGTCTGGTCGGGATGCAGCAGCAGATCATCGCCGCGACCCTCGCGGCCGGCGCCGGCATCGTGGTCGAGGGCCGCGACATCGGCACCGTGGTCGCCCCGGACGCGCCGGTGAAGATGTTCCTCACCGCCACCGCCGACGCGCGCGCCACCCGGCGCACGCAGGAGATCCTGCACACCGGCGAGAACGCCACCGTGCACGAGATGCACATCGACATGGCCCGCCGGGACAACCTCGACTCCTCCCGCGCCGCCTCACCGCTCGCCCAGGCCGCCGACTCCGTGCTGCTCGACACGACTCAGCTGGACAAGAACGGCGTGGTCGCCGCGGTCCTGGAGCAGGTGCGACGAACCGTCCTCGTCAGCGGCACGCCCTAGCGGCCATGGCGGCGCCGGTGCGGATCTGTCTGCTCGGGAGTCTGCGCGTCCACCTCGACGACCGCGTGGTCGAGGAGCATGCCTGGCCCGGCCGCAGGCCGGCTGAACTCGTCGCCCTGCTCGCCCTGGCGGAGCGCCGGGCCCTGCTGCGCGACCAGGTCCTCGAAGCGCTCTGGCCGCATCTGGACCCGGAGGCCGCGGCCGCCCAGCTG
>NZ_JACDFE010000190.1 GCF_013815995.1 Sporichthya sp.
GCGCGACCCTGCGCCGGCGCCTGGTCGCCGTCCCGGCCCGCACCGCCGCACCGCAGCGGCGCCGCGTGCTTGCACCTACCCGCCCGCTGGCCCTGGGCCGATGCATGGACAGCCTTGTGGGACCAGGTGTTCACTCCCGCGACCGGGCCCCCAACGCGCGCCTGACCCATCAACTCGCCGCGCAGGCCCGACCGGAACCCGAGTGGAAAAGCTGGCACCAGGCCAGCGGGTTCACCGCGGGCAACCGCGGGGCTGACCATGATCACCGCAACTCAGGTGACCGGACCAGCGGCTCCACGGATCGAGGCTTAGCCTCCCTGGAGACCGCCCGCCCGCCCGCACCTCCAGGAGCAGCCACCGCCATGGCCGAGAACAGCGTCGATCCGAAACCGTCGAACTGTGCTCCGGGGAGCCATGGCTGCCGGCGTGACCGCCGTCGCCGGCTCCACTCTCGCCGCCTGCGGCGGTGGCGAGGCGACCCTCGCGCAGGACGACGGCGGGTCAGGGGCCGGCGCCGCCCCGATCGCGGCCGGCAGCTCGCTCGGCCCGACCCAGGACATCCCGGTCGGGGGCGGCAAGGTCTTCATCTCGCCCGCGGTGGTGGTCACCCAGCCGACGGCGGGGACCTTCAAGGCCTTCAGCGCGATCTGCACCCACGAGGGCTGCCCGGTGGCCAAGGTGGCCGACGGGGTGATCAAGTGCCCGTGTCACGGCAGCGAGTTCTCGATCGAGGACGGCTCGGTGAAGCGGCCGCCGGCCTCGAGCCCGCTCACCGCGGTCGCGATCACCACGACGGGCGGGAACATCGCCGTCGCCTGACTTGGGGCGTTGAGTACCGTGGCGGCGTGATCCTCGATCTGTACACGTGCTTGTGGAACGAGGCCCGACTACTCCCGTACTTCCTGGACCACTACGGGCCGCACTGTCGACGCATCGTGGTCATGGACGACGGTTCCACCGACGGGACGCTGGAGATCCTCGCCGCCCATCCTGCTGTGGAGATCCGCCGGATGCCGCGCGAACGAGACTCGTGGGTGCTCGCCGTCGCCCGTTGGAAGAACGAGGGTTGGAAGGAGTCCTACGATGCGGACTGGGTGATCCACCTGACGGTGGACGAGATCGTCGGACCGGACCTCACGGTCGCGTTGGAACGGCACCAGGCGGCAGGGGCGACAGTCCTGCGGCCGCGGGGCTTCGACATGATCGCCGAGGACGACGCGGACCCAGCGACGGTCGATGTCGGGGTCTTCAACCCCCAGTACTCCAAGCCGTGCCTGTTCCGGCCGGACAAGATCACCAATCTGACGCTCGCGCCGGGCAGCCACGATGCCAGCTTTGAAGGCGAGGTCGTCCTCGTCGAGCCCGAGGATCTGATTCTGCGTCACTACCGGTACCTCGGTCGCGAGCAGACCTGGGCCCGGTACAAGGAACTGGATGCCAAACGGCGGGGAGGGGACAAGGTGCGCCAGTTCGGCGCCCAGTACGCCGCGGCGCGGGAGGAGTTTGACGCCAGCTTCGACGAGGCTTTGGCGAACGCCGAACGGGTTCCGTCCTAACTCGACGCGTCAGCGGCGCCGGGCCCGGTGGCGAACGGCCGCGCGCGCCCGTTCCACCCGCCGGAGGAGCCGCCAGGTGCGGGAGGCCTCGATGGCCCGCAGCCGCTGAATCAGCCGCCGGTTCCGCGCCGTCAGCCGGGCAACCTGGGTGTAGAGATCGGCATTCTCCTGGCCGAACGCGGCTCGGGAGTGTGCGTACTCTGCGAGCTGGGCGGAGATCTCGCCGCGCGAGCGGTACAGCTCCTGGATCTGCGCCGCGGCAACGTCCACGGCCCCCTGCGCGGCCGAGAGGTCGGTGTGCCAGGAGGCAAGGGCGCGGCTGCGGAGGTCACGTCGGCTGCGTTCATCGCAGACCAGGCGGTGCACGATCTCGGCCTCGGCCGCCCGGGGTTCGGCCGGGCCGGTCCAATAGGCGGTCGTCAGCGTGACGGACTCGATCGCGAACCGGGTGCCAGAGTCGGGGCCTGGTTGCCCGCCGAGTCGGCGGTAGGCGTCCACCCGGAAGCCGGCGCCGTCGGCCAGGGCGGTCTGGCCCACCCAGACCGAACCGTCCGGGTCGAGCTCGGTTCTCAGGAGATGGCCGTACTCCACCTCCGCCAACAGCTCGGCCAGTTCGGTCAGGTGGTCAGGAAACCACAGCGTCTCGTCGGTCGTGGTGGCGACGAGAGTTCCTCGGATGCTCTGAACGGCCGCCGCGGCACGCGGGCCGTCGAGGAGGATCACCCGCGCATCACCGGCCGCCAGGTCCAGGCTGCGGCGCGCGGCATCGGCGTCGTCGGGGTCGGGGAGCAGTATCAGCTCGAGGCTCGGTTCGCTCTGGGCCAACACGGCCGCGACGGCGTAGGGGAGTAGCTCCAACGACCGCCCGACGGACATCAGAACGGTGAATCGAGGTGCCGGGTCCATCATTGCGCGGATCGGTCGTCACTCAGGAGTTGGACGTCCCCGCGGACCTCCATCCGGCCTTCCAGGAACTCGGCATTGAGCCAGGTGACCTCAGGGCCGAATCTGGCTTCCAGAGACGCCAACGCCGCCGACGAAATGGCTGTCGGTCTCCGTGCAGCCCCGTCGGCGATCAGGGACTCGCCGCTCCATCCGGGGCCGCGTGCGCCGGGCGTTCGGTTGAGGTGCCGCAGGAGCTCGACCTCCTGCGCAGTGAGCCCGCGATTGACCGAGGACGGCGGCAGCTCCCAACCGCCGGAATCGGTCAGCCCGAGAACGTCCCGCACGAAGGAGGGGAACAGCTGCGCCCCGACGGAGTCGTAGTGAAGGATCTGCACCCGCGAGCGGCCGACGGCATCGACCAGTCGGGTCAGCCGAGGCTGGAACAGGGCGACGCGCCGGCCGAAGTCGTCGCCCCCCTCGAGGTATTCGTCAAAGGTCCCGCTGTAACCGTTCCGCTTCACCCGCTCCGAGTACGAGGAGACGAAGTACGGGGCGATGTCGCGGACGTAGACGACCACGCGGAGTTCAATCCCCGCGCGGTCCGCTTCCTCGCCCAGCACCGCGAGATGGTTGGGGTCGAAGCGGTAGAGCAGCTCCGAGGAATAGAGGGTGATCGGGAAGGTGCTGAGCGCAACGCCGGTGCACAGTGCCCGGAGTCCACTCTGAGCCTGCGTCAGATCGGCGGGGGCGGCTGCGAGTTCACTGCCGAGCAGGTTGGCGAGCGCCGGCCCGTTGCCGTTGGTGACGCCGAGGGCGCGCGCCACGTCGTCGTCCGTGTGCGGGGGATAGTCGACGCCTTGGTCGGCAAGCCGTTGCCGGTTGCGAACCAGGGCCACCTGCAGGGCGCTTGTCCCGGTCTTGCCCATCCCGATGTGCAGGACGAGGCGCCGCCGCCGGTCGCGGCGCACGCGAGCGGCGAACTGCCGGAGGCGCGTCACGTGGAGCGAGCCGTGTAAGGGTGCTCGGCCAGGACCAGCACCTCCGTATCGGGGGTCTCCAACTCGTAGTCGACGAACTCGTCGGCCGCGATCAGCGCGGAGGATCCCGGCTTCACGAGCCGGCGCTCGGTCTCGCCGTCGCCGTGGCGGAGCCGCAGGGTGACCGACCCGCGTAGGAGCAGGAGCAACTGGCGACATCCCGCTTCATGCCCACCGCGTCGGGCGGGAGACCCTGGGGCCGCGACGACGAAGCAGCGCTGTGGCTGAAAGGGCAGGGTGCCGAACTCGATCGAGATCAGCGTCCCTCGCGGGTCGAGGAACACCGGCAAGGGTTGGTAGTCAGCCAACGGGGGCCTGCCACCCGGCGAGCGCGGACACGACGGTGTCCACCTCTGTCTCTTCGAGCGTCGGGAAGCAGGGCAGGCTCAGGATGCGGTCCCGCCATGCCCGTGCGTTCGGGAGATCCGCCGGTGCCCCGAGCCGGATCCCGGGCATCTCGTCGATCAGCCAGGGGTAGTGGACCGCCGCGTCGACGTGGTGGGTGGCGAGCACCTCCCGCAGCCGGTCCCGGTTCGGGGTAACGACGACCGCGTGATGGGCGACGAAGGAGTCGTCGTCGGGTCCGAGCAGATTCCCGGGCGGCAGGACGGCGCGATAGCGGCGCGCGATGGCGCGCCGCCGCTCGTTGTTGTGATCGAGGAACGGCAGGCGGGCCGTGAGCACTGCGGCCTGCAACGCATCCAGGCGGGCGTTGCGTCCGCGGCTGTCGGTGATCCGGAACGACTCGCTCCAGCCGTACTGGCGCAGTGACCGCACCTGTTCGGCAACGTCGGCCCGATCCGTCACGACCGCGCCGCCGTCGCCGAAAGCCGCGAGATTCTTGGTGGGATAGAAGCTGAACGCCGCGGCGTCCGCGAAGGTACCGACAGGTCGGCCGTCCCGACGCGCGCCCGTAGCCTGCGCGCAGTCCTCGACCACCACAATGCCGCGCTGTCGGGCCCAGGCCACCACCGGCTTCACGTCCGCGGCGAGTCCGTGCAGGTGCGTCAGGACCACCGCCGTGACCCGGGGGCTGCAGGTGCGCTCCAGCTCGGCGACGCTCACGAGTCCGTTCTCGGGGCTGACATCCACCGCGACCGGCACCAGACCCGCCGCCTGCGCGGCCGCCGCGGCGTAGCCGCCGTCGGAGGCGGGCACCAGAGCTTCGGTCCCGGCAACGCATCCCAGCGCTTGCAGCGCCAGCACGAGCGCGTCACTCCCGTTGTCGACGCCGATGCAGTGCCGGCTGCCCAGATAGGCCGCGAAGGCGTCCTCAAAGGCCGCCACGAATGGACCGCCGATCAGCGGGCCGGTCGTCAGCACGGCCTCGACCGCGGCACGCACGGCCGCGCGCTCCGCTTCGGCGAGTCGGGTCGGGTCGGCTGTCGGGACAGGGCGCACCAGGGGTGCGGTCATCCGGCGTCCAGACGGGCCCGCATCTCTTTCGGGGTCATCACGCGGCGTCCGAGCAACGAGCCGAGAGCGAGGGCACGCTCGACCAGGGCGGGGTTGGTCGCCAGCTCTTCACGTCGCGCGTCGAGGTAAAGCCCGTCCTCCAGCCCCACCCGGACGCCGCCGCCGGCGGCCAGGGACATCGCGTGCGCGACCGCCTGGAAGTCCCCGAGGCCGGCGCCGCTCCAGATCGCGTCCTCGGGCAGGTCGGAGATCATCAGGCCCAGCGCCGACGGCGTCGCCTGAGCGCCGGCGATGTTGCCGACGAACAGATTCACCACGGCGGGGCGGGGGACCAGGCCCTCACGTCGCAGCACGCGGACCATGTTCGCCATCCCGAGGTCGAATACCTCCAGTTCCGGCACGATCCCGCGCTCCAGCAAGATCCGGGCCAGGCCGCGGATGACGTCCGGCGGATTCACCGACGCCTGCTGGACGAAGTTCAGCGAGGACAGCGTGAGGGAGGCCAGGTCCGGCTTGAGGTCGCCATCGAGGGCCAGGCAGTCCGCCCGTCGCTCCAGTTCGGCCCAGTTGCGGCCACTGGTGCTCACGTTGATCAGGATCTCGGGATCGACTTCGCGGACGGCGCCGACGAAGGCCGCGTAGGTGTCGCGCTTCCAGTCCGGAGCCCCGCCGGCGTCCCGCGCGTGGATGTGCACGGCGGTGAGGCCAAGCTCCGCCACGGCCCGGACGTCGCGGGCCAGTTCCGACGGGGTGAGCGGCACGTGCGGGCTGTGCGCGCGGGTCGGGACCATGCCGGTGGGAGCAGCACGAGCGGGAACGGTGCGGTCAGAGCTGAGGACAAGACGGCGGCCTCCAGAGGGGCGTTTCGGTGGGCGCCACAGGGTCTTCCCCGGTTGCTCCAGATTACAGCCCGATCAGTGGCCTGACGTGCAGAGCGGGCAGTCGCTCGACCAGGACTCGGCGGCGCCGATCACCCGGGCGGGATTGCCGACCACGATCGCACCGTCGGGCACGTCCTTGGTCACCACGGCCCCCGCGCCGACGAGTGCCCCACGGCCGATCGTGCGCTCCGGCAGTACAACCGCGCCCGAGCCGATGAACGCCCCCGCCCCGGTTCGGACCGAGCCGCTGAGCACCGCCCCGGGTCCGGTCGAGGTGAACGGTCCGAGCGAGCAGTGGTGGCCGACGCTCACCGTCCGGTTCAGGTTGACGAAGCAGCCCACCTCGGCCTGGGCCCCCACACATGCCAGCGCGTTGGCGTACACCCCGTGGCCGACGCGTGCCGTCCGAGCGACAACGGCGGTGGGGTCGACGATTGCTTCCAGGTGCCGCAGCCCGGCCGCCCACGCTGTCTGGGCCGCAGCGGCCCGCGCCCGGGCGGAGGACGGCCCGAGGACGGCCCGGTCCAGGTCCGCGGGGACGACTGTGTGGAGCCCGGGCAATCTCTCGTCAGCGCCCCCGTAGTTGTCAACACAGATGACCTCGTCACCGAGTCGCCACAGCGTCTCGACGACCTCCCACGCGTACGGGGTGGCGACGCCGTAGACGGCGGTTCGGTTCATGGGCACTCCTGGGCTTGGCGGGGACAGTCTCTCGCCTCTCGCGGTGGGAGCGACCATCGGATCCAACGGGGTGCCGCGGCACAGAGTGACGGTGAATCAGGTTGGGGGTCGTGGCCCACCGGGATCGGCTGAACAACTGTCTCGGCCTGCTAGCCTCGGCAAAGCCCCAGGCCCGGAACGGAGCCGGACATCGCTATGAGGATGCTGCTCGCGAGCGCTCTGGTTGTCGGCTGCATGAGTTTTCCCACCCAGTCTGCGAGCAGCACAGTGTCCGCTCCGCCGACTACGCGGCCCGATAGTGCGTCGACCGCCGCTCGCCAGGTAACACCGGTTGACACCTACGAGGTTGTCCACACCTGGCCGCACGACCGGAAGGCCTTCACGGAGGGGCTACTTTTTCACGACGGGGACCTGTGGGAGAGCAGTGGGCAGTACGGCGAGTCGACACTGCGCAGGGTTGACCTGCAAACGGGGAGAGTACTCAAGGAGCGTTTTCTCGGACGGGAGTACTTCGCCGAGGGGGTCGCGCTTCTTCGCGGAAAGCTGTATCAGCTCACGTGGCAGGAGCATCAATGCTTCGTGTACGACCCCACGAACTTGTCGGTGGAATCAGCGCTCTCGTACGAAGGCGAAGGGTGGGGACTCACGCACAACGGCACGAACTTGATCCGGAGCGACGGGACGAACAAGCTGCGTTTCCTCGACCCGAGAACGTTCGAGGTGAAGCGGACGATCAGTGTCCTCGACGGCGACCGGCCGGTGCTGGGAGTGAACGAACTCGAGTACGTCAGGGGCGAGATCTACGCCAATGTCCTGCCCGACCGGCGGATCGCACGGATCGATCCGCGGGATGGTGCGTTGCTCGGTTGGATCGACCTGACGGATCTGGTAGCCACGGTGAAGGTCAGTGATGAAGATGCCGTCCTGAACGGCATGGCCTATGACGAAGCCGGCGATCGGCTCTTCGTCACCGGTAAGCGGTGGCCGACGGTGTTCGAGATCCGGATCAGGGAAAGTTCCGAGCCTAGAAGTCCCGATCCTCTCCGGTGACGACAGGGATGCGCAGGCCGGTTCGACATCCGACCCGCGCTTGGCCTGGGCGCCGGGGTGCTACTTGGCCGTATAGGTTCCGTTGAAGGCGCCCTCGACACCGTTGCCCTCGACCGTATTGCCTCCGCCGGACAGCAGCGCCGACCCGGCGGTGACGGACAACCCGGTGCTGTTGTCCACCAGCACCGTGCGCTGGACGCGCACCGCGGAGGAGGTCTCGCTGATGATGCCGGTGCCGTTGGCTTGCACCGTGCAGGTGTCCACCACCATTCCTGCGTTGGTTGCCCTCAGCCCGACGGCCGTGTTGTTGGACGCGCTGCAGTCGCGCATGGCGACCCGGGCGCCGGGTCCTGCCGTGAGCCCGGTGCCGTTGAGGTCCATTCGGCCTCCCACGACCGTGACGCGCGCGAGCCCGGTGGTGGGGGCGATGGAGATTCCGGAGCCGGTGTTGTTGTCGAAGCGCGAGTTGGTGACCACGAGCTGTCCGGGCGCTGTCATGGAGATCCCGCTGCCGGTGAAGTTGTAGGCGGTGACGTTGTCGACGATCAGCGCCTTGCCTTGGAGGAAGCGGATGCCGTTGAAGCCACCGGCGGTGTTTGCACCGTTGATTTCGATATCCCGGATCTGGACGGTGATGCCCGCGCCGTTCACGGTGATGCCGTGAATGCCCGAGGACAAGATGCTGCTCGCGAGGCCGTTGCCGGAGATCGTGATCGACTTCGTGATGTTCACAGCGCCGAACCCACCCGGGTCGAGGACGCTGATCTCTCCGCCGGGTGCGGTCTTGGAGATGGCGCCGGCGAAGGTCTTGCACGGGGCGGTGCGCGAGCACGGGTTCGCGTCGTCTCCGACCCCGGAAACCCAGGTGCGGGTCGCCTGCGCGGACGCAATGGTCGCGCCGATCAGGGTCTGCCCGAGCAGTCCCGCGCTGAGGACGACGACCCCGATCTGCCATCTGCTGCGGGGTCTGGCCATCACGGAGGCTCCTTCTCGGTCGACTCAGTGCGCCGGGCTTCCGCGCCGTCGCCTGCGGAAATGTCGGTGCCATCCCTTTGGTCCGGGTTGTCCCGAAGCTTAGGAAGCCCGAAAGCCAGGTTTCCATCCCCCTAGCGATCTGTCTGTGAATTAGTGCGGTATAGTGGACCATGCCGATCAAGACAGCACCGGCGTTGGCGGTCACTAGTGAGCAGCGCGCGGAGCTGACCCGGATGGCGCGGTCCTCGACGTTGCCCCACCGTGCGGTGGTCCAGGCCCGGGGTCTTCTGTTGGCCGCGGACGGGGTGGCCAATCAGGAGATCGC
>NZ_JACDFE010000191.1 GCF_013815995.1 Sporichthya sp.
GGCCGCGGCTGAGGGCACGTGGCTGACCGCCGGGTCGGTGCGCGCGCTGCCGGCCGCGGTGCGGGCGCTGCCCGAGCTGAAGGCCGCCCGCCTGCTGCTGGGCCTGGGCTGCATCGGTGCCCTGGTCGGCCTGGCCTGGGTCGGTTCGCCGAGCCAGCTGAACATCGCCACGGTCGCGTCCTGCTACGCCGTGGTCGCCGTTTCGCTGGTCGTGCTGACCGGCTGGGCCGGCACCGTGAGTCTGGGTCAGATCGCGATCCTCGGCACCGGCGGCGTGGTCGCCGGTGACCTGATGGCGAAGTGGAACGTCGACTTCTTCGTCGCGATGGTCGCCGGCGGTGCGGCTGGGGCCGGCATCGCGCTGCTCGTGGCGATCCCGGCCCTGCGGGTCAGTGGGCAGCTGCTGGCGGTCACCACGCTGACCTTCGCGGTGACGGTCGACAACTTCTTCTTCAACCCGACCAACTTCCCGTGGTTGGTGCCCGGCGCGTTCGACCGTCCGGTGCTGTTCCAGCGGTGGGACATGCGCGAGGACCGCACGCTCTATCTGGTCGGCCTCGCCCTGGTGCTGTTCTCGGTCGTCATCGCGAAGAACCTCGCCCGCGGCCGGACCCGGCGCACCATGGTCGCCACCCGGGACAACCCGCGCGCCGCCGCCGCGGCCGGTGTCGACGGGGTGCGCTCGAAACTGACCGCGTTCGTGATCTGCGGCGTCCTGGCCGGGATGGCCGGCGCGGTGCACGCGACTGCGCTCGGTGCGGTCGGCCTGCGCACCTACAACACCTCGCTGTCGCTGCTGGCCTTCACCACCGTGGTGATCGGCGGCGTCGCCTCCATCGGCGGCGCGCTCGCCGCGACCGTCGCGCTGCACCTGGTCATCTACTGGGTCCCGCAGCTGCAGCTGGTCGCGACCGGAGCCGGGGTGCTCTTCGTCCTGCTCCTGCTCCCCGGCGGCATGGCGCAGGCCGGGACCGGCATCCGCGACCGGTTCGCGACATGGGCGGCCCGCCGCCACGGCGTCGAGTGGGATCACGACGACGCGTTCAGCAAGGCGACCGTGACCCCCACCGTCGAGACCGACCCGGCCGCCGCCGAGGCCCTCGCCGTCGCCGAGTCCGTCGTCGCCGAGGAGGAAGCCGCCGCCCAGCAGGCGCACGTGCGCTCCGGAGCGGACGCCACCGTGGCCGGCGCCGACATCGCGCTGGGCTGCCGGGGGATCGAGGCCTCCTACGGGCCGAACCAGGTGCTCTTCGGCGTCGACCTCGACGTGCGGCACGGTGAGGTGGTCGCCCTGTTGGGCACCAACGGCGCCGGCAAGTCGACCGTGCTGCGTGCGCTGTGCGGGCTGTTGCCGCCCTCGCACGGCACCACTTCGCTTAACGGCAAGCGCATCGACAAGCTGGCGCCGGAGAAGATCGCCGCCGCGGGCCTGGCGATGATGCCCGGTGGCCGCGGCATCTTCCCGACGCTGACCGTCTCGGAGAACCTGCGCCTGTCCACCTGGCTGGTCCGCCGCGACGGCGACGCCGTGGCCGAGTCCCGCCGCCGCGCCCTCGAGCTCTTCCCGCCGCTGGCCGCCCGCATCGACACCCGCGCCGGAGACCTCTCCGGTGGCGAGCAGCAGATGCTCTCGATGGCCATGGCGATGGCCGTGAAGCCCAAGGTGCTCTGCATCGACGAGCTCTCCCTGGGCCTGGCCCCGACCGTGGTCGCCGAACTGGTCGACGTGGTCCGCGACATCAACGCCGACGGCGTCACGGTCGTGGTCGTCGAGCAGTCGGTGAATGTGGCCCTGCTCCTCGCCGAGCGCGCGGTGTTCCTGGAGAAGGGCCGGGTCCGCTTCTCCGGCCCGACCGGGGAACTGCTCGACCGCCCCGACATCCTGCGCGCGGTCTTCCTCGGTGCCGCCGCCGACACCGCCAGGACCAGCACCGCAACGTCCGACGGGCCGAGCGCTATGACGCACGCCGCGTCGGACGTCCAGGTGGATGCGACGCCGGCCCTGGAGGCCCGCGGGCTGACCAAGCGCGTCGGCGGCATCACCGTCGTCGACGGCGTCGACCTGGTCGTGCCGAGGGGCCGGATCGTCGGGCTGATCGGGCACAACGGCGCCGGCAAGACCACGGTCTTCGACCTGTTGTCCGGCTTCCTGGCCTCGGACGGCGGGACCGTGAGCCTGGGCGGACACGACATCACCACCGCCCCGCCGTACCAGCGCGCGCTCGGCGGACTGGGCCGCTCGTTCCAGGACGCGCGGCTCTACCCGGGGCTGACCGTCGCCGAGACGATCGCGGTGGCGCTGGACCGGCACCCGGCCAGCCGCGACCCGCTCGCGGTCGCGCTCTGGCTGCCGGCCGCTTTCGACGTGCACGACGCGGTGCAGGTCCGGGTCGAGGAGTTGCTCGAGACGCTCGGCCTGACCCGCTACCGCGACCACCCCACCGGCGAGCTGTCCACCGGCACCCGGCGCATCGTCGAACTCGCCTGCGTGCTGGCCCAGGAACCGGACGTCGTGCTGCTCGACGAGCCGTCCGCCGGTGTTGCCCAGCGCGAGGCCGAGGCCCTGGTCCCGGTGCTGCGCCGGGTGCAGTCCGACCTGAGCTGCGCGATGGTCGTGGTCGAGCACGACATGGCGCTGATGGCCAACCTGTGCGACTCCCTGGTCGCCCTCGAGACCGGCCGCGTGATCGCCGAGGGAACACCCGCCGAGGTGCTCGCGCACCCCGCGGTGATCAGCTCCTACCTCGGCACCGACGAAGCATTTCTCGCGCGCTCCGGGGAGCGCTGACCCGCGAGCCTCTGCCACCCCTCTCCAACGGATGTCATCCGCGGTGATGAGCTGAGGATGTCATCCGCAGTGATGAGCTAGGGATGTCATCCGTTGGAGAGGGGTCCGCATGTCCGAACAACTGCAGTCGATTCGCTATGAGACCCGTGGGCGGATCGCCTACCTGACGCTGAACCGCCCGGACAAGCTCAACGCCATCAACGGCGCGATGCCGCGCGAGATCTCGATCGCCGTCGATCGGGCGAACGACGACCCTGCCGTGCACGTCATCGTGGTCGCCGGGGCCGGTCGCGCGTTCTGCGCCGGCTACGACCTGACCGAGTACGCCGAGCAGGGCGTCGCCACCCAGGACGTGGTCTGGGACCCGATCGCGGACTTCCGGATGATGAAGCGCAACACCGACGACTTCTTCAGCCTGTTCCGCTCACTGAAGCCGACCATCGCGAAGGTGCACGGCTACGCGGTGGCCGGGGGCAGCGACATCGCGCTGTCCTGCGACCTGGTGGTGATGGCCGACGACGCCCGAATCGGGTACATGCCCTCGCGGGTCTGGGGCTGTCCGACGACGGCGATGTGGGTCTACCGCCTCGGTGCGGAGCGTGCGAAACGGATGCTGTTCACCGGCGACACCATCGACGGCACCCAGGCCGCCGAGTGGGGCCTGGTCGTCGAGGCCGTCCCGGCCGTCGACCTCGACGCGCACGTCGACGCGCTGGCCGAACGCGTCGCCGGCGTCCCCACCAACCAGCTGGCCATGCAGAAGCTGATGATCAATCAGGCCTACGACAACATGGGCCTGGCCGGAACGCAGTTGCTCGCCACGCTGTTCGACGGCATCACCCGGCACTCACCCGAGGGCCGCTGGTTCCAGGGCTTCGCCGCCGAGCACGGCTTCGCCGCCGCGGTGAAGTGGCGCGACTCCGGCCGCTGGATCCCGGAGGGCGGCGGACCGATCCCGACCGCGGAGGACCTGGAGACCTAGGAGAACAGATGCTCATCATCGCCGGGACGCTGACCGTGGCGGCCGCCGATCGGGACGCCTACGTCCGCGACTGCGTCGTCGCGGTCGAGGCGGCCCGCGCCCACCGGGGCTGCCTGGACTTCTCCGTCAGCGCCGACCCCGTCGACCCCGGCCGGATCAACGTCTACGAGCGCTGGGACAACGAGGCCGACCTGCTGACCTTCCGCGGCTCGGGGCCGGACCAGGACCAGACCGGCCAGATCCTCGACGCGGACGTGAAGCGCTACGTCATTTCGGACATCCAGGACCCCTGACCGATAATCGAGCGGTGCTCGGCTTGCTGATGGTCGTGATGCGCGCCCTGCTGCGCCAGGCGACCGCGCTGCGCACCGACCTCGAGTCGGTGATCTGAGTGCCGATCGTGGTGCGCATCGACGTCGAACTGGCCAGGCGCAAGATGAGCGTCGGGGAGTTCGCCGGGCTGGTCGGGCTCACGCCGGCCAACGTGGCCGTGCTCAAGAATGGCCGGGCCAAGGCGGTGCGCTTCTCCACCCTGGAGGCGATGTGCCGGGTGCTGGAGTGTCAACCCGGCGACCTGCTGGAGTGGGTGGACGAGAACGAGCGGGCCCGGGTCTGATCCGGCGTCAGCTCGCGTAGCTGCGGAGGCCGGCCAAGGCGGCATCCAGTGCCTCGCCCAGCGGCGTGAGGTCCCCGCGGGCCTGGGCCAGCACCAGCCCGCCCTGGACCGCGGCGAGCAGCGAGGTGGCGAGGGTGTCCGGGTCGGCGCCGCGTCGCAGCAGGCCGGCGGCGCGCATCCGTTGCACCCCGGCCCGTAGGTGGCCGCGCCAGCTCTCGAAGTACGCGGCGATGTCCGCGCGCAGCTGCGGGTCCGAGGCGGCGGCCTGCCCGGCCAGCGACCCGATCGGGCAGCCGTGTTCGCCGGAGTTCGCGGTGTAGTGCGCCACCACGGAGTCCCGCCAGCGCTTCCAACTCGCCCAGCTGTCGAGCCGGTCCAGCTCCGGCCGTTGCGCGTCCAGGACCCGCTCGCCCTGGCAGGCGACGATCGCGCGCACGAGCTCGGCCTTGCCCTCGGGGAAGTAGTGGAACAGCTGACTGCGGGACGTCGAGGTGGCGACCCCGATCGCATCCAGGCTGGTGCCGGCCGTCCCATGGGTCAGCACGTGGTCGGCGGCGGCGACGACGATCCGCTCACGCGTCGCCGCGCCCTTCGCGGTCAGACCCTGGGGAGACATCGCTGGACAGCCTAGCGATTCTGGACTGCATAGTCCAAAGTATGACTGAACCAGTCAGTCCAAAATGGAGGATCGATGTCTGACCTGAGTGGACGCACCGCCGGCATGGGCCGCGGCTCGCTCTACGCAGCCAGCAAGGCGACGCTGGAGTCGCTGACCAAGGGCTGGGCGGCCGAGTTCGGTCCGCGCGGGTCCGGGTCAACGCGGTCGCGCCCGGTGTCACCCTCACCGAAGGGACCTCGGCGGGGGAGGAGTTCCTGCGTTCGGTGGTCGAGCGCTTCCCGGCCGGTCGCTTCGCCACCCCGGCCGATATCGCGGCGGCGGTGTCCTACCTGGCCGGCGACGATGCCGGGTACGTGCACGGCACGACCCTGGTCGTCGACGGGGGCGCGCTGGCCACCCGACTCTAACCTGACGCTGTGTCAGGAAGCGGCTCCAGTGCGACCGCCGGGGCGCTGCCGTCGGGTTCCACGGCCACGGCTGAGGTCGCCCCGGCCGCGATCGCGGCGATCTGGACCGGCCGTTCGTGGGCGCAGTTGTCGCAGACCGCCCGGACCTGACGTGGTCCGACGGCGGGGCCGGGAACCACCTTGAGTAGCACTCGGTTGTTTCCGTACCGCTCGACCCGGGTCACCGTGAAGTTCTCGCACCCCGGGCACTGGGTCACGGTGTCGAACTGTTTCCTCACCTTGGTCTTCTGGGGCGCCTCGTGCCAGATCCGCTGCCAGATCGGCGCCCCGGTCCGCCGCCACACCGGCTCTCCGAGCTTGTTCCAGACCGGCCGGAACACCGAGGACAGCGCCCTGCGCACGTACTTGTTGAACAGGAATTTGAGCAGCAGTCGGAGCCCCTTGACCAGGAGCGGCCCCAGCGCCAACAGCAACGGCATCGTGCGGTCCGGGCCTCAGAAATCCGCGTTGCGCGGCGTGCGCGGGAACGGGATGACGTCGCGGATGTTGGCCATCCCCGTCGCGTAGACGATGGTCCGCTCGAATCCCAGTCCGAACCCGGCGTGCGGGACCGTGCCGAAGCGGCGCAGGTCCCGGTACCACCAGTAGTCGTCCTTGTTCAGGTTCATCTCGTCGAGCCGGGCGTCGAGGACGTCGAGGCGTTCCTCGCGCTGGGAGCCGCCGATGATCTCCCCGATCCCCGGGGCCAGCACGTCCATCGCGCTGACCGTGCGGCCGTCGTCGTTGCACCGCATGTAGAACGCCTTGATCTCGCGCGGGTAGTTCATGACGACCACCGGGCGCCCGACCAGCTCCTCGGTCAGGTAGCGCTCGTGCTCGGACTGCAGGTCCGCGCCCCAGCGATGCGGGAACTCGAAGTTCTTGCCGGACTTCTCCAGCGCCGCGATCGCGTCGGTGTAGTCCATCCGCTCGAAGCTGGACTCGACGAAGGCCTCGAGCCGGCTGATGCAGTCCGGGTCGATCCGCTCGGCGAAGAAGGCCAGGTCGTCGCCGCGTTCGTCGAGCACTGCGCGGAACAGGTACTTGAGGAACTCCTCGGCCAGGTCGGCGTCGGCGGCGAGGTCGGCGAAGGCGATCTCCGGCTCGACCATCCAGAACTCGGCCAGGTGCCGCGCGGTGTTGGAGTTCTCCGCCCGGAACGTGGGCCCGAACGTGTACACCTTCGACATCGCCATGCAGTAGGTCTCGACGTTGAGCTGCCCGGAGACCGTCAGGTGCGCCTCGCGGCCGAAGAAGTCCTCGGCGAAGTCGACCTTGCCCTCGGGCGTGCGCGGCAGGTTGGCCAGATCCAGGGTGGAGACCCGGAACATCGCGCCCGCGCCCTCGGCGTCGTTGGCCGTGATGATCGGAGTGTGGATCCAGCTGAATCCGTTGGTGTCGAAGAACCGGTGCACCGCCATCGCCAGGCAGTGCCGGACCCGGGTGACCGCGCCGAAGGTGTTGGTCCGCGGCCGTAGATGCGCGATCTCGCGCAGGTACTCGAAGGTGTGCGCCTTGGCCGCCGCCGGATAGTTCTCCGGGTCCTCGACCCAGCCGAGCACCTCGACGTTGCTCGCCTGGAGCTCGACCGACTGACCCTTGCCCTTGGACTCCACGACCTCGCCGGTGACGACCACCGAGCAGCCGGCCGTCAGGTGGCTGACCTCGCCGGTGTAGTTCGCCAGGTCGGGCTTGGCCACCACCTGCAGCGCCGCGAAGCACGACCCGTCGTGAACGGCGACGAAGCTCATCCCGGCCTTGGAGTCCCGCCGGGTCCGCACCCATCCCTGCACCGTCACGCTCGAACCCAGCGCGGCATCCCCGCGCAGCACCTCAGAGATCCGCATCGTCGTCACGCGGTCGACCCTACGACCTCCAAACACAACGACTCTGGCTGCGCGCCGGGGCTATCGAAGGTGCCTGATAGCCCGGGCGCGCGACCAGAGTCGCGGAAGAGAGTGGTGCGTCAGCGCGAGTAGTACTCGACGACGAGCTGCTCGTCGCAGATTACCGGGATCTCGCTGCGGACCGGGGGCCGCTCGAGGCGGAACTTCAGGTCGCCGTGGTTCACCTGCAGGTACGGCGGAATGACCTCGGGGGCGTTCGCGCCGGCGGCGGCCACCTGGAAGTTCTTCTTGTTGCGGCTGCGGTCCGAGACACCGACGACGTCGCCCGGCTGCACGCGGTAGGACGGCCGGTCGACGCGCGAGCCGTTCACCTGCATGTGCTGGTGAGTGACCATCTGCCGGGCCTGGTAGATGGTGCGGGCCAGGCCGGAGCGCAGGACGAGAGCGTCCAGGCGGGTCTCCAGGTCGGCGAGCAGAACCTCGCCGGTCTTGCCGGTGTGTGCGTGCGCGTGCTCGAAGGCACGGCGCAGCTGGGTCTCGGAGATGTCGTACTGCGCGCGCAGTCGCTGCTTCTCCAGCAGACGGACCTTGTAGTCCGAGTTCTGCTTACGGCCGCGGCCGTGGACGCCCGGCGGGTAGGGGCGTGCCTCGAAGTACTTGACGCACTTCGGCGTGAGCGGGATACCGAGCGCCCGCGAACGCTTGGCCTTCGGACGAGACGAGTTCACAGAACCACTCCGACTGAGTAACTTAGGTGAGCCTAACCTAATGGAGACCAACGTGACGCAGACCAAGCAGTGCAGCGGCGGCCCGTCCTGGCCCACCAGCGCCGAGAGGGTTGTGACCCTGCTCGCCGCCGCCGATTCCCTGACGGTGACCACCGACGAGGCTCGTGAAGAGCTCGTCGGGCTGCACTCCCTGGACGCCGTCGGACGAGTTCTCCTCTGGGCGCCTGCAAGTTCAAGCGTGGTGACGCGGGTTCTCGCTGCCGCCGGGGGCGACGTTGAGGCCTGCATCGAGATCACGGACGTTGCCGCTGTGGCTGCCCGTGATCGGGTGCGTGCGCGTTTGACCGCGCACGGCTGGCTCAGCCTAAACCACCACGACGAGTGCTACGGCACCCCGGAGCTGGTGCTGGAGATCGCCCGCGTCGATCTTGAGGAGCGTGGGACCGTGACAACGGTCGAGGCCGTGGACCTGGCCATGGCTGAGCGGGACCCGCTCGCCATCCAGGAGCCGGACCTGCTGATGCACCTGGACCGCTGTCATCCGGAGGCGGTCGAGCTGCTCACCCGCTTGGTCGAACCGAGCGCCCTGCTGGCCGCGACCCGGGTGCTCCCGCTGGCGGTGGACCGCTACGGGATCGTGCTGCGGATCGAGCGGGCTTCAGGGCACCGCGACGTCCGCCTCCCCTTCCCGTCCCGGGCCGCCGATGCCATCGGGGCACAGCGCGGGCTGGGGGCGCTCCTCGCCGAGGCCGGCCGCCGGGCCCGCCG
>NZ_JACDFE010000192.1 GCF_013815995.1 Sporichthya sp.
ATCCGGGCCAACTCCGCGCGCTGCTCACTACTGACCGGCAACGCCGGTGCTGTCTTGATCGGCATGATCAATCATACCGCGCTAATTCACAGACAGACCACTAGGGCGTGGCACGTAAGCGCTTTTCCGGGGGGGTGATGGGGGGCGCAGCCCCCCATCGGTGTGGGTAGGCGGCTCGTTCTCTCCACCCTCTCGGTGGTCGTGGTCGTCGTGTTCCTGCTCGGCGTCCCGCTGGGTGTGGCGATGCGCAACGGCATCCAGAGCAGCGCCGCCGACAGCCTGCGTGCCGAGGCCCAGCGTCTGCTGAACACCGTCGAGGTGCGCACAGCGCGCGGCGAGCAGGTCGACCAGGAGTCGCTGCAGCGGCAGGTCTCCCAGGACCGCAGCGCCACCGTGGTTCTGACGGGGGGGCAGACGATCCTGCTCGGCGCCCCGGCACCGGACGAGGGCAACCCGCTGCGGGTCGAGCTGACCGGCGAGCAAGGCGAGCAGGTCGTCGTTCTGGAGTCCCGAGCGCGGGTCACCCGGCAGGTGCACAAGGCCTGGCTGCTGATCCTGATCGAGGCGTTCTTCGCCGTGGCCACCGCCGGTGCGCTGGCCGCGCTGCAGGCCCGCAGCCTGGCCCGGCCGCTGGTCGACCTGGCCGAGGCCGCCGAGCGGTTCGGCTCCGGTGACCCGCGCCGGCGCCGGCACCGCCGCAGCTACGGCCTGCCCGAGGTGGACCGCGTCGCCGACGTCCTGGAACGCCGGGCCGAACGCATCTCCCGGATCCTGGCCGCCGAGCGGCAGTTCGCCGCCAACGCTTCCCACCAGCTCCGGACGCCGCTGACCGCGCTGTCCATGCGGCTGGAGGAGATCACCATGTCCGACGATATGGACGCGATGCGCGACGAGGCCACCGTCGCGCTTTCCCAGGTCGAGCGGCTGACCGAGGTGGTCTCGCAGCTGCTGGCGCAGAACCGGACGCCGATGGCGGTGTCCGGGGACAGCATCGACATCGACAAGATTGTGTCCCAGCAGCTCGACGAGTGGAGCGTGGCCTTCAGCAAGGCCAACCGCGGGCTGCAGCTGGTCGGGGTGCCGAACCTCACGGCGCGCGCGAATCCGGCCAGCGTGTCCCAGATCCTCGCGACCCTGGTCGAGAACGCCTTGGCCCACGGCGGCGGCACCGTGACCATCCGGACCCGCACCGTCGGCGGCTCGGTCGTCTTGGAGGTCACCGACGAGGGCGGCGGGGTCAACGACGCCCTCGGTCACCGGATCTTCGAGGCCGGCGTCTCCGGCGGTGAGAGCACCGGCCGCGGGCTTGCCCTGGCCCGCGACCTCGCCCGCGCCGACGGCGCCCGCCTCGAGCTGGTCCAGCAGCGCCCCGCCGTCTTCGCCCTCTTCCTGGCCGCCCCCGATGAGGTCATCGGCTGAGCGGTCGCCCTCACCCGCGATGACCACTGAGCGACAGGGTTGAAAGCTGTGAGGCGAAGCGTCGGGCCGCGCGCCACCTCAGCTTTTTCAACGATGTCGCGCAGTGGTCATCGCGGCGCCGCGGTACCACGCCGCACCCGGCCGACATGAGGCAGATAGCGTCGGTTCCGGCGAATCAGGGCCGGTCCGGGGCCGAGTCAGGGGTCAAAGTAGGGCCGAGCTAGGGCCGACGTAGGGGAGGCGCAGTGGGCGAGGTCGTGGTCAACGGGGCGCGGTTGCCGATCCGCAATTCGGTGCTGGCCGAGCTGAACTCCAGCGCGGCCCAGATCGCGCAGGATCCCGAGGACCGTGCGGTATTGACCAGTCCGGTGGCGCAGATGTCGCTGTCCTTCGACGGTCTCGACCCGGACCAGGCCCGCCGGATCGCTCTCGCGCTGGTCGCCGCCACCGAGGCGGTGCGCCGGTCCTACAGCGTCGCGGGCGCGCCACCGGCCGATGTGGAGGCGGCGGCCCAGCTGCAGGCTATCGGCATGTTCGTCGGTCGGTCGTTCGGGGTCTGACGGACCGTCAGTCTGCTTACGCCAGGCCGCGCCGGGCCACGGCGGGCGGGCGGGTCCCGAGGATCGACGCCGTCATGTCCAGTACCTGCCGGGTGGCGGCGGCGTCGTGGGCGCGGAACACCCGGGCGCCGAGCCAGGCGCTGATCGCGGTGGTGGCCAGCGTCCCGTTCAGCCGTTCGTTCGGCGGCAGGTCGAGGGTCTCGCCGACGAAGTCCTTGCGGGACAGCGAGACCAGTACCGGCCAGCCGGTCGCGGTCATCTCCGGCAGCCGCCGGGTCACCTCGAGGGAGTGCCGGGTGTTCTTGCCGAAGTCGTGGCCGGGGTCGATCAGCACCGACTCGCGCGCCACCCCGAGGTCCACCGCGCGCTCGGCCAGGGCCAGGGTGCGCCCGAGGACGTCGGCCATCACGTCGGGGTAGGTCACCCGGTGCGGCCGGGTCCGCGGCTCGGCGCCGCCGGCGTGGGTGCACACGATGCCGACGTCGTACTGCGCAGCCACCGAGGCCAGGTCCGGGTCGACCCCGCCCCACGCGTCGTTGAGCAGGTCGGCGCCGGCCTCGCAGGCGGCGGCCCCGACCTCGGCGCGCCAGGTGTCGACGCTGATCGCGACCTCCGGCCAGCGCTCCCGGACCGCGGCGATGAACGGCACCACCCGGCGCAACTCCTCGGCGGTGTCCACCTCGTCACCGGGCCCGGCCTTCACCCCGCCGATGTCGATGATCCGCGCCCCGGACTCCACGGCCAGCGACACCGCCGCCATCGCGGGTTCGTCGGCGAAGGTGGCGCCTTTGTCGTAGAAAGAATCGGGGGTCCGATTCACGATCGCCATCACGGCCAGCTCGTCGTCGCCGAACTTCTGCCGGCCCAGTCGAAACGCGGTCACGCCAGGACTCCTTGAGGGTTGGAGGGTCGGCTGCGGTGTCGGGGGCGCGTGACACGATCGGGTCCATGTTCGCTCTGATGGTCGTCGTGGTCGCGGTGGTCGTCTTCGCCACCGCGGGAGTGGCCGCGGGCGCCGGCGGAACGCTCGGCGACGTCGCCGGCGACCCGCTCCCGCTGGACGGCCACGAGGGCCCGGTCGGGGCCGCCGACCTGGCCGAGGTCCGGTTCCCGGTGAAGCTGCGCGGCTACCGGATGGACTCGGTCGACTCCGTGCTGAACCGGCTCGGCGACGAACTCGCCACCCGGGACGCCCGGATCGAGGAGCTGGAGATCGCGCTCGGGGTGCGCCCCGACGCTGACACCTCCACGGAGTACTGAGTGCGCCCCATCGAACTGAGCGTTGACATCGACCTGCCCGCGGACCGGGTCTGGGCCGGCCTGGTCGACTGGCCGAGCCACGCGGCCTGGATGCCGCTGACCAAGGTGGAGGTCGTCGGCGGCGGCGCCGGGCGGGGCGAGGGCGAACGCATCATCGGCTGGACCGGGTTCCGGCCGCTGGCCATCGCCGACCGGATGACCATCACCGCCTGGGACCCCCCGCGCCGGCTCGACGTGGTCAAGACCGGCCGGATGCTCAAGGGCACCGCCTGGTTCGAGGTCCAGCCGCTGGGCGCCGACCGCAGCCGGGTGCGCTGGTGCGAGGCCCTGGTGCCTCCGTTCGGTGCGCCCGGGCGCCTGCTCACGCCGTTCCTGTCGATCGGCACCCGCGTGGTGATCGGGCTCGCGCTGCGCCGCTTCGCGCGCTACGCGGTCCGGGCCGAGGCCCAGGGGTGAGTGCCGCGGTCGCGGGTCCGGACGGGCGCAGGCGCTGCCCGTGGGGGCTGTCCACCGCGGACTACATCGCGTACCACGACACCGAGTGGGGGCGGACGGTCCGCGGTGACGACCGGCTCTACGAACGGCTGACACTCGAGGCCTTCCAGTCCGGTCTGTCGTGGCTGACGATCCTGCGCAAGCGGGAGAACTTCCGCGCCGCCTTCGCGGGCTTCTCGATCCCCGCCGTGGCCGAGTTCACCGACGCCGACGTCGAGCGCCTGATGGCGGACGCGGGCATCGTACGCAACCGGGCGAAGGTGCTCGCGTCCGTGCAGAACGCCAAGGCCGCGGTGGCGCTCGGGCCTGGCGGCTTCGACGAACTGCTCTGGTCGTTCGCCCCGACCGGCCGCCGGGCCCGGCCCAAGACCCTGGCCGACGTTCCGGCGATCACGCCGGAGTCGACGGCGCTGGCCAAGGCGCTGAAGAAGCGCGGCTTCGCGTTCGTCGGGCCCACCACCGCCTACGCCATGATGCAGGCGACCGGGATGGTCAACGACCACCTGGCCGGATGCCAGACCGCGTCCTGACCTGACGGAATCTCAGCCCGCTCCCGCAGCGTCGAACCAGAAAGCGTGTCACGCCTTATGGTTCGGCGGGGGTCAGCGGCCGGTGAATTCCGGCTTGCGCTTGTTCAGGAACGCGTCCACCGCGGCCAGGTGGTCCGCGGAATCGCCGGCCTGCTCGATCAGCTCGTGCTCCTTGGCCAGGGTCTCGGCGAGGTCGTGGTCGGCGGCGTAGCGGAGCAGCTGGCGGATCATCCCGTAGGCCAGCGTCGGCCCGGCGGCCAGCCGGGCGGCCAGCGCCTGCGCGGTCTGGAGGAGCTCCTCGGGGGCGACCACCTGGGTGATCAGACCGAGCTCGAGCGCCTCGTCCGGCTTGAGGGTCGGGGAGAGCATGAGCAGCTCTACTGCCTTGTTCGCCCCGACCAGGCGCGGCAGATGCCACGACATCCCGGTGTCGGGGCTGAGCGCGATGCCGGTGAAGGCAGTGGTGAACGAGGCCTTCTCGGAGGCGATCCGGAAATCGGCGGCCAGCGCGAGGGAGAGTCCGGCCCCGGCGGCCGGGCCGTTGATCGCGGCGATCACCGGCTTGTCCATCTCGGCGATCAGGCGGGCCAGCGGCGCGTAGTGCTCGGCGACGGTGGTGAAGCGCTCCTTGGCCGGCTTGTCCGGCTCGATCTCGGCCAGGTCCTGCCCGACGCAGAAGCCGCGTCCGGCGCCGGTGAGCACCACGGCCCGGACCTCGGGGTCGTCTGCGATCGCCCGGAGGGCGTCCAGCAGGAGCAGCTTGGCCAGCAGATTGAGCGAGTTGAAGGTCTCCGGGCGGTTCAGGGTCACCGTGGCGACGCCGTCGACCGTCTCGACCAGGACCGGCTCGGACATCCGGGCACTCCTTCGTGCGGCGGGTTAACTTCCCTCGACAACGGGCCGAGCCTAGGTCTCCGGAGGCCTCCGGGGCGCGCCGAGGGGGGTGAGCGCGTTCGCCCGGGTCGGGGATCAGAGATACTGGAGATCAACGAACGCGGCGTCACTTCGCCGACGGGGCCCGCCCCGGCAGGCGTCAACGATGAGGAGCGAGACATGGCGGCCATGAAGCCACGGACCGGAGACGGCCCGTTGGAGGTCACCAAGGAGGGCCGCGGCATCGTCATGCGGGTCCCGCTGGAGGGTGGCGGACGCCTGGTCGTGGAGCTCTCTGCGGATGAGGCCGGCGCCCTCGGCGAGGCCCTGAAGGGCGTCGTTTCCTAGCCCACTCCCGGGCGATGCCCGGCGGCCGAAGGAGAACCATGGCCCGTCCGGCCGTGCACGTCGTCGTCGGAAAGCCCCTGGTCGGGGGGCGTTCCGACGTTCTTGCCGTCCCCTTCTCGCCCGGTCCGGACGGTCCCGTCCCTGGCCCCGGGTTCACGGCGGCCGGCAAGGCGCTGGGCGTGGATCTGCTGGCGCTCGCAGTCCGGGACAAGGCCAAGGGTGACGCGGGGGAGATCGTCGCGATTCCACTGATGGGCGCCGGCACGGCCGAGCAGATCCTGCTGGTCGGGACCGGGGACGGCAGCCCGACTGCGCTGCGCCGGGCCGGGGCCGCGCTGGCGCGTCGCGTCCGCAGCCGGGCCCGGCTGGCCACCACCGTGGTCGCCAAGAGCGGTCCCGATGGGGTCCGGGCCTTCACCGAGGGCCTGCTGCTCGGCTCGTACTCCTTCGGAATCCGCAGCGGCGAGCCCAAGCAGGAGAACGTCACCGCGATCGACCTGCACGTCGCCGCGGGCCGTCGGGCCGAGGCCGCAGGGCCGGCCGCCGGTCGGGGCGAGATCACCGCGGACGCCGTCTGCCTGGCCCGCGACCTGGCCAACACCCCCTCGGCCGAGAAGACCCCGGCCTGGCTCGCCGCCCGGGCCAAGTCGATGGCCGCGCGGTCCGGGCTGGAGGTTCAGATCTGGGAGCCGGCCGACCTGCGGGCCGGCGGATTCGGTGGCATCCTCGCCGTCGGCCAGGGCTCGGCCCGGGAACCCCGGCTGATCCGCCTCGGCTACACCCCGTCCGACGCGACGGGTGATGAGCCGCATGTGGTGCTCGTCGGCAAGGGCATCACCTTCGACTCCGGCGGCCTGTCGCTCAAGCCCACCGACGGCATGGTGGCGATGAAGGCCGACATGGCCGGCGGGGCCGCGGTGATCGGTGCGATGTCTGCATTGCACGCGCTGTCGATTCCGGTGCGGGTCACCGGCCTGGTCGCGGCGGCGGAGAACATGCCCTCGGGTTCGGCGTTCCGGCCCGGCGACGTCATCACCCATTACGGCGGCACCACCGTCGAGGTGCTCAACACCGACGCCGAGGGCCGCCTGGTGCTGGCCGACGCGCTGGCCTACGCCGATGTCCACCTCGACCCGGACGTCATGGTCGACCTGGCCACCCTGACCGGCGCCGCGACGCTGGCCCTGAGCCGGCGGATGGCCGCGCTGTTCACGGCCGACGACCGGCTCGCCACGGCGCTCGAAGCGGCGTCCGCGGCCGGTGGCGACCGGATCTGGCGGATGCCGCTGATCGACGAGTACCGCCCCGCGCTGGACTCCCCGATTGCGGACATCGCCCACGTCCCCCACGAGCGCAACCGCAAGGTCCAGGGCGGCGCGATCACCGCCGCGCTGTTTCTGCGCGAGTTCGTCGGCGAGCGCTCGTGGGCGCACATCGACATGGCCGGGCCCGGCAAGATCGACGGCGACGAGCACGAGAACACCAAGGGCGGCACCGGCTACGGCGTCCGCTTGCTGCTCCGCTGGCTCGAGGCCTACCCGGCCCGTCGGCGTTAGGTGCTGCGCACCCCCGAAAGCGCACTACGGCACCTTCGCACGCGAAATCTGCGTGCCATGCTGCGCTTTCGGGGTCTATGGCACCCGCGGGCTAGCGGAGCGGGCGCTTCGTGGCGGCCAGGAGGCCGGTGCCGACGGGGAGCAGGACGGCGGCGAAGTCCTCGCTGACCAGCAGCTCCTTGCCCAGCGCGCGCATCGCCCCGGGGGAGCTGCCGGTGGCGTCGCCGAATACGACGACCCCACCGTCGCGCAGCAGACGCGGGGCCTCGCGCAGGTAGTCGGCGTACTCCAGCGGGTCGGCGCAGACCGACATCAGGTCGTACCCGCCGTCGGTGAGCCGGGGGAGGACCTCGATCGGGCGGCCGACGATCAGCCGGGCGCGGTTCGCGGGCACCCCGGCCTCGGTGTACGCGGTGCGGGCCATCCGCTGGTAGTCCGGATCCGGATCGACGGAGGTCAGCACCCCGTCAGCGCGCATCCCGCGCAGCAGCCAGACCCCGGTGACGCCGGTGCCGGTGCCGACCTCGACCACCGAACGGGCGTCGAGCAGGGCGGCGAGGAAGCGCAGGGTCGCGCCGAAGCTGGATCGCGGGACGGTCAGGCCGTTCTCCGCGGCGCGGGTCCGCGCGTCGCGCAGCACCTCGTCCTCGGCCAGGTAGGCGTCCGCTTGCGCGGCGGCAGCCAGGATGCCGTCGGCGTCGATCTGCTCGGTTCCGATGCCCGCCATGGATGGTCCTCAGCTCGTGGCCCGGGTGGTTTTCGCGCAGCCTAACGCCAGGGAAGAGAACTCTCCGGGAACGGACCCGGGGGCGCGCTCGTTCATTCCACATCGGGCCGATCGCGCGCTCACAGGCGGCACACAGAACGCCGCGTAGGGTGGTGTTCTGAGCCCGTTGAAGGAGATCACGTGGAGACAGGGGCCGCGCCCACCGACTGGGTGCCCCCGAGCTGGGAAGAGATCGTCCGGACCCACTCCGCACGCGTCTACCGGCTCGCCTACCGCCTCTCCGGCAACCAGCACGACGCGGAGGACCTCACCCAGGAGGTCTTCGTCCGGGTCTTCCGCTCGTTGTCGACCTACCAGCCCGGCACCTTCGAGGGCTGGCTGCACCGGATCACCACCAACCTCTTCCTCGACATGGTCCGCCGCCGGCAGCGGATCCGGTTCGAGGGCTTCGCCGAGGACGCTCACGAGCGGCTGCCCGGCCGTGAGCCGTCGCCCCAGCAGCTGCTCGACGAGCGCGGGTTCGACGCCGACGTCCAGTACGCCCTCGACCAGCTCCCGCCGGAGTTCCGCGCCGCCGTGGTGCTCTGCGACATCGAAGGCCTGTCCTACGAGGAGATCGCCGCCACGCTCGGCATCAAGCTGGGGACGGTCCGCAGCCGAATTCACCGCGGCCGGGCGCAGCTGCGCGCTGCCCTCGACCACCGCAGCTCCGCCAACAGGACTGCCCCGCCGGTTCCGCCGCCCCGGTCCGCGCTCGAAGTCGCAACGTGAACTGCCACCTCGGGAACCGGCTCGCCGCCTACGTCGACGGCGAGCTGCCGCGCGTGACGCGGGAGCTGATCTCGGCGCACCTGCTGATGTGCAGCACGTGCCGGGCGGCCTGCGAGGCCGAGTCCCGGACCAAGATCGGACTGACCCACCTGGGCGCTCCGGACCCGTCCGCGAATCTGATGGGGGCGCTGCTCAACCTCGCGGCGCCGGGGGAGCC
>NZ_JACDFE010000193.1 GCF_013815995.1 Sporichthya sp.
GCGCTCGGGCGGGGGCCCGCGTCGGCCGGTCGCGGGCGGCGCGAGCGGGGGGTCACAGGCCGTAAGTCTAGGTGGCGATTCTCCCAGGCCTGTCACGCGAACCCCGCCCGAGCCGGCCGGGTCGCGGTCGGCTCGGGGCGGGTCAGGTGAACAGGTCGTCGATCTTCTGGAAGAGCTTGTAGAGGCCGTACGCGAAGGGCGAGGCGACCCAGATCCAGGCGATCGCCAACACCGGCCGCAGCTTCGCGTCCATGCCGGTGGCGGGCTGGGTCTCGGCCGTGTTCTCGGCGCTCATGACGGACTCCCGATCTTCTTGGGGTTCCCGCCGTCAGGTGGGCCACTGCCCGTCGTGACCGCCTGGGCGTCCTCCAAGTCAGCGGCCGTGTCCGTCGGCTCGACCGGAACGGCGTCCTCGATGCCGGCCGGCTCGTGGAAGCGCGGGTCCACCGGCTTGATCAGCTCGTTGCAGACGAACGCAATCACGAGCAGCACCGTGACGATGGCGAAGGACGGGGCGTAGATGTCCGGCCCGGTCTTTCCGTCGCTGATCCGTTCGTCGGCGATGTTGTTGATGATGAACGGGCCGAGTACGCCCGCGACCGACCAGGCCGTGAGCAGGCGGCCGTGGATCGCGCCGACCTGGTAGGTGCCGAACAGGTCCTTGAGGTACGCCGGAATGGTGGCGAAGCCGGCGCCGTAGAAGGACAGGATGAAGATGCAGCACACCAGGAACAGTGGCTTGCTGGAGTCGGTGGTGAGGAACACCAGCAGGTAGAGCAGCGCGCCGACGCCGAGGTACATCCGGTACATGTTCTTGCGGCCCAGGTAGTCCGAGGTCGAGGACCACAGGATGCGCCCGAGCGCGTTCGAGAGGGACAGGATCGCGACGAACCCGGCGGCGGCCGCAACCAACTCGGTCTTCGTGTCCGAGCCGGGGAAGAAGTCCTGATAGATCGGCGAGGCCCGTTCCAGGATGCCGATTCCCGCCGTGACGTTGAAGCACAGCACGACCCACAGCAGCCAGAACTGCGGGGTCTTGATGGCGTTGGCGGCCGACACGTTGCCCTTGGACTGCAGGAGCCGGTCCGCGCGCGGCGCCTGCTTGCCCGGACTCCAGCCCGCCGCGGGGACGCGGACGAGCAGGTAGCTCATCGCCATGAACACGACGTAGAACAGCGCCATCACGATGAAGGTCTTGGCGATGCCGTCCTGGGCCTTGTCGAGCACAGCTTCGGTGAGCGGGGCAGCCCCCTTGGCCGGCGGCGCGACGGCGGCGTCGAACTTCTTGAGCAGCTCGGTGCTGAACGGGGACGCGAACAGCGCACCGCCACCGAAGCCCATGATCGCCACGCCGGTGGCCAGACCTGGGCGGTCCGGGAACCACTTGATCAGCGTGGAGACCGGCGAGATGTAGCCGATACCCAGCCCGATCCCGCCGACGAAGCCGTATCCGACCACCACCAGCCAGTACTGGTCGATCGTCACGGCGAACGCCGCGATGGCCAGGCCGGAGCAGAAGCACGCCGAGGACACCGCCATCGCCCAGCGGGGCCCTCGGGACTCGACCCGGGTGCCCAGGACGGCGGCGGCGAGGCCGAGCATCACGATGCCCAGCTGGAACGGCAGCGCCGAGAGCGTCCCGGGGTGGTCGCTGTCGGTCAGCATGGTCGCCTCGAGCGGCTTCTTGAACACGCTCCAGGCGTACGCCTGACCGATCGCCAGGTGGACCGAGAGCGCGGCCGGCGGAATCAGCCAGCGGCTCCAACCGGGCGGTGCAATCGTCCGCTCGCGGTCGAGAAACCCGATGCTCATGGAATCACCTCTGCTCGGCCGGCCCCGAGCGGACAGTACCGGCGGGTCCGAGAGGTGTTCAGGATCGTTGCGTCCGGCGGCCGCGCGGCGCGCCGAAAGGTCGTCCTGTCCGGGCAAGTGGCCGATTTCGAGCGCCGAGCGGATCTGGGCTACTCCACGGCCTACTCCCGAATGCTTACGCGCCGCGAAGCCCGGCCACCACGTCGTCGACGTCGTCCGGCACCACGAGCACGTCGCGGGCCTTGGAGCCCTCGGACGGGCCGACGATGCCGCGGCTCTCCATCAGGTCCATCAGACGGCCGGCCTTGGCGAACCCGACCCGCAGCTTGCGCTGCAGCATCGAGGTCGAGCCGAACTGCGTGGTGATCACGAGTTCGGCGGCCTGGCAGAGCAGGTCGAGGTCGTCGCCGATGTCGCCGTCGATGTCCTTGGACGGTCCGGGAGCGGCCGTGACGTCCTCGCGGTAGACCGCGGTCATCTGCTCCTTGCAGTGTTTGACGACCGCCTGGATCTCCTTCTCCGGCAGGAACGCGCCTTGGATCCGGATCGGCTTCGAGGCGCCCATCGGCAGGAACAGCGCGTCGCCCTGGCCGACCAGCTTCTCCGCGCCCGGCTGGTCGAGGATGACCCGCGAGTCGGCCAGCGAGCTCGTCGCGAACGCGAGCCGCGAAGGCACGTTGGCCTTGATCAGGCCGGTGACGACGTCGACGCTCGGGCGCTGCGTCGCGAGCACGAGGTGGATGCCCGCGGCCCGCGCCAGCTGGGTGATCCGCTGGATGTGGGACTCGACATCGCGCGGGGCGACCATCATCAGGTCGGCGAGCTCGTCGACGACCACCAGCAGGTACGGGTAGGGCGTGTACACCCGCTCGCTGCCCAGCGGCGCGGTCAGGGTGCCGGCCCGGATGGCGGCGTTGAACTCGTCGATGTGCTTGAAGCCCGTCGCCTCGAGGTCGTCGTAGCGCAGGTCCATCTCGCGTGCGACCCAGCCGAGCGCCTCGGCGGCCTTCTTCGGGCTCGTGATGACCGGGGTGATGAGGTGCGGGATGCCCTCGTAGCCGGTGAGCTCGACCCGCTTGGGGTCGATCAGCACCATCCGGACCTCTTCCGGGGTGGCCCGCATCAGGATCGAGACGATGAGCGAGTTGATGCAGCTGGACTTACCGGCGCCGGTCGCACCGGCGACCAGGATGTGCGGCATCTTCGCCAGGTTCGCGCAGACGAAGCCGCCCTCCACGTCCTTGCCGAGCGCGACCACCATCGGGTGGTGGTCGTTGCGCGCGTTGTCCGAGCGCAGCACGTCGCCGAGCGTGACCCACTCGCGGTCCGTGTTCGGGATCTCGACGCCGATCGCGGACTTGCCGGGGATCGGGCTCAGGATGCGCACGTCGGCGCTGGCGACCGCGTAGGCGATGTTCTTGCCCAGGGCGGTGACCCGCTCGACCTTCACACCGGGGCCGACCTCGACCTCGTAACGCGTCACGGTCGGGCCGCGGGTGAAACCGGTGACCTGCGCGTCGAGGTCGAACTGATCGAGCACGCCGGTGAGGGCGGCGACGACGGAGTCGTTGGCCTTGGTGCGGGCCACGTGCGCGGTGCCGGCGCTCAGGGCGGTGGGCGGGGGCAGGTGGTAGGCAATCTCGCCGGCCAGGACAAGCTGCTCACCGCGCAGCGGCGGGGCGTTGGCCGGCGCGGGCAGCAGATCGGCGGTCGGGTCGATCAGGCCGATGACCGGGCCGGTGGCCTGGTCGTCGGTCGCCGGCGCGGGCTTGGGCAGCTTCTTGGCGGCGGGGATCACCGGGGTCTCGAACGGCTCGTCGCCGACGAGGACCTCGGGGGCGGTGGTGCGACGGCGGCGCTTGGGCTTCTCCAGCAGGTGCTCCTCCGCCTGGTGCGGCGGGAGCTCGTCGACCTCGCGTGGCTCGGGCGGACCGATGATCGGGGTGGCCAGCGCACGCAGTCGCTGCGGCAGCTTGTTGAGCGGGGTCGAGGTGATCACCAGCAGGCCGAAGACCGTGATCAGGCCGAGCAGGACGCCGGCGATCGGCGCGCTGATGGCCTCCACCAGCGGGCGCGAGACCAGGTAACCGACCATGCCGCCGGCGTCGCGGGTGGCCTGCTCGTCCTCGGGCAGGGGCACGTCCTTGGCGACGTGCACCAGGCCGCAGACCCCGACCGTGAGCGCGGTGACACCGACGCCGATCCGACCGCGGTCGGTGCCGTCGGGGGTGTTGCGCAGGATGTAGAGCCCGAGCACAGCCAGAGCGACCGGGACCGCCAGCCCGGGCGAGCCGATGCTGCCGGCCACGACAGCGCGGATACCGCGGCCGATCGAACCCTCCAGACCCCACCACTCCCCCGCGGCCACGACGACGGCGAGCCCGAACAACGACAGGCCGATCCCGTCGCGGCGATGCGCCGGGTCCAGCTCGCGGCCGGTGTTGCCGATCCCGCGGACCACGGTGCCGATCCCTCGCGCGATCGCCAGGAACAGGCCCTCCAGCACGGCCCAGAAACCGAGGATCAGCCCGGAGACCGGGTTGACCTTCATCTGGGAGGCGGCAGCCCTGCGGATCGGGGCCCCACGCTTCGGCACCTTCTTCGCGGCCGGCTTCGCGGCCTTGCCGGCTGCCCTCCCGCGCGCAGGCGGAACCGAGCCCTTGCCCGAGGTCGTCGACGCGCTGCGGGGCGCACGAGTTGCCATAGTTCGCAGGGTATATCTGGTGTCCCACCAGCCCCGTGCGCCACGCGGCGGTCGTCGACCATTCGCTCATGCATGAGCGAATGGTGGCGGCTCAGGCGGTCTCGGCCCGCCGGCGAAACAGAACCGCCGCCCTTAGCTCGTTTCGTGCTCGCGGAGCCGGCGGGCCATCCCGGCCAGCAGGCTGCGGGTCAGGCCCGGCGCCTTCACCAGCACGGTTTCGAACTCGGTCCGGCCGATCACCAGCACGTCCAGCTCGGAGGTCGCGGTGACGGTGGCGTTGCGTGGCGCGGGGTCGAGCAGGGCGAGCTCGCCGAAGAAGTCCCCCGGGCCCGAGTGTGTCCACCACGGCGCCGCCGCGGTTCACCCGGGCGGTGCCGTCGACCAGGATGAACAGCTCCTCACCGGGATCGCCCTCGCGCACCAGGTCGTAGCCGACGCCGACGCTCCGAAAGGTCGCCTGGGCATCCAGGGCCTTGAGCTCGGCCCGGCCGCACTGCGCGAACAGCGGCACGCGGGCGAGCAGGTCGAGGTACTCGCGACGCCGGCTGATTAAATCTGAGGGTGCGTCAGACGGAGACGACGACCGGCAGGATCATGGGCCGACGACGGTAGGTCTCGTTGACCCACTTGCCCACCACCCGGCGCACCATCTGCTGCAATTGGTGCGGGTCGGTGATGCCGTCCGCCGCCGCGCCGTGCAGGCATTCGACTACGCGAGGCAGCACCGCCACCAGCGCGTTGTCGTCGATGCCGGAACCGCGCGCGGTCACCTCGGGCCCGCCGGTGATCTTGCCGGTGTTGGCGTCGATCACCACGAACACCGACACGAAGCCCTCGTCGCCGAGGATGCGGCGGTCCTTGAGGGAGGCCTCGGTGACGTCACCCACGGACAGGCCGTCGACGTAGATGTAACCGCACGGCACGGCGCCGACGATCTGCGCGACGCCGTCGGCGAGGTCGACGACCACGCCGTCGCCGGCCATCACGACCCGCTCCTTCGGCACCCCGGTCAGCATCGCCAGGTCGGCGTTCGCGCGCAGGTGGCGCGGCTCGCCGTGGATCGGCATCACGTTGCGCGGCTTGACCAGGTTGTAGAGGTAGATCAGCTCACCGGCCGAAGCGTGCCCGGACACGTGCACCAGCGCGTTGGACTTGTGCACCACCTTGGCGCCGATCCGGGTCAGGCCGTTGATCACCCGGGACACGTCGTTCTCGTTCCCCGGGATCAGCGAGGACGCCAGGATCACGGTGTCCTCGTCGGTGATACGGATCGCGTGGTCGCGGTTGGCCATCCGCGAGAGCGCGGACATCGGTTCGCCCTGGGAGCCGGTGGACAGGAGCACCACCTCGCCCGCGGGCAGATTCTCGATCTCCTTGGGGTCGACCATGACGCCCGGCGGGACGTGGAGGTAGCCGAGGTTCTGGGCGACGCCCATGTTGCGCACCATCGAGCGCCCGACCAGGGCCACCTTGCGCCGGTTCGCCACCGCCGCGTCGATGATCTGCTGCACGCGGTGCACGTGGCTGGCGAAGCAGGCGACGATGATGCGCCCGGAGGCGCCGTCGAAGACCCGGTTCAGCACCGGGCCGATCTCGCGCTCGGCCGGGATGAAGCCCGGCACCTCGGCGTTGGTGGAGTCGACCATGATCAGGTCGATGCCCTCGGTGCCGAGGCGGGCGAAGCCGGGCAGGTCGGTGAGGCGGCCGTCCAGCGGCAGCTGGTCCATCTTGAAGTCGCCGGTGTGCAGCACCACCCCGGCCGGAGTGCGCAGCGCGACCGCGAGCGCGTCCGGGATCGAGTGCGTGACGGCGAAGAACTCGCACTCGAACGGCCCGAGCCGCTCGATGGTGCCGCCGTCGACCTGCAAGGTGTACGGCCGGATCCGGTGCTCCTGCAGCTTCGCCTCGATGAGCGCGAGGGTCAGCTTGGAGCCGATCAGCGGGATGTCGTTCTTGCGCCGCAGCAGGTACGGGACGGCACCGATGTGGTCCTCGTGCGCATGCGTGAGCACGATCGCGTCGATGTCGTCGAGGCGATCTTCGATGTAGGTGAAGTCCGGCAGAATCAGGTCCACGCCGGGCTGGTGCGCCTCCGGGAACAGGATCCCGCAGTCGACGATGAGCAGTCGGCCGCCGTACTCGAAGACGGTCATGTTCCGGCCGATCTCGCCGAGACCGCCGAGCGGAACGATGCGCAGGGCACCGGGCGCCAACGGCGGCGGGCTGGAGAGCTCCGGGTGCGGGTGGCTCATAGAGAGAGGCCGCCGGCCGCAAGATCCGCGCGCAGGCGCTCGATCTCTGCGGAGGAGGCGTCGACCAGAGGCGATCGGACCGGTCCGCCGGGCCGGCCCTGCAAGGCCAACGCAGCCTTGACCAGGATCACGCCCTGGGTGCGGAAGATGCCTTCGTAGATCGGCAGCAGGCCCTGGTGGATCTCGATCGCGCGGGCGACATCGCCCGCGACGAAGGAGTCCACGAGCTCACGCAGCCTCGGCCCGACGATGTGCCCGACGACGCTGACGAAGCCGACCCCGCCGACCGAGAGCAGCGGCAGGTTGAGCATGTCGGTGCCGGAGTAGAACGCGAGGTTCGTGTTGGCCATGACCGTGCTGGCGGCGCCGAGGTCGTCCTTGGCGTCCTTCACCGCGACGATCCGATCGTGCTCGGCCAGCCGCAGCAAGGTGTCGGTGGCGATCGGCACCCCGGAGCGGGCCGGGATGTCGTAGAGGATCACCGGCAGCCCGGTGGCGTCGGCGACGGCGCTGAAGTGCGCGGCCAGGCCGGACTGCGGGGGCTTGTTGTAGTACGGCGTGACGACCAGCAGCCCGCCGGCGCCGGCCTTCTCGGCCTGGCGCGCGAGCTCGATGGTGTGCCGGGTGTCGTTGGTGCCGACGCCGGCCACGACGCTGGCCCGGTCCCCGACCGCCTCGACGACGGCGCGGATAACCTGCTCCTTCTCCGCGTCCGTGGTGGTCGGCGACTCACCGGTGGTGCCGTTGACGACGATCCCGTCGTGGCCGCCCTGGTCGACCAGTTCGCTGGCCAGACGGGCGGCGCCTTCGGTGTCCAGGGCGCCGTCGCGGGTGAACGGGGTGACCAGCGCGCTCAGCACACGGCCGAACGGCGTCGCAGGGGTCACGGCGGGAAGTGCAGACATGGTCGTCAACGTACCGTTTCGCAACGCCGGACGAGGCCTGGGTTACGTGAAAGCGACCGCAGTGGCGGGATCGACAGGCCAATTGGCTGCGCGAGCCGGGCCGGAACTAGCTGATCGCGTCGCCGCCCGCTCGGGGGATCGGACGGCAACGCGATCTGAACGGAAATCGCGTTTGCCGCCGTCGGCGTTACGGGTGGGGTTGAGGACGTGACGTCTGTCATCCGTCAGGGCGAGACGCGCCCGTTGAGGTCGAACGCGCTCTGGGTCAGGGGCATCAGCCGCGCCCAGTGCGCTTCCATCTCCTCCGCGACCATCTCGATCTCGCGCTGCGGGAACGAGGGGAAAGTCGAATCCTCCCGCTTCGTCCGCAATGACAGGAAGCTCATCAGCGAGCGGGCGTTCAGGGTCACGTACATCGAGGAGTACGTGGTCACCGGCAGCACGATTCGGGCCACCTCGCGGGCCACGCCGGCCGCGAGCATCTCCTGGTAGGCGTCATACGCGGTCCGGCAGGCGTCCTTGGTCGCGCGGGTGACGATCTCGTGCTGTTCCGGGGTGCCGTCGACGAAGGTGTACGCGCCGGGCTTCGCTTCCTGCTGGAGCTTGCGTTCCGGGCCGGGGACGTAGAACACCGGTCGCAACTCGCGATAACGCCCGCTCTCCTCGTTGTAACTGATGCCAATACGGTGCCGCATGAACTCGCGGAACACGAAAATCGGCGCCTGCACGAAGAAGGTCATGGAGTTGTGCTCGAACGGGCTGCCGTGCCGGTCCCGCATCAGGTACCGGATCAGCCCGACCGAGCGGGACGCGTCGCCGCCCACGTCCTCCAGTGACTGCTCACCCTTGGTCGAGACCCGGGCCGCGAAGAGCACGTCGGCGTCGTTCGCCGAGGACTTCACCAACTCGACCGTCATGTCGGAGCGGAACACCACCGGGTCCGAACCCTCAACCACATCGGGCTCCTGGGCGGTGTCCAGCGTCATGTCCGGTCCTCTCTCGCGGGTGCCCCCAAAGGATGCCCTACGCCCCCGACAAGGAACGGCGCCGCTCCCGTCAGGAG
>NZ_JACDFE010000353.1 GCF_013815995.1 Sporichthya sp.
CAGCGAGCCCTGCACGGCCTGCCCGTCGGCCCAGGGCCGGCCCGCGGCGAACAGCGCCAGGGCGGCGCCGGCGACGCAGCCGAGCAGCGCGAGCGCGGCTTCCTTGCGAGGGTTCACGTCACGGCCTCAGGTGACCGGACGGAGCGACTGCGCCGCCGCGATCGCACGCAGCACCGCGGCCGCCTTGTTCCGACATTCCTGGTCCTCGGTCGCCGGGTCGGAGTCGGCGACGATGCCCGCACCGGCCTGGACGTAGGCGGTGCCGTCGCGCAGCAACGCGGTGCGGATCGCGATCGCGGTGTCCAACTCACCGGCGAAGTCCAGGTAGCCGACCACGCCGCCGTAGAGCGCGCGCCGAGTGGGCTCCAGTTCTTCGATGATCTCCATCGCCCGCGGCTTCGGCGCGCCCGAGAGCGTGCCCGCGGGGAAGCAGGCAGCGAGCACGTCGAACGCGGTCTGCCCCGGGCTCGGCCGTCCCACCACCGTGGAGACGATGTGCATGATGTGGGAGTAGCGCTCCACCGACATGAAGTCGACGACCTCGACGCTGCCGGGCGCACAGACCCGGCCCAGGTCGTTGCGGCCGAGGTCCACCAGCATCAGGTGCTCGGAACGCTCCTTGGGATCGGCGAGCAGTTCCACCCCGAGCTCGAGGTCGTGCTCCGGGGTCGAGCCGCGCGGGCGGCTGCCCGCGATCGGGTGCATCATCGCCCGGCCCTCGTGCACCTTGACCAGCGCTTCGGGGCTGGACCCGACGACGTCGAAACCACCCTCGGGACCGCCGTCCGGCCCGGGGAAACGCAGCAGGTAGAGGTAGGGGCTGGGGTTGGTCAGGCGCAGCACCCGGTAGATGTCCAGCGCGCTCGCGGTGGTCGGCATCGAGAAGCGCTGGCTCACCACGATCTGGAACGCCTCGCCGGCGTGGATCTCCTCCACCGCGCTGGCCACCGCGGCCATGTAGTCCTCGCGGGTGGTGTTCGAGGTGTAGTCGACCGCACCGTCCCAGTCCAGGTGCGCGGCACTGGAGCCGGCCGGGCGGGCCAGGTCCGCGGTCATCGCGGCCAGCCGCGCGCACGCGGATTCGTACGCGGCGTCGACGCCGGCGTCGCTGCCGTCCCAGTTCACCGCGTTGGCGATCAGGACGACCGAGCCGTCCTCGTGGTCGAGCACCGCGAGGTCGGTGGCGAGCAGCATCCCGAGCTCGGGCATGTGCAGGTCGTCGACGGCCTTCTCCGGCAACCGCTCGAGGCGGCGGACCGCGTCGTAGCCGATGAACCCGACCAGGCCGCCGGTCAGCGGCGGGAGCCCGGGTAGGTCGGTGGGGCGGGTGCGCAGCGCCTCCACGGTGCCGCGCAGCACCTGCAGCGGGTCGCCCTCGGTCGGCACGCCGGCCGGCGGGGCACCGACCCAGCGGGCCGCTCCGTCGGTTTCGGTGAGCATCGCCGGCGCCTGTACCCCGACGAAGGAGTAGCGGCCCCAGACCCGGCCGTGCTCGGCCGACTCCAGCAGGAAGGTGCCCGGTCGCTCGGCCGCCAGCTTGCGGTACAGCCCGACCGGGGTCTCCCCGTCGGCGAGCAGCCGCCGGGAGACGGGGATGACCTTGCGGTCGACCGCGAGCGTGCGGAAGGTCTCCAGGTCAGGGACGATCTCGCCGGTTATGTTGGTCGTCCCCTTGGCGGTCACTCCCCCGGTCATGGCGTTACCGCCGGGCGCTGCTCCGCCGGGATTGTGACGGCGGCCAGGGCCCGGGAGTCGTCGAAGCAGGACCGGGTGCCGGTGTGGCACGCCGGACCTTCCTGATCGACCCGGACCAGCACGGTGTCCCCGTCGCAGTCGAGCGCGACCGAGTGCACCCACTGCCGGTGCCCCGAGGTCGCGCCCTTGGCCCAGTACTCGTTGCGGCTGCGGCTGAAGTAGGTGACCCGACCGGAGGTGAGGGTGCGGTGCAGCGCCTCGTCGTCCATCCAGCCGACCATCAGCACCTCGCCGGTGTCCCACTGCTGGGCCACGGCGGGAAACAGGCCGTTGGCGTCGCGGCGCAGCAGCGCGGCGACCGAGGGGTCGAGTCCGGACATAGACGACATGGGACCGAATTGTGCCTGGCGGAACACACCGGCCTCGCTTAGGCCAACAAGGGGTGTCCGAGATGTCACAGTGAGTCCGATCCGGAAGCCGACTGCGACGGCCCGATACCCCGCCCAAGCCCACGCATTCCGCCCCGATCCCCCCGCGGAGGTGCCCGAAAGATGGCCCGGCATCGGCTAGAGCCACCCACAGAGTGGGACTTTGCGTGGGATCATGCTTCCGGTTCCGTCGCGCAGATTGATCAGGCGCGCAGTGACGGGGCGCGAGGCAGGGGTGGGGACGATCCCACGGAGGGCGGTACCGCGATGACCACGCCGGGCGACAACGCGGCGAAGGCCGACGGGGCGACGAAGGGGAACGTCGCGCCCGGAACCGGCACACCCACGGGCCCGAACGGCCCGAGCACCTCTCCGGCGGTACCGGCCGGCGGCACCCCGACTGCGGGCGCCGCCACCACCACGGACCCGGCCAAGGGTCCCGCGGAGCGCGACCCCAACGACAGCACCTGGATCTACGACCAGCTGGGTCTCTCGCCGGACGAGTACAAGGACCCGGCCCCGGATGCCGCGAACCTGCCGAGCAGCGCGGAGCTGCGCCGCCGCGCGGCCGCCCTGAACCTGGACTACGACGCGCTGCGCCCGGGGGACCCGGGCGAGTCCCCGTTCCCGCCCGGCTCGCTGGGCGCCGGCGGCATCGACCCGCCGACCCGCAAGTTCGAGGGCTTTCCCGCGCCCGGGTCGGGGCTGCCGAACCAGGCACCGCCGAGCCAGGGATCCACGACCCAGGCCGCTC
>NZ_JACDFE010000354.1 GCF_013815995.1 Sporichthya sp.
GGCCAGCGGCACGCAGCCGAGGAGCAGCACGGTGACCGCGAGGTCGGCGTGGCCCCCGAGCACTGTCGCGAACAGGGCGACGGCGCCGAGGTAGGGCGGGGACGCCCCCGAGCTGCCGACCGCATCGGGGTGCCAGGACCCGGTGTAGGCCGACCACAGGTCCGAGGCGCCACCGGGGGCGGGCAGCAGCGCCCCGCCCAGCAGACGGCCACCGCCGAGCAGGTCGCGGGCGGAGAGCAGGGTGAGCACGAGCAGGCCCAGCACCAGCAACCACCCGGGGCTGCGCAGGAACCGGCGCATCAGCACCCCGCCGGCGCCGAGGTCGAAGTTCTCCGCCTCCTCCGCGGCGGGGCCGGACTCCACGACCCGGTGCGAGCCGATCGCGGTGCCCTCGCTCTTGCGCCCCCCGGCCACCGCGGCCAGCGCGTCCCGGGCGAGCGCGAACTGATGACCGAAGACCGGGAAGAGCCGGCGCAGCGACTCGGGCGCGACCCGGTGATCGGCGCGGTGTTCGCGGCGCATCGCCAGGATCGCCTGCGGGTGCATCAGCACGTCGCCGATCGCGAGGACCTCGTCCGCGGCGTGCCGCGGGATCTTGGCCACCAGATATCCGATGGCGCGGAGCAACCCGCCGATCAGGAGGCGGGGCACCGCGAAGGCGAAGCGCCGGGTGGGCAGGTTGGCCAACAGGATCCGCATCGCGCCGGCCCGGTCGAGCAGATGCACCCGGCCGGACCCGATGTGCACCTCGCGACGCTGCTGCGCGGAGGCCTCCGCGTGGTAGACCACCGCCTCCGGCACCACCACGACGCGGTGCCCGGCCAGCCAGGTCCGCCAGCAGAAATCGATGTCGTCGCGCATCAGCGGCAGGTGCTCGTCGAAGCCGCCCAGGGCGTCCCAGACGTCGCGGCGGATCAGCATGCCCGCGCTGGACACCGCGAGGGTCTCCCGGCGGTGGTCGTGCTGGCCCTGGTCCTGCTCGCCCCGCTCCAGGTGCTCCTCGCGCCGGCCACCGCCGTCGATGGTGACGCCGACCTCGAGCAGCATCCGACGCCGGTACCAGCCGCGCACCTTGGTCCCGGCCACCGCGATGCCGGGGTCGGCCTCGACCGCGGCCAGCAGGTGCTCCAGGGCATCAGGCTCTGGCTCGGAGTCGTCGTGCAGCAGCCAGATCCAGCGGCGCCCGGATTCGTCCGGTGGCGAACTCGCGTCGGCGTGCGCGATCGCGGCCTTCACGGCCGCGCCGTACCCGGTGTCCCGGGGAAGTGAGAGGACGTCCGACGCGGGGACGTCCTGGGCCAGGAGCCCGAGGGTCGCGTCGGTGCTGCCGGTGTCTGCGACGACCAACCGGTCGCCCGCCCTGGTCTGGCCGGTGGCGGCGGGGAGAACCTGTGGCAGCCAACGCTCGCCGTCGTGGGTCACCAGGACGACGGTCACGTCGTGCCGGGCATGGGCCGGCGATGGCGGGGTGGACATGGCGGAGTTGGTAACCCTAGGGGAGTTCGGGCCGGTGCACCGGCCCGTTCACCCGATCAGCTACCGCGACCCTACGAGTCAGACCGCGCTCTTCTTGAGACGGCGACGTTCGCGCTCGGACATCCCGCCCCAGATTCCGAAGCGCTCGTCGTGACCGAGCGCGTACTCGAGGCAGTCGTTGCGCACGTTGCAGGTCAAGCAGACCTTCTTGGCCTCCCGGGTGGAGCCGCCCTTCTCCGGGAAGAACGCCTCCGGATCCGTTTGGGCGCAGAGCGCCTGCTCCTGCCACGTGACCTGCCGCTCGATGCCCCCGAGCAAGGGGAGGAATACCTCGCCCATAGCTGCCTCCTCGACCCTGTTGTGCACCCGTTGTGGGTGCGGTTCCTCGCCGGCTTCGACCCGGTTGCCCTTGTCGTTATCGGCGACCGAACGACACGATTGAAATTACAGCGGTGAAATCCACTCGCGTCAACCCAGTCGGTGATATTGACGGGTCTGTTCCGGTGTGTCCTGCGGACTTCTCGGCGTGTCGGCTCGCATTCGGGACGGATCCGTACTCCGAGGGACTCCGCCGGACACAGCCGCTCCCCCGCACCACCCGCCCCGGTGGCGACCGCGGAGCCGCCGATTGCGACCATGCCCGCATGCGCATCACCGTGCTCGCCGGCGGAATCGGGGCCGCCCGATTCCTGCGTGGCCTGCTCGCCCACGTCGCCGTGGACCACCCCGGTGCCGAGGTCACGGTGATCGGGAACACCGGGGACGACATCACGCTGTTCGGGCTGCACGTGAGCCCGGACCTGGACACCGTGATGTACACCCTCGGCGGCGGCATCCACCCGGAGCAGGGCTGGGGGCGGGCCGAGGAGACCCGGGCGGTGCAGGACGAGCTCGGCGCCTACGGCGAAACGCCGGACTGGTTCGCCCTCGGCGACAAGGACATCGCGACCCACCTGATCCGGACCCGGATGCTGCGCGAGGGCGCAACGCTCTCGGAGGCGACCGCGGCGCTGTGCGCCCGCTGGCAGCCCGGGGTTCGCCTGCTGCCGATGAGCGACGACCCGGTGACCACGCTGGTCGACATCGCCGACGCTGACGGCACGCCGCGGACCGTGCACTTCCAGGAGTTCTGGGTCCGTCGCCGCGCCGAACCCGCCGCGCTGAAGATCCGGTTCGAGGGCGCCGAGGAGGCCCGGCCGGCGCCGGGTGTGCTGGCCGCGATCGCCGAGGCGGACGTGATCGTGTTCCCGCCGTCGAACCCCGTCGTCAGCGTCGGCGCGATCCTGGCGGTGCCGGGCCTCCGGGCGGCGGTCGCCGACTCGCCCGCCCCGGTGGTCGGGGTCTCGCCCATCATCGGCGGCGCCCCGGTGCGCGGGATGGCCGACAAGG
>NZ_JACDFE010000194.1 GCF_013815995.1 Sporichthya sp.
GTCGCGAGCGGGGACCCGCTCCTGGCGCACCTGGCGAGCGGGGACGCGGCCGCGGTCGCGGCCCGGCGGGATCGCCTGGTGGCGGCGACCGCCGACTTCGACGCGGCCACCATCACCACCACGCACGGCTTCTGCCAACTCGTGATCCGCGGCCTCGGCACCGCGGCGGACGCCGACCCGGACACCGAACTGCTGGAGGACCTCGCCGACCTACGGACCGAGGTTGCCACCGACCTCTACCTGCGCAAGTACGCGCCACTGGCCGACCCCCCGGCGTTCTCGTTCGGCATCGCGCACCAGGTGGCGAAGGAGGCCACCGTGGACCCGCATGCGCAGCTCGCCCCGACCGCGGGTGAGGGCGCACCGCGGGACCGGGCCAGGTACGCCCAGGCCGTCCGCCTCGAGCTGGCGCGCCGGCTGCGGGCCCGTCGGGCGATGAGCTTCGATGACCTGCTCGTGGTGCTGCGCGACGCCTTGCACGGCCCGGACGCCGAGGCGGTCCGCGCCCGGCTGCGCTCGCGCTACCGGGTGGTGCTGGTGGACGAGTTCCAGGACACCGACCCGGTGCAGTGGCAGATTCTCGAGGCCGCGTTCCACGCGCACGCCACGCTGGTCCTGATCGGCGACCCCAAGCAGGCCATCTACGCCTTCCGTGGTGGCGACGTGCAGACCTACCTGCGGGCCGCGGAGGCGGCCGGCACCCACGCCACCCTGCCGCGCAACTACCGCAGCGACGCCCGGGTGCTGGCCGGGCTGGCCGCCCTGTTCGGGGGCGCCCCGCTGGGCGACGAACGGATCCGGGTCGAGCCGGTGGAGGCCGGCCTGCCGGACCCACTGCTCGTGCGCCCCGGTGGGGCGACGGCGTCGGTACGGGTCCGGGTGCACCCGGGCACGGGGGTGCCGAGCACCAAGGCCGGGCTGGCGAAGGCCAACCCGCTGCGGGAGGCAGTGGCCACCGACGTCGTCCGCGACATCGTCGAGGTACTGACCGACGGCAGCACGCTGCGGGCCTCGGGCACCGAACGAAGGGTGCACCCCGGTGACATCGCCGTCCTGGTCCGGCGCAATGCCGACGGCGAAAGGATCCGCGACCTGCTGGTGCGGGCCGGGGTGCCCACGGTGCTCCGCGCGGCCACCAGCGTGTTCGGTACCGCGGCCGCCACCGACTGGCTGGTGCTGCTGGAGGCGCTGGAACAGCCGCACCGGGTCGGCCGCGTGCGCCGGCTCGCCGTCACCGACTTCATCGGCCGGACCGCGACCGGAGTCGATGTCGGCGGCGAGCGGGCTCACGACACCCTCGCCCAGCAGGCGCGGACCTGGGCCGGAATCCTGACCGACCGCGGCCCGGCTGCCCTGCTCGGCGCGGTGGACGCCGACCACGGCACCTTCGCCCGGCTGCTCGGCGAGGCCGGCGGGGAGCGCAGGGCCACCGACCTGCGGCACATCTGCGACGTCCTGCACAGCGCGGCGACCACCGAGCGGCTGGGCCTGGTCGCTCTGCTGACCTGGTTGCGCCGCCGGATCACCGAGGCCGACCGTGACCCCGGCGCCGAGCGCAGTCGCCGATTGGACTCCGACGCCCAGGCCGTCCAGGTGGTCTCTATCCACACCAGCAAGGGCCTGGAGTTCCCGCTGGTGTACGTGCCCTTCGCGTGGGCGCGCTTCGTCAAGGACGACGCCGAGGTCGCGCTGTTCCACGACCCGGAGAACGGGACCCGGATCCGCGACGTGGGCGGGGTCGGACCGGGCTGGCCCGCTGCACTGGCGGCAAGTCAGGAGGAGGACGCGGGCGAGGAACTCCGGCTGCTCTACGTCGCGGCCACCCGGACCCGGTCCCAGCTGACCCTGTGGTGGGGACGGTCCACGATCACCAAGGCGGCCCCCCTGCACCGGTTACTGTTCACGCCGCCCGGCATCGCGGCGGCTCAGCGGGTCGAGGTGCCGGCCCTGGACGCGGCGCTGACCGTGCTCACCGATCGCGCCGCCGGATCGATCGGGGCACTAGGGGTCGAGCAGATTGAGCTGCCGATAGCTCAGGCCCGGTGGACCTCACCGGCAGTAGCAGTGGGCGAGCCCCGGGCCGAGGAGTTCCGGCGGACCGTCGACACCGCCTGGCGCCGGACCTCGTACTCCGCCCTCACCGCCCTGGTCCACGACGCGGGCCCGGCGCCGGTCAGCGAGCCGGAGTCCCCCGGCAAGGTCGACGAACCGGCCGAGGGCGAGCCGGCACCGGCCACCGACCCGGTCGCTTCTGACAGCGCTTCAAATCTGTTGTCTTCACTGCGTTCCCCGTTCGGAGACCTGCCCGCCGGCGCCACGTTCGGCACCCTGGTCCACGAGGTGCTGGAGAGGGTCGACACCACCGGCAGTGCTTCGGGCGGGGACCTGGTTGCCGCCCTCCGACCGGCCGTGGACCGCGAGCTGCGCTACCTACCGGTGCCCGGGGTGGGCCCCGAGGCGTTGGTCGCGGCGCTGGACCTGGCCATGCGGACCCCGATGGGGCCGTTGGCCGCCGACCTGGCCCTGGCCGACATCGCGCCGGCGGACCGGCTCAGCGAGTTGGACTTCGAGCTGCCGCTGGCCGGCGGGGACCAGCCCGGCCGGGACGTCCGCCTCGGCGAGGTGGCCGCGCTGCTGACCGCGCACCTGTCCGTCGGCGACCCGGTGCTGCCCTACGCCGATCGGATGCGGCACCCGGATTTGGCCGGGCAGCCGCTGCGTGGCTATCTGACCGGCAGCATCGACGCCGTGCTCCGCATCCCCGGTCCGACCGGGCACCGCTACCTGGTCGTGGACTACAAGACCAACCGGCTGCACCCGGCGGGAGGCGAGCCGACCGCCTGGCACTACCGGCCCGAAGCGCTGGCCCCGGCCATGCGGGCCTCGGACTATCCACTGCAGGCGTTGCTGTACCAGGTCGCCCTGCACCGCTATCTGACGTGGCGTCAGCCCGGCTACGATCCCGATCAGCACCTGGGCGGCGTGCTCTACCTCTACCTGCGGGGAATGTGCGGGCCCGGTACCGCCGGACCGGACGGGACCCCCGGCGTCTTCGCCTGGGCACCGCCCGCGGCCCTGGCCGTTGCGCTGTCCGACCTGCTCGCCGGAGGTGCAGCATGAGCCCAGCGAGCCCCGTGAGCGCGGTCGACGTCGGAGCCCAGGGTGCCTTTCTGCCCGAGCGGGCCCGGCACGCCACCGGGATCCTGGCCGAGTTCAACGCCGCCGGGGTGCTCTCCGCGGCCGACGTCCACGTCGCCCAGACGCTGGGCCGCCTCGGCGGCGAGAACGACGATGCCGTGCTGCTCGCCGCCGCTCTGACCGTGCGCGGCACCCGGGCCGGCTCAGTGGTCCTGGACCTCGCGAGCGCGGCCGAGACGATCGTCCCGGAGGCGCTGGAGGCGGCCGGTTTCGAGGCCGGCGGCGGAACCGCGGAGACCGGCGCTCCCGACCCGGCCACGCTGCCCTGGCCGGACCCGGCGGACTGGGTCGTCCGCTGCGCCACCAGTCCGCTGTGCGGCGGCGAGGACGACCCGGCCGGTCCGCCGCTGCGCCTGGTCGGCGGGTCGATGTGGCTGGACCGGTACTTCGCCCAGGAGCGTTCCGTGGCCGCCGAGTTGCTGGCCCGCTCCGCCGCACCGGGCCCCGCCGTGGACATCGTCCGGTTGGAAGCAGCCCTCGACCGGCTCTTCCCGGAACCCGGAGACAGAGACCAGCGGGACGCGGCGGCCGGCGCGGCTCTCGGTCTGCTGACCGTGGTCGCGGGCGGGCCCGGCACCGGCAAGACCACGACCGTCGCGAGGCTGTTGGCCGCCCTGGCCGACCAGCCGGGGCCCCCGCCCCGGGTCGCCCTGGCCACTCCCACCGGCAAGGCGGCGGTGCGACTGGAGGAGGCGGTGCGAGCCGCGCTCGACGAGCTCAGCGAGGCCGATGCGGCCCGGGTCGGCCAGGTTTCCGCGTCGACCATCCACCGCCTGCTCGGCTTCCGCCCGGGTACCCGCAGCCGGTTCGCGCACGATCGGGAGAACCGGCTACCGCACGACGTGGTGATCCTCGACGAGACGTCGATGGTCTCGCTGACGCTGATGGCCCGGGTGCTCGAGGCGGTCCGGCCGACAGCGCGGTTGATCCTCGTCGGCGACCCCGATCAGTTGGCCTCGGTGGAGGCCGGGGCCGTCCTCGGCGACATCGTCGGGCGTTCCGGCTCCGGCCCGTCCCGGCTGGCCGGGCACGTGGTGACCCTGCGGCACAACCGGCGCTTCGCCGACCAGGGCGTGATCGCGCGGCTCGCCGCGGCGGTGCGGGACGGCCGGGCCGTCGAGGTACTCGCCCTGTTGCGCTCCGGCGAGCCCAGCATCGAGTTCGTCGAGGTCGACGACGACGCCCCGATCACCGAGCAGGACGTGGCCGGTCTGCGCGCGGACGTGGTCGCCGCAGGCACGGACATGGAAGCGGCGGCCCGGGCCGGCGAGGTGGGACTCGCCCTCGATGCGCTCGAGCGGCACCGGTTGCTGTGCGCGCACCATCTCGGGCCGCGCGGCGTCCGGCTCTGGACCGACCGGGTCGCCTCCTGGCTGGGCGCCCCGACCTCCTTCCGCGCCGACCGGCGCTACGTCGGCGAGCCGCTGCTGGTGACGGCCAACGACCGCGACGCGCGCCTGTTCAACGGCGACACCGGCGTGGTCGTCGACCTCGACGGCGAGGTGGTCGCCGCCTTCCGCCGCGGTGGCGAGCCGAAACTGGTCCCGCTCGGCCGGTTGCCGGAGGTCCGCCCGGTGCACGCGATGACGGTGCACAAGAGTCAGGGCAGCGAGTTCGCCAAGGTCAGCCTGATGCTGCCCGCGGCCGGCTCACCGCTGGCCACCCGCCAGACCCTCTACACCGCGGTCACCCGCGCCTCCGGCGCGGTTCGGGTGATCGGGTCCCCGGACGCGGTGGCGCGGTCGGTGGACCGTCCCGCGGCCCGCGCGAGCGGGCTCGGGGAACGGCTGCGCGAACCCGGCGGGCACTAGGACGCAGTGCGCCGGGTAGGGCGCGGACATGGCCTACGCCGCGCTGCAGAAGATGGCGGCCGGGGCCGGAGAGCTCGTGTCCTGATCTGATCGCTTCGTGTCATGGTGGACAGCGCCGTGGCAACCTAGCGTCGGCGTCATGGCGCGTCGGATGCTGATCGTGGCCCACCCAGGAGCTCTCGGGATGGAGCCTGGACGGTCTGGACCTCCGCCGGGGTCACTTCCGGCTACGACCTGGTGCTCGCGCTGGTCGAGGCCGACGCCGGGGTCGACGTGGCCCGCCAGTGCGCGCAACTGCTCGTGCTTCATCTGCGCCGGTCCGCACCCAGTCCCAGTTCTCCGCGGCGATGTCGGCGCAGCTGGCGCATCGGCACCCGTTGCAGGAGATCCAGGCCTACATCCACGAGCATCCCGCGGCCGACCTGTCCCTGACCGCCCTGGCGGACCAGCTGCACATGAGCCCCCGTCACTTCGCCCGGGTGTTCACCGCCGAGATCGGGGTCTCCCCCGGCCTCACCCTCGTCCCGCACGAGCCCCAAGGAGCGATCGCATGACCCGCGTCGGTGTTCACCTCTGGCAGAACATGACCATGCTCGACGTGCTCGGTCCACAGCAGTTCCTGGGCTGGGTCCCGGGCTGGGAGGTCGTGACCGTCGCGAAGACCAAGGACCCGGTGGTCGCCGACAGCGGCCTGCAGGTGCTCCCCCACCACGACCTGGCGAGCTGCCCGGAACTGGACATCCTGCTCGTCGGCGGTGGCGTCGACGTCTCGGGTGAACTCGCCGACCCCGAGGTGATCGCGTGGCTGGCCAAGACCGGCGCGCAGGCAACGTGGGTCACCTCGGTGTGCAGCGGCGCGCTGCTGCTCGCCGAGGCGGGCCTGCTCGACGGGTACCGGGCCACCACGCACTGGGGGGCGCTGGGGGACCTCGCCACCTACCCGGGCGTCGAGGTGGTCAGCGACGAGCGCGTCGTACGCGACCGCAACCGGATCACCGCGGGCGGGGTCACCTCCGGCATCGACTTCGGCCTCACCCTGATCGCCGAGGTCGCCGGGCCGGACATGGCCGCGGCCCTGCAACTGGCCGGCGAATACGACCCGCAACCCCCGACCCCGTACGGGCACCCGCGCAACGCGCCGGCGTCGCTGATCCAAGCCACCGCCGACATGCTGGGCTCGCTGCGCGGCGGGATGGACGCGTTCTACGCGGGCAAGAACTGACTGAGCGTCAGCTCAGGTCAATCGTCGTCCGGCCTGGGGTTGGTGCAGGTGATCCGATCGGTCGGGATGTACTCGGTGTGGAACTTCTCCCGCTTGACGACCTTGCCGCCCTGGTAGAACACGCGGGTCACGTCGATCTCGAAGCCCGGCACCGGTGACTGCGGGACGCAGTCCGGGGCGGCCGAGGTGATCGACGTGGTCTCCTTGTAGTCGGAGCGTTCGGAGCTGACCGACTCGATCTTGTCGTAGTACTTGGTGCCCCAGATGCTGACCCGGATCCAGCCGGGCTTGGCGACGGCGCGGACCAGGATCCCGGTCGGCGTGTCGTTCTGGAAGCGCAGGTCCTTGGAACCGAAGGCGACGGTGGCCTCGCGGCCGGCCGGATACCGGCTGATGTACAGGCTGTGGGTGTGGTGCTCGATGTCCTTGAGCCCGGCGAAGAAGACGGCGTTGAACACCGTGGTCGCGGACTGGGAGACGCCGCCGCCGAGGTCCTCCTTGAACACGCCCTTGTCGATGACGAAACCCTTGACGAAGCCGTTCTCCTCGGTGCGCTCGCCGATCCGGTCGTTCAGGCTGAAGATCTCACCCGGCAGAACGAGCGCCTCGTTGATCAGCTCGGCCGCACGCCCGATGTTGTTCACCCGGTACGGCGCGATCGGGTAGTTGGTGCGGTAGGTCGAGATCTGCTCGACGATGCCGAGGCCTTCGGCCTCGGCCGTGGTGACGTCGGGCTCGGACGGGACCGCCGTGGCCGCCACCGTGCGCGCGGTCGTCGAGACGAGGGCGGCGCGCATCTGCTCGCCGAAGCTCACCGGGTCGATCTTCTCGCCGTCCTTGCCCGGGACCACCTTCGGCTTCTTACGCACGAAGACGAAGCTCGCGTCCTTGGGTGCCTTGATGACGTCGGGGTTGTCCTCGGCGACGTCGGTCGCCATCTTGTCGGTGTTGACGGTCCAGCTGAGGGTGGGGCCGTTGACCGAGATCTTGAGGTAGTCGTCGAGCTTCGCGGTGGACAGGCTGATGGCCTGGCCGTTCAGCGAGACGGTGACCGGGCCGGACATCGCCGGGGTCGCGAACTCCTTCATCACCCGGTCGACCTCAGCCTGGCCGACCACCGGCGGGGTGGACTGCACGGGCGCGGTCACCGAGGTGGCGCCGGAGGTGTACGCCTCCCGCAGGGCCTGGGCCGTCTCGGCCACGAGCAGCGTGCGGGCCTCGCGCGGCTTGCTCGCGACCGCCTGACCGCCCTCGAACTTCACCCGGCCCTCGCGCGCCTTCTGGTTGACCTTCTTCGCGATCCCCTCGACCACCGCGTTCAACGCGGCCTCGTCGACGGAGAGCACCGGCTGGAGGTTGTCCTTGGCACCGAACAGTACTGGGAAGACCACGCCCGGGTTCAGGCTGCGCTCGCCGGCCCGCTCGACCGTGGCGCGGGCGTCGACCGCCAACCCGGACTTCACGGTGTCGAGCGTGAAGGTCTTGTCGGCCGCGGTGACGGTGACCTTGCTGCTGATCACCGCGGGCAGTTCCGTGGTGAGCTTGGACTCCGCGTCAGGACGGCTCAGGCCACCGATGTCGATGCCGAGCACCGTGGTGCCCTTCTTGACCTCGGATCCGGCCGACGCGTACGCAGTGACGTAAAGGCCGAGGCCGAGCAGTACGGCCACCGCGGCGATGGTCACGGCCAGGCGGCGGGCGAGGAAGCTCGGGGAGCTCTCCGGCTCCGGCAGGCCCGGGACCGGGGGCGGGGGCGGCCCAGGCGGCGGCGCAGGCGGTGTCACCACGGCATTTTCCCCCAGGTGCCTTCGCCGGTCCGGTCCGGCCCGACAATCCTAAGCTGGCCCCATGCGCCCGCTGACCGAATCCGTCACAGTTCACATCAACGCCCACCCCCAGGTGGTCTGGGACCTGGTCAGCGACGTCACCCGGATAGGGGAATTCTCGCCCGAGACCCTGGAAGGACGCTGGATCTCCGGCGCCACGGGCCCTGCGCTGGGCGTGAAATTCCAGGGCCACGTCAAGCGCAACGGGCGCGGGCCCATGTACTGGACGACCTGCCGCATCACGGCCTGTGAACCGGAAAAGGACTTCGCGTTCGTGGTCGAGGTCCCCGGCATGTCCGGAGTGAACACCTGGCGGTACCGGCTCGCCCCAGCCGACGACGGCACCGACGTCACGGAGTCCTTCGAGCTCACCCCGTCGTTGTTCATCCGCTTGTACTGGACGCTGGCCGGTCCGCTGCGCGCGAAGACCAACATCCGGGGCATGACCGAGACGCTGAACCGGATCAAGGCGGTTGCCGAGACCGCCGCCTAGTGGTCTGTCTGTGAATTAGCGCGGTATGATTGATCATGCCGATCAAGACAGCACCGGCGTTGCCGGTCAGTAGTGAGCAGCGCGCGGAGTTGGCCCGGATGGCGCGGTCC
>NZ_JACDFE010000355.1 GCF_013815995.1 Sporichthya sp.
CCCGCGGCCACGTCCCCGATCGGCGCGGCAGCGGGGTCCGCCGCGGCGGCGGTGCCGCTCGTATCGGCCGGTGCCCCGGCGGCATCGGTCACGGCCGCCGGGTCCTGCTGCGCAGAGTTGGCGGCGTCGTCGTTGCCGCCGCCGCAGGCGCTGAAGACGAGCGCCGCGCTCAGCACGAGCGGTGTCGCGGCGAGCATGCGCCTGGTGTGGACTCGCACGTGGGTCTCCTCAAAGGTGTGGGTTGCCGGCCACGACTTCGGTTCGCCGGGACGTGAACCGATGCGCTGGCGCGCCCGACTTGTGACGTTCATGCTTCGCGAGTGAGACAGGGGTCACAATGGAGTCCCCTACGAATGGCGGCCCATCGATTTGGAGGCCGCTCCAACGGGAGGTCCGGTGCTCGACGCGAACCCGCGAGGCCTGGCGGCGGTCGCGGACGCGCTGATGGCGCGAGCCGATGCGCTCGTCGACGCTCAGGTGAAAGCCGTCCGTGAATTCGCCGGGTACAACCGGATCCCGGTGCCGGCGCTGAAGAGTTCGGCCCGGCGCAACGTGCTGCGGGTGGTCTCGGTCCTGCGCGGCAGCCCGGACCTGCCGGAGGCCGAGCAGACCGAGCGCCAGTCGGGCGGCCAACGCGCGCTGCAGGGCATCCCGGCCGACGTGGTGGTCGGTGCCTACCGGGCCGTGATGAGCCTGTTGCGGGAGGAGTTCCTGGCCACCGCGAAGCGGCTGGAGATCCCGCCGGTGGACGTCCTGCACGCGACGCGCCTGCTCTGGGATCTGACGGACCGTTACTCCACCGAGGTGGTCGCGGAGCGGCAGCAGATCGACATCGAATTCGCCCGGCGCGACGAGCAGGAACGGCTGGCCTTCCTGCAGCGCCTGCTGACGGGAACGCTGCTGCCGGCCGAGATGCTGGTCGGCGGTGTGGCCTACGGCCTGGTGCCGGCCCACGAGTACTGGGTCAGCCGGGGCCGGCATCCGGAGGAGCACCGGCACGCGCTGTCCCGCCGGCTCGAGCACTCCGGTGCGACCTCGAACTTCCGGCCGCTGATCGGCTGGATCGACGGTGACGTGGTCGCCGTGACGGCGCGGCGGCCCACCGTGGAGGCGGACGGGGCGGTGCTCGCGATCTCCGGACCGGTCCTGCCCGCAGCGTTCCCGCAGGCCTTCGGCGAGGCGAGCCGGCTGCTCAACGTCGCGGCGCGGTTCCAGCGCCAGGGCCTGGTCGACAACAACTCGCTGTCGATCCGGATCGCCGTCGTCGAGGAGGGTGAGCTCTCGGAGGCGTTGCTGGCCCGGTACGCGGCACCCGTGCTGGCCACCGGCGGGGCCTCCTCGATCGTGCTCTCGACGGTGCGGACGTTCCTGGCCTGCCGGCGGCACATCGCCGAGACCGCGGCCGCGCTGTCGGTCCACGTCAACACCGTCCGGTACCGGCTGGCCCGCTACGCCGAGCTGACCGGAGCGGATCTGGACGACACCGAGACGCTGATCGAGGTGTGGTGGGCGCTGGAGTCGTGGGCGCTCCGTGAGCAGAGCCCGGGCGCCTGAGTGGGAACTCCGTTTAGAGCTAAGTACAACCTGGCGGGTCGCCATTGGTGCGGGCGTCCATAGAGCCGGGGTCCGCCCTCACCGACCATGGATGGCACACCCAGAGCAGGATGCAGAGCAGGTCCTACAGCAAGTCCCTAGCAAGGAGGTCCGCGGTGATCGTGGGACTCGGCGGCGGCGTCGGCGCCTCGCGGCTCTGGCGCGCCCTGCTGGGCGCCGGAGTCGATCCGGCTGATCTCACGGTCGTCGTGAACACCGCCGACGACCTCTGGGTGCACGGCCTGCGGGTCTGCCCCGACCTCGACACCACGCTCTACGCCCTGTCCGGGCGGCAGGACCTCGAACGCGGCTGGGGCGTACGCGGCGAGAGCTGGCGCGCGATGGACGCGCTGCGGGACCTGGGCGGCGAGCCGTGGTTCAACCTCGGCGACCTCGACCTCGGGACGCACCTGTTCCGCACCGGCCTGCTCCGCGACGGCGTCGGCCTGGCCGAGATCACCCAGCGGCTGGCCGCGGCCATGGGTGTCGGCATCGGGGTGCTGCCGATGACCGAGGACGAGGTGACCTCCTACGTCCTGACCGTGACCGGGAGCCTGCTGCACTTCCAGGAGTTCCACGTCGCGCGCCGCTCGCGCGACGAGGTCCGCAACCTGTCCTACCGCGGCATCGACCAGGCTCGCCCCGCACCGGGGCTCCTGGAGGCGATTCTGACCGCCGACCGGGTGGTGATCGCTCCGAGCAACCCGTTGGCCAGCATCGCTCCGATCCTGGCGCTGCCCGGTGTCCGCGAGGCGCTACGCGCGACGTCGGCTCCGGTCGTCGCCCTCACCCCGATCGTCTCCGGCATCCCGATCACCGACCCCGGCGAAGCGCACCGCGCGGAGACCCGAGCCGGCCTGCTCCGCTCGATCGGGCTCTCGCACTCGGCGTCGTCGGCGGCGAGTCTGCTGCGCGAGGTCGCCGACGCCTTCGTGCTCGACTGCACCGATGAGATCGAGGCCGAGACCATCGCAGGCTGCGGTCTCGACGTGCTGGTGGCCGACACCCTGGCCACCGAGCGTCCCGGTGGGCTCGTCGAGTTGCCGGCCGTTCGGGCCGTGCTCGACTACCGCCCCCGCGGCGAAGCCACCGATGGCACTGATGGCACTGTGGGCATTGTGCGCCGTCCGGAGGAGGGGCGTTGACCGTCACCGAGGCACAGGTGCGCCGCGCCCTGCGGCGGGCCCGCGACGGGGCGGCGATCAACGTCGGTGAGGCCGCGGTGCTGCTCGCGGCCCGGGGCGAGGCGCTGGCC
>NZ_JACDFE010000195.1 GCF_013815995.1 Sporichthya sp.
GGCCGGCAACGCGCCGACGATCGCCGGAGGCGCGGCGGCTGCCGACCTTGCCCAGCGGGTCGCCGGGCTGGCCGTCACGGCCGCCGGGACCGCGGTGCCGCGTCAGCAACCAGCGGAGCTAGGCCTCCGTACGCGGATCGAGAACTACCTCCGCGCACATCTGGCCGACCCCACGCTGTGCCCGGACGACATTGCCGCCGCGCACTTCATCTCCACCCGCCACCTGCACCGCCTGTTCGCCGGCGGTGGGCGAACCGTCGCGCAGTGGCTGCGCGAGGAGCGACTGGAGCGCGCCCGCCACGATCTGACCACCGGCCGGGGCGGCGTGGCCGAGATCGGTCGCCGCTGGGGGTTCAGCGACCCGGCCGTGTTCAGCCGATCGTTCAAGGCCGCCTACGGGATATCCCCGAGCCGCTACGGCGGGCACCGGGCAGACTGACGGGCATGCTGAACGCCGCCGAGTCCGACTCCTTCGCCTCCCATTGGGCCGCGGGCTGGAACAACCGCGACCTGGACGCCGTGCTGGCCCATTTCGCCGAGGACTGCACCTTCACCTCCCCGGTGGCGAGCCAGATCCTGGGCGGCGACGGCGTGGTCCGCGGCAAGGCGGCCCTGCGCGACTACTGGACGATCGGCCTGGACCGGATTCCTGACCTGCACTTCGAGGTGCTCGGTGTCTACACCGGCGTCGACACGCTGGTGATCCGGTACCGCAATCAGCGCGGCAACGAGGTCTCCGAGGTCCTGATCTTCGGCCCGGACGGCCGGGTCGTCGCCGGTCACGGCACGTACGGGGCGTCCGGCAACCCGGCGGGCGCGCGGTAGCGTGGCAGGGTGACCGAGGCCTGGACCGAGACCGTCGACCCTGTCGAGGAAACCGTCGACGAATGCACCGACGGCGCTGCGGATGACATCCCCAGCAGCGACACTGCGGATGACATCCCTGGCGACCTCCCGACCGACGAGGCCGGGATTCCGGACGAGCCGGAGGCCTTCGTCGAGGAGCTCCGCGCCGCGGGGGACCTGCCCGAGACGGGCGACCCCCGGGTGGATCAGGTGCTGGCCGGGTTGGCCGGGATCGGGGAGCTGCCCATCGCGGAGCACGTCGGCGTCTACGACCAGGCCCACCGGGGCCTGCAGGACGCGCTCGCGAACCTCGACCAGGGCTGAGCCCCGGGACAATGCTGAGCACCTGATGGCGGCCCCTCGACGGCTGCGCCTGGACGCCGAACTGGTACGCCGGGGCCTGGCCCGATCCCGCGAACATGCCTCCGAACTGGTCGCCGCCGGGCGGGTCAGCGTGAGCGGCCGGACGGCCAACAAGCCCGCCACTCAGGTCGAGACCGCCGATCCGATCGTGGTCGTCGAGGACGACGACGACCCGGGCTACGCCTCCCGCGGCGGGCACAAGCTGGCCGGTGCCCTCGACGCGTTCGAGGCCCGGCCCGACGGCGGTCCCGTGGTGGCCGGCCGGGTCTGCCTGGACGCGGGCGCCTCCACCGGCGGATTCACCGACGTCCTGCTGCGCCGCGATGCCGTCCAGGTGATCGCGATCGATGTGGGCTACGGGCAGCTGGCCTGGGCGCTGCAGACCCACGAGCGGGTCACGGTCATGGACCGCACCAACATCCGCGAGCTGGCCGCCGAGGACCTGCCGGCCCGTCCGGAGCTGGTGGTCGCGGACCTCTCGTTCATCTCCCTGGCCAAGGTCCTGCCGAACCTGGCCGGGCTCCCCACTCCCGACGCCGACCTGGTGCTGATGGTCAAGCCCCAGTTCGAGATCGGGAAGGAGCGGCTGACCAGCGGGGGCGTGGTCCGCGATCCCGCCCTGCGCGCCCTGGCCGTCCGCCTCGTCGCCGAGGCGGGAGCGCCCCTGGGGCTCGGGATCCGCGGGGTCACGGCGAGTCCGCTGCCCGGTCCGGCCGGCAACGTCGAATACTTCCTCTGGATGACCGCAGGAGCGCCGCCCCTGGACGAGGACGATCTCGCCGCGGCCATCGCGGCCGGACCGGCATGAGAGCGCAAGGCTGAGAGCGCATGACCGAGGGAGCGCCAGTGGAGCGGGCCGTGCTGCTCGTCGCCCACGTCGGGCGTCCCGACGCGGTCGAGGCCGCCCGCGAGGCCGCGGAGCGCCTGCTGGAGGCCGGGCTGGCGGTGCACGCCACCGAGGTGGAGGCCAAGGCTCTGGAACTCCCCGACGTGCAGGTGGTGGCCGGCGACGAAGCCGCGTCGGAGGGGTGCGAACTCGCGCTGGTGCTCGGCGGCGACGGGACCCTGCTGCGGGCTGCCGAACTGGCCCGCGACCCCGGGATCCCGCTGCTGGGCGTCAACCTCGGCCATGTCGGCTTTCTGGCCGAGGCCGAGCGCGAAGAACTCGGCGGCCTGATCAGCCGCGTCGTCGCCCGCGACTACACCGTCGAGGAGCGGATGACGATCGACGTCACCGTCCAGGTCGGCGGCGAGCAGGTGGCCAGCACCTGGGCCCTGAACGAGGCGTCGGTGGAGAAGGCCGCGCGGGACCGGATGCTCGAAGTCGTCGCTGAGGTGGACGGCCGGCCGCTGTCCCGCTGGGGTTGCGACGGGGTGGTCTGCGCGACCCCGACCGGTTCCACCGCCTATGCGTTCTCCGCCGGCGGGCCGGTCGTCTGGCCCGAGGTGGAGGCGCTGTTGATGATCCCGATCTCGGCGCACGCCCTGTTCTCCCGTCCGATCGTGGTCTCGCCCAGCTCACGCCTCGCGGTCGAGGTCCAGTCCGATACCCCGGAAGGCGTGCTCTGGGTCGACGGCCGGCGCACCTGGCCGCTGCCGGCCGGGGCCCGCGTCGAGGTGTGCCGGGGCGGCATTCCGGTCCAGCTCGCCCGGTTGCACCAGGCGCCGTTCACCGACCGCCTGGTGCGTAAGTTCGAACTCCCGGTGCGGGGCTGGCGCGGCGCGGCCGCGTTCCGTCGCGATCAATGATCCATAGCTGAGGGGGCGTCAGATGCTGGAGGAGATCGCGATCCGCGAGCTCGGCGTCATCGACGATGCCGTCCTCGAGCTCGGCCCCGGCCTGACCGTGCTCACCGGCGAAACCGGCGCGGGCAAGACCATGGTGATGACCGCGCTCGGTCTGCTGCTCGGCGGCAAGGCCGACGCCGGCCTGATCCGGGCCGGCGCCGAACGACTCTCGGTCGAGGGCCGGGTCCGGGTCGCGGCCGACTCCGCCGCGGCGCTCCGGGCCGCCGAGGCCGGTGGAGAACTCGACGAGGCCCCACACGGAGGAGCAACGCTGATCCTCGGGCGCACCGTCACCGCGGAAGGCCGCTCCCGCGCCTTCGTCGGCGGCCGCAGCGCTCCGGTCGGGCTGCTCGGCGAACTCGCCGAGGACCTCGTCGCGGTGCACGGCCAGCACGACCAGCAGCGACTCCTGCGCCCGGCCCGCCAGCGCGACCTGCTCGACCGCTACGCCGGGGACAAGGTCGCCAAGGCGCTTGCCGCCTACCGGCGCTGCTTCGACGACCTGCGTGAGGTCCGCACCCGCCTCGCCGAGATCACCGGCCGGGGCCGCGAGCGCGCCCAGGAGGCTGACCTGCTCCGGCTCGGCCTGACCGAGATCGAGGCCGTCGCCCCCGAGCCGGCGGAGGATGTCACGCTGGCGGCCGAGATCGAGCGCCTCGCCCATGCCGACGCCCTGCGCGCCGCGGCCTCCGGCGCCCACGACCTGCTGCTCACCGACGCCGACCGCACCGGCACCGACGCGGCCGCCCTCGTCGGGGAGGCCCGGCGCACGGTGGAGGCCATGGCCGCCCACGACCCCGAGCTGGCGGAGCTGGGCAAGCGGATCGCTGAGCTGACGTACCTGCTCGCCGACGTCACCGCCGACCTGGCGTCCTACGCAGCCGGCATCGAGGTCGACCCGGCCCGGCTGCAGTCCGCCCACGAGCGGCTGGCGGACCTGGGCCGGCTGCAGCGCAAGATCAGAGAGCGCTTTTCCGGGGGGTTGTTGGGGGGCGCAGCGCCCCAACTGAACGGGGACACCGTCGACGAGGTTCTCACCTGGGCACAGGCCGCCTCGGAGCGGCTGCTCGAGCTGGACGCCGACACCGACACCACCGCGGAGCTGCGCGCCGACGAGGCCCGCCTCGACGCCCAGCGCAGCGCAGCGGCCGCCGACCTGACCAAGGCCCGGACCAAGGCGGCCGGGCGGCTGGCCAAGGCCGTCACCGAGGAGCTGGCCGGGCTGGCCATGGCCAAGGCGTCGTTCACGGTCGCCGTCCGTCCGACCGAGTTCGGCCGGGACGGGGCGGACGAGATCGAGCTGCTGCTCGCGCCCCACCCCGGGGCGCCGGAGCGGGCGATCCAGCGTTCGGCCTCCGGTGGCGAGCTGTCCCGGATCATGCTCGCGCTGCAGGTGGTCCTGGCCGGGGCGGACCCGGTGCCCACCTTCGTCTTCGACGAGGTCGACGCGGGGGTCGGCGGCAAGGCCGCGGTCGAGGTCGGGCGCCGGCTGGCGGCGCTGGCCCGCAGTTCCCAGGTGCTGGTCGTCACCCACCTGCCGCAGGTCGCGGCCTTCGCCGACCGGCACCTCCTGGTCGCCAAATCCGACAACGGGCGGGTCACCCGCACCGGCATCACCGCTCTGGAGGGGGAGGCCCGGGTCCGCGAGCTGTCCCGGATGCTGGCCGGCCAGGAGGACTCCGCGACCGCCCGCGCGCACGCCGAGGAGCTGCTCGCCGCCGCCCGGCGCCCCTGAACAGCAGGGGATGTCATCCCTCTCGACCGCCCGCATCGGGACAATTCGGGCATTTTTCGGTCGACGGGGATGACATCCCCTCGACCCAGCAATGACTCAGGGATAGCCCTCGAGCAGGGGTGGACCTGCTCTGACGTGGGAGAATGCGGACATGAGGTGGCCGCACCGGACCCGGTCGCGCGAGAGCTCCGAGCCCGGAGTCCGCGCGGTCGTCCGAGTTGACCGGCGCACCAAGAACCTCACCAAGCGGCTCCGGCCCGGCGAGATCGCCGTCATCGACCACGAAGACCTGGATCGGGTCAGCGCCGAGGCACTGGTCGCCTGCCGGGCGGGCGCGGTGATCAACGCCGGGGTGAGTACCAGCGGCCGGTACCCCAACATGGGGCCGCAGATCCTGCTGAACGCCGGGATCCCGCTGATCGACGACGCCGGCGCCGACCTGTTCGATTTCGTCACCGAGGGCGAGCTGCTCCGCCTCACCGGCGGCACGCTCTACCGCGGCGAGGACGCGGTCGGGCAGGGCACCGTGCTGGACGCCGAGGGCATCGCCGCGGCGATGGAGAAGGCCCGGGAGGGCCTGTCCGACCAGCTGCGCGCCTTCGCCGCGAACACCATGGAGTACCTGGAGAAGGAACATTCGCTGCTCCTCGACGGCGTCGGCATCCCGGAGCTGGAGACCGACTTGGAGGGCCGGCACGCGCTGATCGTCGTGCGCGGGCACCACTACCGCGAGGACCTCGCGACGCTGCGTCCCTACATCCGGGAGTACCGCCCGGTGATGATCGGCGTGGACGGTGGCGCCGACGCCCTCCTCGAGGCCGGGTACACCCCGCAGCTCATCGTCGGCGACATGGACTCGGTCTCGGACCGGGCGCTGACCTGCGGCGCCGAGCTCGTCGTGCACGCCTACCGGGACGGCGACGCACCTGGGCTCGAACGGGTGCAGTCCCTCGGCCTGGACGCGGTGCTCTTCCCGGCGACCGGCACCAGCGAGGACGTCGCGATGCTGCTCGCCGACGACAGCGGCGCCGCCCTGATCGTCGCGGTCGGCAGCCACGCCACCCTGGACGAATTCCTGGACAAGGGCCGGGCCGGCATGGCGAGCACCTTCCTCACCCGGCTGCGGGTGGGCGGCAAGCTCGTCGACGCCAAGGGCGTGTCCCGGCTCTACCGCAGCCGGATCAGCAACTGGCAGCTGTTCTTCCTGCTGCTGGCCTGCCTGGTCTGCATGACGATCGCGTTCACCGCGTCCCCGTCCGGCCGGGCGATCATGACCACGATGTCGGACCAGTGGGGGGACTTCACCTACTGGCTCTCCGGAAAAGTCTGAGCGGCAAGATCTCCCGTGGTCTCGTTCCGCTATCACCTGGTGTCGCTCATTGCCGTCTTCATGGCGCTGGCGACCGGGATCCTCGTCGGCAGTTCGCTGCTCAACCAGTCACTGATCGACTCCCTGCGCTCGACGGTGTCCACGCAGCAGACCGAGAAGGACAACCTGCGCAAGGACCTGGACACCCTCCGCAACGAGGTCATCTACCGAGACCAGTACCTCGACGATCTCGACGACCGACTGCTGGCCGGGCAGCTCGCCGGGCAGCGCGTCGTCCTGGTGACCATGCCGGGGGCCGGCGGCGGTGACGCCGACGGTCTCGCCGAGGTGCTGGCCCGCGCCGGGGCGAAGGTCACCGGCCGGATCGGGGTGGACGACGCCTTCTTCGCCACCGCCGAGGACCCCCGCGACCTGGCTGCCAAGGCTGAGGCGCGCGAGGCCATCCTGCGCAAGAACCCGATCCCCGAACTGCGCGGCCAGCCCGCCCAGGTCCAGCTGGCCGGAGCTCTGTTGACCAAGGGCGGCACCGACCGGGCCATCAGCGCACCGGCCAAGACCCTGCTCGAACAACTCGACCGGGGTGGCTTCATCTCCCGGCGGGGGCTGGAGGACCGGGCCGACCTCGCGGTGATCGTCGTCGGGTCGCCCCCCGAGCCACCGGTGAGCGCCACCGAGCGCACCGAACAGGGCATGGTCGGCCTGGCCGCAGCGCTCGACGCCGCCGGCAACGGCGTGGTGGTGGCCGCACCGGCCAAGGCGGCCGTCGGCGGGGCGATGGACACGATCCGCAAGGCGGAGGCCACCCGCGACACGATCAGCACCGTGGACACCGTGGAGACCGTCTTCGGCCGGGTCGCGACCGTCTACGCCCTGATCGAGCAGATGGGCGGCGGCGTCGGGCACTACGGCTCGACCGCCGACTCCGACGGCCCGTTCCCCGCCCTGACGCCACCGGGCAAACGGTGAAGGCCGTCGCGTTCGGCGTCGGCGCCCTGGCTGCGCAGGCCGCGTACACCGCGTTCCGCTCGCGGGCCGGGGAGGGTAATCGCTGGGAGCGGATCAATCACCGCGGCCTCAGCCTCACTTTGCTGGAGGGACCGGCGTTCACGGCCGGCGCGGCCACCGCGATCGCGCTCACCCCGGGACTGCCCGGCCCGGCCCGGGCCGCCGGCGCTCTGGCCGTCCTGGGCGCCGGGGCGATCGGGGCCTACGACGACCTCGGCGGCCTACGGACCCAACAGGCCAAGGGCTTCGCCGGGCATCTGGCCGCGCTGCGCGAGGGCCGGTTGACCAGTGGGGCGGTCAAGGCCGCCGGCATCGGGGCGACCTCGCTGGCCGCCGCCGCCCTCGTCTCGTCCGGACCCCGCGATGCCGTCCTCGGCGGAGCGGTCGTGGCGGGGTTCGCGAACCTGATCAACCTCTTCGACCTGCGACCCGGGCGGGCGTTGAAGGTCGGACTGCTCCACCTCCCGCTCGTCGCCGTGCCCGGTCCCGCCGGCATCTTCCTGGCCGGACCCTTCGGTGCCGCCGTTGCGCTGCTTCCACGCGACCTCCGTGAGGAGGCGATGCTGGGCGACGCCGGGGCCAACGCGCTCGGGGCGGCACTCGGTGTCGCCGTGCTCCTGAAGTTCGGCACCACGGGTCGGCTCGCCCACCTGGTCGGTATCGCTGCGCTGACGGCCGCCAGCGAGAAGATCAGCTTCACCCGGGTGATCGCCGCGACCCCGCCGCTGCGCTGGTTCGACGAACTGGGCAGACACACCACAGGACCTGTCACTCCTACTGTGTCGTCGTGACCTCGCCCCCACCCGTCGCGCGAACCTTCGCCGCGGGGTTGGCGGGCGGCGCACTGACCGTCGCCGTCGTCACGGTGGTGGCGCGGGTGGTGGGCCTGGGTCGCTGGGTCGTTTTCTCCAAGACCGTTGGCGGCGGCTGTCTGGCCGACGCCTACAACACCGCGAACCTGCTGCCTAACGTCCTGTTCGAGGTGGTCGCCGGGGGAGCCCTCGCCGGCGCAGTGGTGCCGGTGCTGGCCGGAGCCGTCGCGCGCTCGGACCGGGCCGCGATCGACCGCACCGTCTCGGCGCTGCTGAGCTGGACGCTGTTGCTGCTCGTCCCGGTCTCCGTCGTCACCGCCCTGGCCGCCCGCCCCGCCGTCAAGGCGCTGCTCGGCGACGACGTGGACTGCGCCGGCGCGGTCGACGCCGCGACCCGGATGTTGCTGATGTTCACCCCGCAGCTCGTCTGTTACGGCCTGGCCGTGGTGCTGGGCGGGGCCTTGCAGGCGCACCGCCGTTTCCTCGCCGCCGCCGTCGCTCCGCTGGTGTCGAGCGCCGTGGTGATCGGGGCCTACCTGACCTTCGTCGCCCTCGCCGACGGCGAGCGCGCAGTGGCGGCCGTGCCCCGATCGGCGGAGGCCGCGCTCGCGGTCGGCACCACGCTCGGGGTGGCCTCGCTCGCCCTCACCGT
>NZ_JACDFE010000196.1 GCF_013815995.1 Sporichthya sp.
GGGCCGAGCACTGGAACACCGACCCGAAGCCCTTCATCTGGAAGGCGACCGCGGAGGAGATCATCGCCAAGGTCCGTCGCGGGCGTGAGGTCCTCAACCAGATCAATTCGCAGACGGACCACTAGCGTCGGTACGTGGACCCCACCGCGCTGATCGCCCTGAACCAGGGCAGCGTCCGGTCGGCCGTGGGGATGGCGACGTTCTCGCGGGGCGTGGAGTACGCGGACCTGGGCGCGGTGCGGCAGGTGGCGTGGCGGGAAGCCGCGGCGGTCCTGGTCGGTTCGGTGGCCGGCGGCGCCGCGCTGCCCTACCTGGTCACCGTCCACCTGGTCCACGACGCGTTGGACGACACCTGGCGCTTCGTGCGCAGGCAGTGCAGCTGCCCGATCCAGCACAACTGCAAGCACGCCGTCGCCCTCGCCCTGATGGCCGGCGGGCACGCCGCTCCGCAGCCGGAGCCGACGACCCCGGTGTCCTGGGAGGACCCGTGGCGCTCGCTGCTGAGCCCGAGTGAGATCGGTGCGCAGGCGCCGGCGCCGGTCGAGCAGCGCGCCCTGGCCATCGAGCTGACCTTGCGGCGCACGCTGCCGACGCTGTGGGGGAAGAGCGGCGGGCCGGAGGCGATGCAGCTGTGGGCGCGGGTGGTCCGCGAGGGCCGCCGCGGCTGGGTCGCCGGTGAGGTGAGCTGGGGCCGGATCGGCAGCCTGCGATTCAACCGGGAATACGTCGCCGAGCAGGTCCGGGTACTGACCGATCTGCACGCGCTGTACCTGGCCCGCACCGGCACGACCGGGACCAACCTGCGCTACGGAGACGACAAGGCAATCGAGCTCTCCGCCATCACCTCCAGCGCACTGTTCCCGTTGCTGGCCGAGGGCGCGCGAGTCGGCCTGCGCCTGGTGCACGCCGACAACGAGCTCGGCGAGCTGCCCCCGGTCGACGCCGCCGAGCTGTGCCTGGACGTGACGGCCTCCGACGACGAGGGCGCGGCCCTGCAGGTCTCCCCCGCGCTGCGCATCGACGGCCGCTTCGGTGAGGTCGTTGCCGTCGCCTTCATCGGCCACGGGACCGGCGCCGTGGTCCGCCCGGCCGAGGACGAGGAGCTGGCCGCCAACCCGGCGCACTGGCCGCTGCGGCTGGTGTCCCTCGCGACGCCCGCGCCCGCCGCGCTACGGAAGATGGCGCTGGCCCACGAGCAGCTCACCGTGCCGGCCGCTCAACGCGACCGCTTCCTCGACAACTACTTCCCGCAGTTGCTGCGCATCGCCGAGATCGTGTCCTCCGACGGCTCGTTCGCGATGCCCGAGGTGTCCGAGCCGGTCCTGCTGCTGCGCGCCGACTTCGGTGCCGAGCACGCGCTCACCCTGCAGTGGGAGTGGACCTACCAGGTCGGCGAAGCGGAGCGTCGCTTCCTGCTGACCCCGGCGCCGGACACCGGGGTGCGCAGACCAGCGGCAGAGGCCGCGCTGCTGGCCGGTCTGGAGCCCGGACTCGGTGCCTACGGGATCGGTCGCGTCGACGGCCCCGGCATCGATGCACCGCTCGAGCTCAGCGGCGTGGACACGATGAAGTTCGCCACCGAATGGCTCCCCCGGCTGCGTCAGCAGGCCGGCGTGCGGGTCGAGGTCAGCGGGTCACCGGCGGAGTACCGCGAGGCCGGGGACTCGCTGCGTATCGCGGTCTCCACCAAGGCACTGGCCAACGACGGCGACTGGTACGACCTCGGCGTCTCGATCACCGTCGACGGCGAGACCGTTCCCTTCTTGGACGTGTTCGTCGCCCTCGCGCAGGGCCGTTCGCACCTGTTACTGCCCGGCGGGGCGTACTTCTCGCTGGAGAAGCCCGAACTTCTCACGCTGCGTCGCCTGATCGACGAAGCCCGCATGCTCTCGGACAAGCCGGACGGCCCGCTGCGGATCAGCCGGTACCACACAGCGCTCTGGGACGAGCTGATCGGCATCGGCGTCGCGACCCGGCAGGCAGCGAGCTGGCGCAAGCACCTGGACGCGATCCGCCGCCTGGACTCCGTCGGTGGAACCCCGCTTCCCGCCGGCCTACAGGCAGAACTGAGGCCCTATCAGATCGAGGGCTTCGAATGGCTCGCGTTTCTCTGGGAGCACCGCCTCGGCGGGGTCCTCGCCGATGACATGGGCTTGGGCAAGACGCTGCAGTCCCTCGCCCTGATCGCGCACGCCCGCGCCACCGAACCGAACGCCCCGCCGTTCCTGATCGTGGCGCCGACCTCGGTGGTGTCGAACTGGGCCGCCGAGGCCGCGCGCTTCACCCCGGGCCTGCGGGTGTCCACCGTGACCGAGAGCGAAGCCCGGGGCCGCCGGCCGGGCGGCACACCGCTGGCCGACCGGGCGGCGGCCGCGGACGTCGTCGTTACCTCCTACGCCCTGCTGCGCATCGACGCCGAGGTCTACCAGGGCCGGGACTGGTCGGGCCTGCTGCTGGACGAGGCGCAGTTCGTGAAGAACCGGGTGGCCAAGGTGCACCGCGCCGCCCGGCTGGTACCGGCGCCGTTCAAGCTCGCGATCACCGGCACCCCGCTGGAGAACTCGGTGATGGAGCTGTGGGCCCTGCTCTCGATCACCTCCCCCGGCCTGTTCCCGTTCCCGGACGCGTTCAAGGAGCACTACGCCGCCCCGATCGAGCGCAACGCCGACGTCGAGATGCTCGCCCAGCTGCGCCGCCGGGTCCGGCCGCTGCTCAAGCGGCGCACCAAGGAGGCGGTGGCTCCGGAGCTTCCGCCCAAGCAGGAGCAGGTGCTCTCCGTCGCCCTGGAACCCCGGCACCGCAAGATCTACGACCTGACGTTGCAGCGCGAGCGGCAGAAGGTGCTCAAGCTTCTCGACGACCTCGACGGCAACCGCTTCGAGATCCTGCGCTCGCTCACCCTGCTGCGCCAGCTCAGCCTGCATCCCGGCCTGGCTGACTCCGAACACCGCGACGTGCCGAGCGCCAAGATCGACGCCCTGCTCCAGCACGTCGACGCGGTCGCCGGCACCGGGCACCGCACGCTGGTCTTCAGCCAGTTCACCGGGCTGCTCGACCTGATCCAGGCGCGCCTCGGGGACGCCGGCGTCGCCTTCGCCCGCCTCGACGGCAGCACCCGCCGCCGCGGCGAGGTGATCGACGCCTTCAAGACCGGCACCGCCCCGGTGTTCCTGATCAGCCTCAAGGCCGGCGGCTTCGGGCTCAACCTCACCGAGGCCGACTACTGCTTCCTGATGGACCCGTGGTGGAACCCGGCCACCGAGATGCAGGCCGTCGACCGCACCCACCGGATCGGCCAGACCCGCACGGTGCACGTCTACCGGCTGATCGCCGAGCACACGATCGAGGAACGAGTGCTGGCCCTGCAGGCCCGCAAGGCCGAGCTTTTCAAGACTGTCCTCGACGACGGCGACGGCGCCTTCGGCCGGCGCCTGGACGCCGACGACATCCGCGGCCTGTTCCTCTAGCTGCCGCGCCACGCAAGTGTCAGCCGCTGCGGGCGCATGTCAGCCTTCCTGCGGGCTGACATGCGCCCGCACGGGACGTCGTCCCGGAGGGGTGGGGCCTCAGATGAGCGGGGGCAGGCCGTTCGCGGTGCGGATGACCTCGACGATCGAGGCCATGATCTCGGTCAGGCCGTAGTCCTTCGGCGTGAAGACGGCGGCGACACCGGCCTCCTTGAGCGCGCGGGCATCGCCGTCGGGGACGATGCCGCCGACGATCACCGGCACGTCACCCGCACCGGCGTCGCGCAATCTCCTCAGCACGTCCGGGATCAGCTCCATGTGCGAGCCGGACAGGATCGAGAGGCCGACGCAGTGCACGTCCTCCTCGACTGCGGCGGCCACGATCTGAGCCGGCGTCAGGCGGATGCCCTGGTAGATGACCTCGAAGCCGACGTCGCGGGCGCGGACGGCCACCTGCTCGGCGCCGTTCGAGTGCCCGTCCAGGCCGGGCTTGCCGACCAGCAGTCGCAACCGGCGGCCCAGGTCCTCGCCGGTCCGCTGGACGGCGGCGCGGACCTCGGCGATCGCGGCACCGTCGGGCGCGGCACTCACGCCGGAGACCCCGGTCGGCGCGCGGTACTCCCCGAACTCCTCACGCAGCGCACCGGACCACTCCCCCGTCGTGACACCGGCCCGCACGCACTCCAGGGTCGCGACCATCAGGTTGTCGGTGCTCTTCGCGGCCTTGCGCAGGCCCTCCAGGGCACTCGAGGCCGCTTCGTCGTCGCGCGCCTCACGCCAGGCGGCCAAGCTCGCCAGCGCGGCCGCCTCAGCGGCGGGATCGGCGGTCTGGATCGCGGCGTCGAGGTCGGCCAGCAGCGGGTTGGGCTCGGTCTCGATGAAGGAGTTGACCCCGATGACCTTGTCCTCGCCGGACTCGATCCGCTTGCGGCGCTCGGCATGCGAGGCGACCAGGGCGGACTTCATGTAGCCGGACTCGACGGCCGCGACCGCGCCACCCATCTCGGCGATGCGGTCCATCTCGGCGCGGGCATCGGCGACCAGCTGATCGACCTTCGCCTTGACCACGACCGAACCCTCGAAGAGGTCGTCGTAGTCCAGCAGGTCGGACTCGTGCGCGAGCACCTGCTGGATCCGCAGCGACCACTGCTGGTCCCAGGGGCGCGGCAGGCCGAGGGCCTCATTCCACGCGGGCAGCTGGATCGCGCGGGCCCGGGCGTTCTTGGACAGCGTCACGCCGAGCATCTCCAGCACGATCCGCTGAATGTTGTTCTCCGGCTGAGCCTCCGTCAGACCGAGGGAATTGACCTGCACGCCGTAACGGAACCGGCGGTCCTTGGGGTTGGTGACGCCGTAGCGCTCGGCGGTGAGGGCGTCCCACAGCTCGACGAAGGCCCGCATCTTGCACATCTCCTCGACGAAGCGCACGCCGGCGTTGACGAAGAAGGAGATGCGGGCCACGACCTCGCCGAAGCGTTCGGGGGGAACCTGCCCGGAGTCGCGGACGGCGTCGAGCACGGCGACGGCCGTGGACATCGCGAACGCGAGTTCTTGGACCGTCGTCGCCCCGGCCTCCTGCAGGTGGTAGCTGCAGATGTTGATCGGGTTCCACTTCGGCACGTTCACCACGGTGTAGGCGATCGTGTCGACGGTCAGGCGCATGGAGGCCGCCGGCGGGAAGACGTACGTCCCGCGCGAGAGGTACTCCTTGATGATGTCGTTCTGGGTCGTCCCGGAGAGCATGGAGAGCACCTCGACGGGGTCGGCGCCGGCCTCGGTGGCCTGCTCCTCCGCGACGACCTGGTACATCGCGAGCAGCCACATCGCGGTCGCGTTGATGGTCATCGAGGTGTTCATCGTGTCCAGCGGGATCCCGACGAACAGCTTGCGCATCTCACCGAGGTGCGGGACCGGGACGCCGACCTTGCCGACCTCGCCCTTGGCCAGGACGTGGTCGGGGTCGTAGCCGGTCTGGGTCGGTAGGTCGAAGGCGACCGACAGGCCGGTCTGGCCCTTGGCCAGGTTGCTCCGGTAGAGCGCGTTGGAACCTTCCGCGGACGAATGCCCCGCGTAGGTCCGGATGAGCCAGGGCTTGTCCCGGGTGACGCCGCCGTCTGCCATCGCCGACCTCCTGTTTCCACCGCGATGGTAACGGCGGCGGAACCGTGGGCAGAATTCAACCGTGTACTCCTCCCACAGCTACGCCATGGTCGTGTTCATCGCCCTCGGCGCGTTCGTCGTAGTACTGCGATGGGCCTACTCCGGCCGGCCGGATTCGCTGCTCTCCCGCCGCCCACGCACCGGTACCGTGGACGAATACGGGCTGATGTCCCCCCTGGCGGCGCCCAAAGACGTCGCCGAGGGCGCCGAGATCGGCGCGCAGCTGCAGCAGGCGGGGATCCGCAGCCGGGTCGTGCCCACCGCCGAAGGCCTGCGGGTCATGGTGTGGACGGAGGACCTGTCTCGAGCGCGAGAGGTGCTCCTGGGGTGAGGAAACTCACTCGGTGCTCTGCTCACTCAGTGAAGAGGTCCGGGTCCGGCTCGCGGATCACTTCGGCGCCCAGTTCGTTGAGCTGCTCGACAAAGCCTGCGTAGCCCCGGTCGATGTGGTGGACGTCGGTCACGATCGTCTCGCCCTCGGCCACCAGACCGGCCAGCACCAGCCCGGCCCCGGCCCGGATGTCATGGGACTTGACCGGCGCCCCGGACAGGTGCGGACGGCCGCGGATGACCGCGTGGTGGCCGTCAGTGCGGATCTCCGCCCCGAGTCGGACCATCTCGTTCACGAACATGAACCGCGCCTCGAAGATGTTCTCGGTGACCATGGCCGAACCCTCCGCGACGGTGTTCAGCGCGATGTAGGCCGGCTGCAGATCGGTCGGGAAGCCCGGGTAGGGCAGCGTCATGATGTCGACCGCCTCCGGCCGGCGGTCCATCGAGACCCGGAACCCGCCGGCCAGCCACTCCACGTCGGCGCCCGCGGTGACCAGCTTGTCCAGCGGCAGCTCGAGGTGGTGCGGGTTGGCGTTGCGGATCGTCACGTCGCCGCGGGTCATCGCCGCCGCCACAGCCCAGGTGCCGGCCACGATCCGGTCCGGCACCGTGCGGTGCGAGGTCGGTGACAGCGAGCCCGCGGGCACGCCCTCGATCTCGATCGTCGAGGTGCCGGCACCGGCCACCTTGGCGCCCATCTGGATCAGCATGTCGGCCAGGTCGACGATCTCCGGCTCGCGGGCCGCGTTGTCGATCACCGTGGTGCCGTCCGCGAGCACGGCCGCCATGAGGATGTTCTCGGTGGCCCCGACGCTCGGGAAGTCCAGCCAGACGGTCGCCCCTTTCAGGCCGTTGGGCGCGCTGGCGATGATGTAGCCGTGCTCGGACTCGCTCGTCGCGCCGAGCTTGGCCAGCCCGGCGGTGTGCATGTCCAGGCCGCGGGAGCCGATGGCGTCCCCACCCGGCAGCGCGACCTTGGCCTGGCCCAGGCGGGCGACCAGCGGGCCCAGGACGCAGATCGAGGCGCGCAGGCGCCGGACCAACTCGTAGGGCGCCTCGTGGTCCAGCTCAGCCGGGACGTCGATGACGACGGTGCCGGGCGTCAACTCGACTTCGCACCCGAGGCGGCGCAGCAGCGCGGCCATGTAGTCGATGTCGAGGATCTCCGGCACGTTGGTCAGCGTCGTGCGGCCCTCGGCCAGCAGCGCCGCCGCCATCAGCTTCAGCACGCTGTTCTTGGCACCGTCGATCCGGACCTCGCCCGCCAGGCGAGCCCCACCCATGACCCGAAACCGCTCCACCCCTAGATCGTATGGGCGATCCGGATTTCATTGTTCCGGCACGGACGTCAACCTCCGGGGCGTCTTGCGCGTCACGTGTACAGATCGGCCCAACCCTTCGGGGCCGACAGGCGGAGGTGTTCTTCATGCGTCGTCGTATTCGCACCGCAATGCTGTCCGGATTCGCCCTGGCCGGCCTGGTCGGGCTGGGCCTGCCGGCCCTGGCCGGAGCCTCGCACGCCCCGGCCGGGACCAGCCGGGTGACCGCGATCCGCACCGCCACCCACCCGGGCTTCGACCGCCTCGTGTTCGAGTTCAGCGGCAAGCTTCCCTCGCACACGTTCGTCCAGTGGGCGCCGAGGATCACCCGGGACGGCTCCGGCGCCACCGTGCCGGCCGCCGGCAACGCCTTCCTGCAGATCGGGCTTTCGGGGGTCACCGGCTACAACACCAACCACGCCCCCACCTTCGGCGCGCTGCGTCGCTCGACCGGCAACCAGAACCTGAACCAGGTGGTGCACGCCGGGGAGTTCGAGGGCATGGTCTCCTTCGGTGCCGCGATGATGGCGCGCACCTCCTACAAGGTGAGCAATCTGACCAAGCCGAGCCGCGTCGTCATCGACATCAGAAGCGACTACGCCCGCACCCGGGTGCCCGTGTACTTCACCAACAACGCGACCGCGGAGACCCGCTCGGCCTGGCGCTACGTCCCGTCCGGTGCCCCGGCCAACGGCGCGCTACATCGCATGTTCGCCGGCCCCACGCCGGCCGAGGTCGCCACCGGCACCGGTAACACGTTGTCGAAGGCCACCGGGTTCACCGCCCTGTCCATCTCCGGCGGCATCGCCTGGGTGCGCCTGGTCGGCGGTTGTGCCTCCGGCGGCGGGGCGTTCACGATCGCGAACCAGATCGACGCGACGCTCTCGCAGTTCCCGTCCGTGCAGTGGGTGAAGGTGCTCTCCCCGTCGGGGCAGACCGGCAGCCCGAGCGGCAAGACCGACTCCATCCCGACCTGCCTGGAGCCTTGATCCACAGCGATCTGACACTTCGTCAGCATCTGTGATCTGCACCGTTACTGATCCGACCCCCGGCCGACCAGTGCGATCCACTGGTTCGAATGTGCCCGGCCGTCCTCCTAGTGGTCTGTCTGTGACTTAGCGCGGTATGATTGATCATGCCGATCAAGACAGCACCGGCGTTGCCGGTCAGTAGTGAGCAGCGCGCGGAGTTGGCCCGGATGGCGCGGTCCTCGACGCTGCCCCATCGGGCGGTGATCCAGGC
>NZ_JACDFE010000017.1 GCF_013815995.1 Sporichthya sp.
CCCCGACGTGCAACGCGTTCAGCTCGCATCGGCCCGCCGCAGAGGTGCGAAGCGGCGTAGGCGCAGGCTGTTGGTGACGACGAACACCGAGCTGAACGCCATCGCGGCGCCCGCGATCATCGGGTTCATCAGCGCGGCGGCCGCCAGGGGTAGGGCGGCGACGTTGTAGGCGAAGGCCCAGAACAGGTTGCCCTTGATCGTGGCCAGGGTTCGCCTGGCCAGGCGGATCGCGTCGGCGGCCGCACGCAGGTCGCCGCTGACCAGCGTCAGGTCGCTGGCGGCGATCGCGGCGTCGGTGCCGGTGCCCATCGCCAGGCCGAGGTCGGCCTGGGCGAGCGCGGCGGCGTCGTTGACTCCGTCGCCGACCATGGCCACGGTGCGGCCTTCGGCCTGCAGGCGCTTGATCACCTCGACCTTCTCCGCGGGCAGGACCTCGGCGATCACCTCGGAGATGCCGACCGAAGCGGCGACGGCGTGCGCGGCGCGGGTGTTGTCGCCGGTGAGCAGCACCGGGCGCAGGCCGAGTGCCTTGAGCTCGTCGATGGCCTGCGCGGAGGTCGGCTTCACGGTGTCGGCGACGACCAGGACCCCGCGCATCGCACCGTCCCAGCCCACCCAGATCGGGGTCTGACCGGCGGCCTCGGCCTGATCGGCCGCGGCGACCAGGGACTGCGGGGCGTGCTGGGACCATTGCTCGGCGAGCCAGCTTCGGCGCCCGGCCACGACCGCGTGCCCGTCCACGACTCCGGCCACGCCGCGACCGTCGGTGCTGGCAAAGTCCTCGACCTCGGCGACCGGCCGGCCTTCAGCCAGGGCGCCGGCCACGACGGCCCGGGCGATCGGGTGCTCGGAGGCGTTCTCCAGCGCGGCGCCGAGCTCGAGGACGCGATTGCGATCCTGGCCGTCCGCCGGGTACACGCCGAGCAAGGTCATCTGACCGGTGGTCACGGTTCCGGTCTTGTCCAGCACGATGGTGTCGACCCGCCGGGTGCTCTCCAGCACCTCCGGGCCCTTGATCAGGATGCCGAGTTGAGCGCCGCGCCCGGTGCCGACCAGCAGGGCGGTCGGGGTGGCCAGACCGAGGGCGCAGGGGCAGGCGATGATCAGCACCGCGACCGCGGCGGTGAACGCGAGTTCCCCGCTGGCGCCGTTGCCCAGCCACAGGCCCAGGGTGCCCGCCGCGAGCACGAGCACGATCGGCACGAACACCCCGGAGACCCGGTCGGCCAGCCGTTGCACGGCCGCCTTGCCGGTTTGCGCTTCTTCGACCAGGCGGGCCATCTGGGCGAGCTGGGTGTCCGCGCCGACGCGGGTCGCGCGGACGACCAGGCGTCCGCCGGCGTTGACCGTCGCTCCGGTGACCGGGTCGCCCGGGCCGACCTCAACCGGCACGGATTCCCCGGTGAGCATGGAGGCGTCCACCGCCGAGGTGCCGGAGCTCACGACCCCGTCGGTGGCGATCTTCTCCCCGGGACGGACCACGAACTCGTCGCCGACCGTGAGGGCGTCGATCGGGATCCGCTCTTCGATACCGGCGCGAAGCACGGCGACGTCCTTGGCGCCGAGGTTCATCAGGGCGCGAAGCGCAGCTCCGGACTGTCGCTTGGCTCGTGCCTCGAAGTACCGGCCGGCGAGGATGAACACGGTGACCGCCGAGGCGACCTCCAGGTAGATCTCATCCGATCCGCCGCCCCGCTCGGGCACCAGGTGAAAGCCCATGGTCATGCCCGCATCGCCGGCGCCGCCCAGGAACAGGGCGTAGAGCGACCAGCCGAACGCGGCGAGGACGCCGACGCTGATCAGGGTGTCCATGGTGGCGACGCCGTGGCGAAGGTTGGCCCAGGCGGCGCGGTGGAACGGCAGCGCCCCCCAGATCGTGACCGGCGCCGCCAGGGTGAGGCTGGCCCACTGCCAGTAGTCGAACTGTGCCGGCGGGATCATCGCCATCACCAGCACCGGCAGGGTGAGCAGGGCGCAGATGATCAACCGGGTGCGCAGCGCCGCGGCGGGATCGGCTTCCTCGGCGACCGGGTCCGAACCCGCCGCCTTTGCGCCGGGGGGCGCCGGTGGCTTGGGCAACGTCGCGGTATAACCGGTCGCAGTCACGGCGGCGACCAGATCCTCGGTGCCGATCGAGGGGGAGGCCGAGGGGGAGTAGGTGACCCGCGCCTTCTCGGTCGCGTAGTTCACCGAAGCGGTGACCCCGGGCAACTTGTTGAGAGCCTTTTCCACCCGGCGGGCGCAGGACGCGCAGGTCATGCCGCCGACCTGCAGGTCGAGCGTCTTCGTGTCGCTCCCGTCCGGGGAGACGGTGGGGACCTCGATGGTGGTCATGTCCGGCTCCTTCAGTGGCCGCTGTGGCCGCCGCCGGCGGCCTCAGGCTCGGTAGATGCGGACGGGGCCGACGAGGTGGTCGGTGCTGAGGGCGCGTCAGCTGTTGGCACGCTCGCGGTGGCGGGCACGTCCACGGTGAACTCCGCGGTCCGCACCGAGCCGCCGTGGGCGAAGTTCAGGTACAGGCGGTAGCGGCCCGCTGTCGGGAACGTGGTACCGAACCGAATGTCGGGCCCGCCACGCTGACCGGCGGTTGCCTCATCGACCGGGTGGGTGTGCAGGTAGGCCAGATCGCCCGACCGCAATGAGACCAGGTGCCCGAACGCGCCCAGGTAGGGCTCGAGGTCGGACACCGGCGACCCGTCTCTGGTCACCGTGAAGGCCACCTCCGACTCGACCCCGGCGCCGGGGGTCCCGCTCAGCGTGACCTCGTAGCCGTCGTCGGACCACTCGGTGGAGGGCGCGGGCAGCTCGGCGGGGTCGAACTCGCCCGGCACGAACACATCCGCGCCCAGAGTCAGCGTCTCGGTGAGCGAAGCCGGCGCGAAGTCGGCGAACACCCGGTACACCCCGGCCTCGGTCAGATTCACCGGAACCGACCAGGTGCCGGTCTCATCGCGCTCGGGATGCAGGTGCTGAAACCCCGTGAAATCGCGGCGTACCACGATCAGGTGCAGTTCCTTCTCATGCGTGGGCCGATAGTTCAGCACCGGACCCCCGTCCGGGCTCTCGATCGTGAACGCGACCTCGACCGCATCCCCGACGCCCGGGCTGGGATCGTCCAGGCGCAGGGCGTACCCGCGTTCGGACACGGCCAGGCCCGGTACCTCGGGGCCGGCGGGTGCCGGCGCCCCACCCGGCGTGGGTGCGCCCACCGCGGACCCCCCGGGGGGCTCCTCACCTGTATCGCTGCCCATGTCCATGCCGCTGTGTCCGCCGTCGGCGGGATCATCGGCGGCCGCGAGCCCGACGGTCCGGGAGTCCACGATCGGGTCGAAGGCCGACCCGACGCCGAAGGCCAGCGCGAAGACGGCCGCGGTTGACGCGGCGAACACGGTGAGTTTGACGGGGACCTTCATGAACGTCGACTCCTTGGGACCTGCGGCGGCAGGCGGATGGTCCGGGGTGGATACCGGCTACCCCTAGGGGGTAACTAGACCTACTATTACCCCTGGGGGGTATCTGGTCAAGTCGTCAGAGGGGACGGGCGGTGTAGCCCTCGGCCTCGATGGCCGCGAGCACGGTTGCGGGAGTGGCTCCGGTCCCGTCCAGCTCGACCGTGGTGCGCTCGGTCTTCATGTCGGTGCTGGAGCGCACCACGCCCGGCAGGTCCTCGACGGCCTCGTCGATCAACATGCCGCAGCTGGGGCAGTGCATCCCGGTGATGGCCAGCACGAGGGTGCTCACGATGCACTTCCTGCGGGGTCGGCGGCGCCAGGCGCACCGGTGATCGGTCCACCGGTGATCGGCACGGCCTGGAAGGCGATCCGCCCGGTGTACATCCCCATCCCGCAGGTGTACTTCAACGTGCCCTCCTTAGGCGTGCCCAGGTCGACCGACGTCACGCCCGTCTCGGGCAGAACTTCTTGGATGCCCTTGCTCGCGACCACGAACGCGCGGGTGCAACCGCCGGTGTCATCGGTGACCAGGTCCAGGCGGGTCGGCACGCCGGGGAGCGCGCTGATCGCGGACGGGCTGTAGCCGCCGCTCTTCACGGTCAGCGTGATGAGCTGCGTACCGTCGGGCAATGTGCGGACGGCCTTTGCCGAGTCCGCAGCAGAGATCTCCGATGATCCCCGCTCCGGTCCCCAGTCGCCCAGAACGAGGGCGGAGTTAGCCGTCCACGCTGCGACCGCAAGCACTACGACACCGGTGGCGATCGACAACCGGCCCTGCCAGAGCCGGGTGGATTGGCGCAGCAGATAACCGAGCAGCGCGAACAGCGGCGCCGTGCCGAGCACGAACCCGGCCATCACCGCGGCGCCGGCGACCACGGAGCCGGAGGTGATTGCCAGCAGCCAGACGCTCAGGGTGACCCCGCACGGCAGCAGCACGGTCAGGAACCCGAGCAGGGCGGGGGTGAACGCGGCATCGGTGCGGGCGCCGCGCCGGACCCGGCGGGTCCACGCCTCGGGCGCTCGTGGGGTGAGCCCGCGCACGGCCTTGACCCCGAGCATGTCCAGGGCGAACACGACCATCAGCGCGGCGGCCATCAACAGCAGCACGGCCCGGGTGCGGGGGCTGGGCTGCGCGGCCGCGCCGAGCGCGCCGAAGGCCGCGCCGAGCAGGCTGTGGGACACGAGCTTGGCGGACAGGAACGCGCCCAGGGCGATCAGCGGGCCGGCGTCGTCGCCGGCGGTATCGGCTCGTCCCTGGGTGGCCGCGCGGTGAGCGCCCTGGCCGCCACCTGGGGGCCCGCCGGGCACGGTGACGCGCTCGGCAGTAGAGAGTTCGGCGGTGGCCGCGGCGGTCCGGCGGCGGCCTACCGCACCGGCGAGCAGGCCACCCTGCACAGCGGCGCAGGACGCACCGCCGGCGATGGCTCCGGTCGTGAGACCGGTGAAGAACAAGGCAGTGGCAGACACGAGGACGGGGACCCTTCTGGTCGCGGAGCCGGCGCGGTTGGCGCGCGGCGGGAACGCCGAGATGCACCGGTGCCCAAAGGCACCGGTGTCGGGACGTTCTCCTAGATCCGCTGGACGCAGAGAGTGGCGATATCCGGTGGACGTGGATACGCGACGGCGAACACGGCGGTACGCAGACGGGATGCCGGCGCGATCACGGCCCGCACGAGCGCTGCGGCATCTGGCAGGGCCAAGACGCCGATGACGGCCGTCGCCGAGCTCGCCATGCAGGTCAGGCCGTGGTCCGTGCCCGGGCTGTGGGAGCCGTGGCCACCCTCAGGCTCCGCCGGAGCCTGTACCGGGGTCGTCGACACGACCGAACCACTCGCCTGGTGTGCCCCGTGGCCTGCTGGGGATGCAGCCGCGATTGCCGCTGGCTCGGGCGCGGATTCCGTGGCTGCGGCGACGGACTGTCCCAACCCGAGCAGGCAGAAGAGCACCGCGAACAGCAACAGAAGTCGCGGTGCGAGTCGCTCGATTCGGGTGTGCGGTGCCATAGCTCCCCGGATAGTACGTGCCGCAGGTAGGCGTTCGCGATCTCTTCGGCGCGCCGCCCGGGTTCGGATTGGCCCGGATGGCCCCCGGTCCTGGAAATTGGGCGATTCGATCGCTAACCTGCGCTGACATGTGCCCCGAACAGGACCGCCGGTGATGTCGGCATGAGCACTGCCGGGCACGTCTGCAACCACCGCGGGCTGGGCACGGCGCGGCACATCGGGGTCAGGACACTCGGCTTGCTCGCCGTCGTTGCTGCCGTCGCCGGACTGGTGGTTCACCTGTTCGGCCCAGCCCTGCAGCACGGCGCGCACGACACGGTGTCCGTCTCGGTGCACGTGGCAGACGCCGCCGTCGTCGACCACGGCGATGGGGTCGCGATCGGGGCGGCCGCCAGTTCGCAGGACGACCGCGCTTGCGGGACCGCGGTGCGACCGTCGGGTGCATCCGTTGCGCCGGTCGTCACTGCGCCTGCCGCTGCGTGGGACCCACCCGCCGCGGCGCCGCTGACCTGTCCGCGGTGGAGTTCCGTGAACCAGGATCGGTCGACCGAGCGCCTCCGAAGTCCAGGGTTGCTGCGCAGATAGGACGCGCCATCCCGCGCCTTGACGGGCGGGATCTGATGCGTCGTCCGTTATCCGCGTTCTCTTGGAGGTTCCGTATGTCCCGCCACACCGCAGCCCCGGATGCCCCGGCTCACCGTTCCGAACCGGATCGGCAGAAACTCCCCCGTCGGCTTCACGCCATGCGCCGTGAACCCGTGCTCGCCCTCGCGGTGTTCGCCTCCCTCGGCGCCGCCATCGTGCACGCCGCGGTCGCCCCGGAACACCGGGATTGGTGGGCCAGCGTCACCTTCTTCGCCGCGCTCGCGACCTTCCAGATCGGCTGGGCGCTCTACCTGCTCGCCCGTCCAGCATCGCGCGCCATCCTGCTGCTCGGCGCCGGTGTCAACCTCGCAACGCTGGGGACCTGGCTGGTCAGCCGGACCACCGGAATGCCCTTCGGGCCGCATCAGGGCCAGGCCGAACCCGCCACTCGGGCCGACATCCTGGCAACCGTGCTCGGCGCACTCGTCGTGGTCGCCGCGATCGGTGCGGTGCGCGGCTGGAATCCGGCCCCGCGGCTGGCGCTGGTGCGGCCGGCGATGGCGACCGGAGCCAGCGGGCTTGCGGTGTCCGCGTTGTCGATCGTCGCGCTCACGGGCGTGTCCGGTCACGCCCACCCCGCCGGCGGGGAGCATGGTGAACACGGCGGGCATGCGCCGGGCGGGATCCAGCCTGCCGCGGTCTCGGTCGAGCTGACGCCGCCGGCCACCGCGAGCGTGGCTGACTGCGTGAAGGCCGCGAAGGCGGCGGCGCGGTCAAGCGCGAAGGCCACGTCCGGCGCCAAGACCACCTCAGGCACACAAGCCAAGGCAACCAAGGCGGAGAGGGCGAAGCTCCAGGTGGCGCTCGCGCAGTGCCGGGCCTCGGCCGCCCCCGCCACCGCGACCGCCGCGCCCGCGCCGAGCACGGCGGCGGTTCCGCACGATGATTCCGACGGTCACAGCCACTGAGGTCGACGTGCCGGCGCCGTCTAGCCGTCGGCGGAATGGCCGCCGTGCGGGTCGCCTGGGTCGCTCTCCGGCGGCGCGGCGTGGGCGGCGTCGAGGGCGGCCTGCAGTGATTCTCGGTAGGCCGCCGAGGTATGGGTGGCGCCCGAGACCGTGTCGATCTCGGAGCTCTGCTCGATCAACGCCTGACCCTGCAGGACCTGCACCGCGTCGTCGTTGATGGCTTTGTCGACCAGGTTCTCGCGCGGATAGACCACGGCAGCGGCGTTCTCGATGTACCCGTCCCGCAACCCGAGCCGGACCTGGACCGGTCCGTAGGGAGTCGCGATGACGGGGCCGTCCACGGTGAGTAGGCCACCGCTGTTGGCGGTGATCACCGCTTGTGAGGCACCGTCAGCAACTGTCGTTTGCGACTGGGACGCACGCCCGCTGGTGCTGGTCGGGTAGAGCAGGAGCCACACCAGCGCGACGCCGGTCGCCCCGGCGAGGGCGGCGTTGCGGCGCACGGCCCACCGCGGCGCGCTCACCAGGCGAACCGTTCGACGTGGATCCGGGCCCGCGGCGACCCGGCCGCCTCGGCGGCCGCGCACACCGCGCTCGCCCAGCCGTCGGGGCCACACACGAAGACATCGGACTGGCCCACCTCGGGGACGAAGTGGCGTATCGCCTCGGAGTCAGTTCCGGCGAACGCCCCCTCGGGCAGCCAGCGTGGCCCGGCCTCGGCGCGAGGACCCACCAGGTAGTGCACGGTGATCCCGCGCACGGCGGCCAGGGCGTCCATCTCGCCCCGGAACACCAGGTCCGCCTCGGCGCGGGCCCGGTACACCAGCACCGCGGCGCCCGGGGGATAGGGCAGGGCCTCCAGCAGCGCCCGCACCGGGGTGATGCCGATCCCGCAGGCGAACATCGCCAGCATGGTTCCGGTGCGGTCGCGCCCGGTCAGCCGGCCGTAAGGTCCTTCGATCGTGACCCACGTTCCCGGCTCGAGCGCGGTCAGCCGGGCGGTATCGCCCTTCGCTGTGAGCCGCAGGCTGGAGGGGCCGGGTGGCGCCGACAGCGAATACGGATGCGCGTGTGACCAGCCGGTGCCGGACAGGAAGCGCCACAGGAAGAACTGACCGGCTTGTGCGTCCAACCGGTCCAGTGCCCGGCCTTCGAGGTGGACGCTGACAACGTCATCGCTCTCGCGGACGACGGTGCGCACGGTCAGCTGGTGCCGGAAGGTGCGCCACACCGGCACCCCGACCCGGTAGGTGAGCACGGCGCCTGCGGTGAGTGCGTAGAGGCCCAGCCAGTAGACCCGGGCGAGCGGCGATTCGGTGAAGCTGGCGCCGGTCCAGATCTGGTGCGGGAGCGCGAGGCCGACGCCGAGGTAGGCGTAGAGGTGCAGCAGGTGCCAGCTCTCGTAGCGCAGGGCACGCCGGGCCACGCGCATCGAGGTCGCGGCCACCATCGTCAACGCCAGCGCAGCAGCTACGGCCAGCAACATGCCGGGGTAGTTGGTGATCAGGTCCCAGGTCTGGCGCGCCACGTTCGCGTCCACGAGCAGGGAGTAACCCGAGGTCACGGCGCCGATGTGCAGCCAGAGCAGCAGGAACGAGCTGAACCCGGCCACCCGATGCCACCGGGCCAGGGCCGCCCGGCCGACGCTGCGCTCCAGCGCCGGGATCCGGGCCATCAGCAGCACCTGGAGCAGCAACAGGTCCGCGGACACCAGCCCGGCGAGTCGTCCGAGCGCTGTCACCAGGTTCGCGGGGCTTGCGCTCGCGTCTGCCGCGCCGGGCCCGGTCGCCCACAGGGCGACGACAACAACAAGGCTGCCCACGGCGAGTGCGGGGTTCACCCAATGTGGTGGGGCATGGCGGCCCCGCGCCCGGCCCAGGATCGACCCGGTGCGCTGCGCGGTGAGCGGCGCTGTCACATGGTGAGGATGCCCGAGCCCGGTGCCGGGTGCCCCGCGAATCGCCCACCGGATCGAACGTCCCCGGACGATGCCAGGGCAAATCGGACCCGAACGGCCGCGGATCAGCGCGTGCCGAGCGGCCGGGTCGTGGTCGGCCAGTCCTCTGTGGTGGTCGTGGCGCCGTCCGTGGTGATGGCCAGCCCGGCGTAGTCGGCGGCCAGCGCGAGGACCTCGGCCCAACCGGGACCGGCGGCGAACGCGGCGGTCGCGAGCACGTCCGCGGTCTCCAGCGACGGGCCTGCGACCGTCACCGAGGCCCAGTGCGGTTCGGCGGCGCGTCCCGTTCGTGGGTCGTAGATGTGCGACCCGCGGACAGACGTGCCGCTGGTCGCGACCGCGCCCGTGTCGCACTCAAGGACGGCAGCGATCCGGGTCGGGTCCTGCGGGTCGGCGATACCCACCTGAAAGGTCCGCCCGTGGGCACACAGGACGATGACGTCACCGCCCGCGTTCAGACACCAGTCCACTTGGGGGACCGCGGCCAGATGGCGAGCGCAGCGCTGGGCCGCCCAGCCCTTGACGAAACCGGAAGGGTCCCACCGGCCGTCCGGCCGGGTCGCGTCGAACAAGCCATTGGTGAGTTCGCGTGCCCGTGCGCAGCCGCGCTCGACGTCCCGAACCTGGGGCGGACACTGGTCCAGGGTGACCTCGCCGCGACCTAGTCGGCTCACGGCGCTGTCGGGTCGGTAGGTCGAAAACATCGCATCGACGGCGCGTAGTTCGGCGAAGGCGGCTGCACTCGCGCGCTCCGCCAGCTCCGACCCGGCCGCCTCGCCTCGGGCGAGCACGCTGATCGGCATGCCCATGATCTGCTCGACCCAGCTTCGTCGCGGAGGCAAGGGGCCGACTGACATGGGTTGGATTCTCCCGTAGCACCGTGCTCGCCGGGCAACCTCCAGGTTTGACGGGGCGTCCTCCCGTTCGAGGCGTCAGGCCGGCGGCTTGGTTGCTGCCGCCTCCTGCCGGACCTGCGCCAGGGTGAAGGGGGCGTCCGGGTCCGAGCCGCGCATGGTGAACTCGCCCTGGCCGCCACCGGTCACCTGCCAGTGTTCGGGTCGGATCGAGGCGTTCACCGTTCCCGCGGTGCTGGCCAGGAACAGCAGAACGCGCTCCCCGGGGACGAGCCGGGCGCCCAGGGTGGGGCCGGTCGAGATGGCGTTGCCGTAGGAGTAGTCAAAGGCCACCACTTCGGCGCTGCGCGGACCGCGGATCGTCTCCTCGACGACGACGGTGGCGAGGACGTAGTCCAGGCCCCCCGAATCCTCGGACGCAGTTCCCTGGCGCACCTCACCGATCGTGCCCACCACGATGCGCTCGGACTCGGACACAAGCCGGCGCAGGTCGTAGGTGACGCCCTGGGCGATCGGCGGATTTACTAGGGGACTCTCCGGTGGAGAGACCGCTGAGTCGGACGGGCCGGCGATCTCGGCGGGCCGGGAGGTATCGGCTGTCAGTTGAAAGGCCAGCAGCACCGCCAGGGCGGCGGCCGCGCTGCTCACCGCGATTACCGCCAGTCGCCGACTGGCCGGCGGCCTCGTCGCGACCTCCGGAGCTTCCGCGGCCAGCAGGGTCAGACCGCGCCGCAGCCGCGCCTCGACCTCGGGCGCCAGGTCGGTGTCCTCAGGATTCATCGGTCGCTCCCCAGTTCGTGACGCAGGATGGCCGCCGCGCGATGCAGGCGGGACTTCACGGTGCCCTCGGCGACGTGCAGCAGGTCGGCGATCTCGCCGACCTGCAGGTCTGCGTAATAGCGCAGCACGACAGTGGCGCGCAGGTCCGGATCGAGGCGCCGCAGTGCCGCCCGCACCGAGTGCTTGAGTGCGAGGTCAGGGTCGTCGTGGAGCTCGTTGCGGTGCAGCCGGAGTCGCTCGAAGGCTGCGCCCCGCCGCCGGGAGCTGCGATGGCGGTCCAACGCGACCCGGGTCGCCACCGCGCACGACCAGGCGCCCCGGTGTTCGACGTGGGTCGCGTTCTCCAGCAACCGCAGGTTCACGTCCTGCATGGCGTCATCGAGATCCGGGCCGCGCAGGCCGTTGAGGTACAGCACCGCACGGACCCGCGTCACCTCGGCGGCGGTCAGCGTGACGCCCTCCATCCTCATCACCCTCGCCTCGTCGGCCACGACAACCCGCCGGCAAGACGCCGGTGACGTGCTCGCGCTATCGCCATCGTTCTCCCCTTGTGCATGTGCAACTGTGACGCCGCAGCCGCCCAGAACGTTCTCGGAAACTTTCCGCCGGGAAGGCCGACGGATCAGTCCGGCGGGCGGAGCCCTGCCATCGTGACCGCCACGAGTCGGCGAACCGCCGCCCCGGACGAGAGCCGACCAGCGGCGCTCAGGGCGTGCAGGCAGTAGGTCGCGAGCTCGTCGGCCGGGATGTCGGCGCGCAGGGCGCCGGCCGCGGCACCCTCGCGCACCAGGCCTCGGATCATCGCCTGGACTTGGTGCTGAGCGTGCGTCACGTGATCGCCACGGTGCAGGACCGCCACGAGCTCGGGGTTGTGATGCCTGCGGTCCGCGGAGATGACAGCGAAGGCCTGTAGCACCCGCTCGAGCCGTCTACCCGGGTCGCCGGGCCGGTCACGAATCTCCTGGAGTTGGCTCACGTGCGCGGTGATCTCGCGCTCGTGCCAGGCGAGCAGGATCGCCTCGACGTCCGGGAAGTACTTGTACAGCGTCGCGCGGCCGATGCCGGTCACCTCGGCGATCCCAGACATTGTCACGCCCAGCGGACCGCGTTCGGCCGCTAGGGCCGCCGTGGTGTCCAGGATTGCGTCGCGCACCTCGCGGCGATGCTCCTCGATCGTCTGATTCCACAGCTTGGGCACCACACCAGCATACGCATCGACTTCCCTACGTCACTATGCCGAAGAGCGAGACAGTATGTATTGTAAAAGTGGCGGGGCAGCCATATCTGCGAGCGCTTCAACCGACGAGCAAGGGATGAGCGCATGACCGATGAATCGGAAGACCGCGTCGCCGAGGCCCGCGCCGGCATGCCGCGTTGGGTGAAGGTCTTCGCGGTGATCGGCGCCGCCGCCGTGGCACTGCTGACTGTTGCGATGCTGGCCGGCGGTGGCCCCGGTGAGCACGGTCCGGGTCGGCACGGCCAGGGCAATCACCCGCTTCCCCTCCCGGGCGCTTCCGCGTCGAGCCTGGTCGCCGCTCGGTGATGCTCGGGACCCGGGCGCGCAAGTTCGCGCTCACCGCGCACGTCGTGTCCTCGGTTGGCTGGCTCGGGGCGGCCGGGGTCTTTCTGGCCCTGGGTGTCGTGGGCTTGGCCAGCGGGGACCCCGAGGTGGTGCGCGCGGTCTACCTGGCGATGGACGCCGCCGATTGGGCCGTGCTCGTCCCGCTCGCTCTCGCGTCCCTGGCGACCGGTCTCGTGCAGTCCCTCGGGACCCGTTGGGGTCTGTTCCGTCACTACTGGGTCGTGGTCAAGCTCGCGATGACCATCCTTGGCGTTCTGGTCGTGGTGCTGTACACCCAGACCTTGAGCTATCAGGCGGACCTGGCGCGCGCCTCGGCCGGCGCCGACCTCGATGCGCTGCGCAGCGCGTCCCCCGTCCTGCACTCCGCGATCGGCATGGCGTTGCTCCTGGTCGCCGTGACCCTGTCGGTCTACAAGCCTCGGGGGGAGACGCGCCACGGCCAGCGGGCCCGGGCGAGGCAATGGATCTCCGAAGTGCCGTAGGGGGCGACGACCGAGCCGCATGAGGGGCTCGCGCAGCCCCACGCCTGCAGGTGAGGAACCCGCCGCTCAGGTCGGTGCCACCCGCTCCGAGCCTCTTCCTGCTCGCTGGTGGGGTCGGCTGGCCCTTGACAAGTATTCAAGCGAACTATTGAATACTTGAAATGGACAATCGCCGTCGTAAGGACGCACTGTTCGAGGCGATCGCGCTGATGGGCAAGGCGTTCGCCAGCCCGCGCCGGCTCGAGCTGCTCGAGCTGCTCGCCCAGGGGGCCCGGACGGTCGAGACGCTGGCCCAGGCCAGCGAGCAGTCCACGGCCAACGCCTCGCAGCACCTGCAGGCCCTGCACGCCGCAGGGTTGGTCACCCGCGAGCGGGACGGCACGCGGGTGCGGTACGCGCTGGCCGGCGACGACGCGCTGCGGCTGTGGCTGGCCCTTCGTGACGTCTCCGCCGCCCGTCTGGCGGAGGTCGAGCGCGCGGCGCGCGACTACGTCGGGGCGGACGTGGAGGCGATCGGCCAACTGGAGTTGCGCGACCGCCTGCGCCGGGGCGACGTCGTACTCGTCGACGTCCGCCCGACCGAGGAGTACGCCGCCGGCCACATCGACGGGGCGCAGTCGATCCCGCTGGACCAACTCCGGCAGCGGCTCGACGAGCTTGGGCTGGATCGGGAGATCGTGGCCTATTGCCGCGGCCCGTTCTGCGCCTACGCCCACGTTGCGGTTCGCCAACTGCGCACCGCCGGCCGCTGCGCGCGGCGCCTCGACGGGGGCTGGCCGGAATGGCGCCTCACCCAGAGCGCCTTCCTACGATCTGAGGGGGCGTCATGAGTGTCACCGACGGAGCGCTGATCCCGCTGGTCGACGAGGGCCTGGGCAACAGCTCCTACCTCGTCGACCTCGGTGGCGGCCGCGCCCTGGCGGTGGACGCGACCCGGGATCTGCGGGCGGTGCGAAAGGCCGCGGGCGAGCGCGGCCTGAAGGTGGCGTTCGCGGCCGACACCCATCTGCACGCCGACTTCTTGAGCGGGGCGGTGCAGCTCGCGAGCGAGTCCGGGGCCACCGTGCTGGCCTCCGCGGCCGGGCACCGGGCCTTCCCGCACGCCGCGTTGAACGACGGGGACGAGGTCGACCTCGGCGGGTTGACCCTGCGCGCATTGGCCACGGCCGGGCACACCGACGAGCACCTGTCCTTCCTGCTGCTGGACGGTGCAAGCGAGCTAGGTGTGTTCACCGGGGGATCCCTCATCGTCGGGTCCGCGGCCCGCACCGACCTGTTGGGGGCCGACCGGGCCGAGGAACTGGCCCGGGCCCAGTACCGCTCGCTGCAGCGCCTGCTGACCCTGCCCGACGCCACGCCCGTGTGGCCCACCCATGGCGCCGGGTCGTTCTGCTCCGCTCCGCCGGGTGCGGAGCGCACGTCCACCATCGGCGCCGAGAAGCAGTCCAACGCGTTGCTGGCCTGCGCGGACGAGGCCGCGTTCGTGGCGGCGCTGCTGGCCGGCCTGGGTTCCTACCCGGCGTACTTCGCCCGCCTCGGTGAGGTCAACCGGCGCGGCCCTGACGTGCTCGCCCGCGATCCGGCCTTGGCCGCGCTGAGTGTCACCGAAGTGCGGGACCAGCTGAGCAGCGGCGCACGCCTGGTCGATGTCCGGCCCGTCGCGGAGTTCGCCGCCGGCCACATCCCCGGCGCGATCTCGATCGCGCTGCGCGAGCAGTTCGCCACCTGGCTCGGCTGGCTGCTGCCCGTCGATGCGCCGCTGGTGTTCGTCCTCGGCGCCGGGCAGGACCCTGCCGAGGTCGCGTGGCAGGCCGCGAAGATCGGGTACAAACGGATCGCCGGGCAGCTGTCCGGCGGCATGCCCACCTGGCGCGCCGAGGGCGGGGCGCAGGAACGGATCGCCCTCATCACCGCCGCGGACCTCGGGCACCGTCCGGTCCTGGACGTCCGTCAGCACAGCGAGTACTCGGCCGGGCACGTCCCCGGCGCGGTGCACATCGAACTCGGCGACCTCCCCTCCCGGACGCACGCCACATCGGACGGGGCGGTCGTGATGTGCGGGCACGGGGAGCGCGCGATGACCGCCGCCAGCGTTCTGGCCCGGGCGGGCGCTTCTCGCTTGGCCGTTCTCGACGGTGGCCCGGACCAGTGGTCCGCGGCCACTGGCCGGGACCTGGCGGTGGACCGGTGACGCCCGCGCCCGACACGGAAGCTCCCACCGGCCCACGGCTGGGCCTGCGCGCGAACCTCGCCCAGTTCGGGTTGCTGGTCGCCGTCAACGCCCTGGTCGGCGGGATGCTCGGGCAAGAGCGCACAGTTCTTCCCCTGCTGGCCCAGGACGTGTTCCACCTGGACGCCTACTCCGCGGTCCTGACCTACATCCTGGCCTTCGGCGCGACCAAGGCTGTCACCAATTTCTTCGCGGGCACCTGGTCGGATCGCTACGGCCGCAAGCCCGTGTTAGTCGCCGGCTGGTTGGTCGGGCTGCCAGTGCCGTTGCTGCTGATCTGGGCGCCCAGCTGGGGTTGGGTCATCGTCGCGAACGTTCTGCTCGGCATCCACCAGGGCCTGGCCTGGTCGGCCACCGTCATCATGAAGATCGACCTGGTCGGTCCGGCCCGCCGCGGGCTAGCGATGGGCTTGAACGAGGCCGCCGGCTACGCGGCCGTCGCCGCGACGGCACTGGCCACCGGGGCCATCGCTGCCCACGCCGGCTTGCGCCCGGAACCGTTCCTGCTCGGAGTCGCCTACGCCGCGCTCGGGTTGGGCCTGTCCACCCTGGCCGTGCACGAGACCCGAGACCACGCGCGCGCCGAGGCCGCGGGCCACCCCGCCCGCGAAACCGACAACGCGAAACTGACCACACGTCAAATCATCTGGAGAACCAGCGCCGGCGACAAGGCCCTGTCCGCGGCCAGCCAAGCGGGCATGGTCAACAATCTGAACGACGCGCTGGCCTGGGGGATCTTCCCGCTGCTGTTCGCCGCCCACGGCCTGTCCATCACCCAGATCGGGGTCCTGGTTGCCCTCTACCCCGCGGTGTGGGGAGCCGGCCAACTGCTCACCGGCTGGTGGTCCGACCAGATCGGCCGCAAACATCTCATCACCGCCGGCATGCTGACCCAGGCCGCGGCCATCGCGCTGGTCGCCCTCGGCACCAGCTTCGGCATCTGGGCCGCGGCGCAGGTTCTGCTGGGCCTCGGCACCGCCCTGGTCTATCCCGCCCTGCTGGCGGTGATCGGCGATGTCGCCCACCCGGCCTGGCGCGCCCGCGCTGTCGGCGTCTACCGCCTGTGGCGCGACGGCGGGTTCGCCATCGGCGCCCTGCTTGCCGGAATCCTGGCCGACGCCTGGGGCCTGACCGCCGCGGTGTGGGCCGTCGCCGCCCTGACCGCCGCCTCTGGTCTGGTCGTCGCCACCCGTATGTATGAGACGCATCCGGCAATCGATCGCAGGCCCGCTGCGGAGTCCGCCATCGCCCACGTGGACTGACCTCCGCTACCAGGTGTAATTCGTCGCCGCTGGCGAAGCAGTTCGGCCACGCATCCGAGGATGCACGAGCCGACTGCGCGGGTGGTGGGCCGTCGGGCGAAGGCGAGCAGACGGGGAAGGTGCTCGCGCGTCATGCGCCGACCCTGACCGGTTCGGGAGCGGCGGCTGGCGCGAGTCGGGGGGTGCGCAGGGTCAGCGCGGCCAGGACGGCGCCCGCGGCGGCGATCACGGCCGCGCCGGTCAGTCCGGCGGAGAAGCCGTCGGTGAGGGCGACTGGGTCGCCGAGCTGGTCGGCGCCGTGTGCGGCCGCCAGGGCGGTCATGGCAGCCAGGCCTCTGCGGCAGGGCGACGCCGATGATCGAGGTATCCATGATCACCATGAACTGCGCTGCCGCAATGACCGCCAGCGCCGTCCGCTTGGCGGCGGGAGAGGTGCTCGTCACCAAATTACTCCTTACCGGTAGGGGGTATATCCGGAGGCAACCACAGAATCGGAGCCCGTGTCAAATACCCTGGGGGGGTACCATGCTCGGCACATCAAGCCAACTGACGCCCACTCACGCCGAAGGGAGAAACTCACGGCGGCCCCAGAGGTTCAGGAGGTCTGACGTGTGTGGAGTTTGACTTGTGGGACTTACCCTAGGGGGGTATGGTGTTCCTTGACATCGAACGGCGGCGGACAGGGACGGTCATGGCCGGTTACAGCAGCACCAAGGACGACCAGCTCAAGCGGCTGCGCCGCATCGAGGGCCAGATCCGCGGGATCGCCAAGATGGTCGAGGAGGACAAGTACTGCATCGATGTCCTCACCCAGGTCTCGGCCGCGACCAAGGCACTGCAGTCCGTCGCACTCGGCCTGCTCGACGAGCACATGGCGCACTGTGTCGTGGACGCTGCCCGGGTCGGCGGGGACGAGCAGGCCGCCAAGCTGCGCGAGGCGAGCGATGCGATCGCGCGCCTGGTCCGCAGCTGAACCCCACACAGCCGAAAAGGAGCCAACTCATGAGCACCGCGACGTACACCGTGACCGGGATGACCTGCGGCCACTGCGTCGCCGCGGTCACCGAGGAGGTGACCGAGCTTCCCGGGGTGATGGATGTACAGGTCGAGCTCGAGACCGGCCGCCTCACCGTGAGCGGTGACGCCACCGCGGCGGAAGTCCGTGCCGCCGTCGAGGAGGCCGGCTACGAGCTGGCCGCGCCGGCCTGAGCGCGGACCTCGCCTCCCTCCCGAGCGTCGGCGAGGTTGTCGACACGGGCAGCGCCGAGATCGGCTCGCGGGCGGTGGCGTGGGTCGGGTGGCACGACCAGACCGGCGGCGTTGGCCTGGGCAGTGTCCCGGCCAGCGCCGGGGCGGTCGACAAAGAAGTGACTAAGCGTCAGGATGCGGTCTAAGCAATCCGCCAACGGATCGGTCACGTCAAACCGTGCCGCGAAAGGCGCTTGTGTGACGAAGCTGACTGGGCGTCATGCAGTGCCGATCTTGCCGCCGAGCATTCAGGTCAGCTTCGCAACGAGCTGGCGCATCTCGGCAGCTCACGGTCCGGTTGATCCGCCGTCGAGGCCACCTCGGCGTCGATCCGCCTCCCTCGAAACGTCTCTAGCGAATCGAGTGCATCCTTGTCGGCGCCGGGGAGTGCGTGCAGGTATTTGCCTGTGGCCACAGTGCTGCCGTGGCCGAGGCGTTCCTTCACGACCTGGAGGTCGGCCCCGCCGGCAAGCAACCACGACGCGTGAGCGTGACGCGGGTGCCTATCCCAGCGGCTGCGACGCTGGGAATTCTGCACGTGGGTACGGAACGAGGCGGTAGGTCCAGGGAGAAGAAGTCCTGGCGGCCGTCGAACTGGAACCCGTTCAGCCAGGTCACGAGCCTGCCCGCCGGGGGAGGGGATTCGCGCTCCAGCGGTGCTTTGGTCCGCCCGGGTCCGGATCAGACCGAGCACGTCCGCCAGCGTCATCGCGTTCCCTCCAGGCGCGTCGGGCTCCGATCCGCGCCCAACATTTTGTCGCTTCGGCCTGCGCTGAAGGCTGTCGACCACGAGTCGGCGGAGGAACACCCAGGTCAGCCAGCTCGCGCGCGCCGTAGCCCGCCCCGCCGGCGTGACCTAGTCATGACCTAACGGGCGGCGAATCAGGGTCTGCAAGGGGTTCCGGCGGACAATTTTACGGTGGGTCAGAATGGCCGAAAAGTGTCTCTGACCTGGGAAAACGCTGGAGCGGGTGACCGGGATCGAACCGGCATGGCCAGCTTGGAAGGCTGGAGCTCTGCCATTGAGCTACACCCGCGAGGTGCAGCCCCCAGCTTAGAGGCCCGCCGCCGCTCAACTCGTCGGATACCCACGTAATTGACGGTGATGCTCGTCGGCGGGACGGCTGGACGAACTATCAGGTTCCCGGCATTTTGCGCTCCGCCTGAGGTGGAAACGCGGTGCGCAATAGGCCGGACGGCCCCTTCAGATCAATGCGTCGGAAGCCGACATCTCAGGGCGACCGACCAAGGGGGACCCACCATGTTCACACCGGAACACGCCAGCATCGCCGACGACGCACGGCTCGACGCGGTGCGTTGGATCGGCGAGGCCATCCTCAACATGGATGCCTCCTTCGACCGGGTGACGCGCCTGCTGTCCCACATGACCGGTGCGCCGCTGGCGGCGTTCTCCCTCGTCGGCCTGGAGAAGCAGTTCCTGCCCTCGGCCTTCGGGGTGGAGGAGCTCGAGGACAACGACAACGTCGGGGACGCCTTCTCCCGGGCCTGCATCGAGTCCGGCGACCTGCTGGTGGTCAACGACGCCATGTCGGACTTCCGGTTCGCCGACTCCGAGATGGTGATGGGTGCGCCGTACATCCGGTTCTATGCCGGCATGACGGTGCAGGCCCCCAACGGCATGCCGGTCGGGACGCTGTTCGTGCTCGACACCAAGCCGCGCGAGTTCTCCGACGACGACCTCGCCGCGTTCGCGGACCTGCGCGCCCAGCTGGAGGAGATGATCCTGCTCCGCACGCTGTCGGTGCGCGACCCGGGCACCGGGCTCTACAACCGCCGGTACTTCGAGGAGCTGCTCGAGCGCGAGTACCGCCGCAGCGCCCGCAACTCCCTGCCGCTGACCTACATCTCCGTCGACATCGACCGCTTCGGTTCCTACAACGACGAGTGCGGGGCGCTCGCCGGCGAGCACGCGATCAAGGCGGTCTCCGCCGCCCTGCAGGAGTGCTTCGGTCGCGGGGGTGACGTGGTGGCCCGCATCGGCGGCGCGACCTTCGCGATCCTGCTGCCGGACACCAACCCGGCGGGCGCCGAGCTGATGGCCGAGCGCTGCCGGGTCTCGGTCGAGGACCTCGACCTGGCCCACGACGGCGCCCCGGACGGTCTGCTCACGATCAGCCTGGGCGTGGTCGCGGGGGTCCCGGTGCCTGAAGTGGGCGGTGTCGACGCACTGGTCAAGTTGGCCGACGCGGCGCTGGGCCGGGCCAAGTCCGCCGGCCGCGATCGCGCCGAGCACGTGGTGCTCGGCGAGGACACCCCCTAGCGAACTGCTGTCGCCGCCGGGGCATCGACGGTGAAGGGCTTGCCGCGCAGCAGCAGCGTGCCCTCGGTCTTCATGGCCTGGTCGAAGTGCTTGTTCGACGGCAGCATCGCCGGCGGCGGGGGAGTCCACCGCCGCGTTCAGAGCCCGGTGCGCCTTCTCATCCCCGGCCGAGGTGGTTCCGAAGCCGGTGCCGGCCTGGGCGTTCATGAAGTACGAGGTGTTCTCCGCCATGACGGCAGGTTAGAACGTCAGTCGGCGACGTCCACCTTGGCCACCACGTGCTCCGGGGTGACCCGCACCAGCAGTTCGCCGGGGACGCCGTTGCGCTCGGCGTATTCCTTCTCCCGGTCGGCGCCCATGTACCGGGCGCCGAGCAGGCCGGCCCAGCGGTAGACCTCGTCCGGGTCGTCGGAGGTCCGAGCGGTGCCGCGGATCATCACGAAGTTGAACGGCGGGCGCTCGTCGTCCCAGCACAGGCTGACCCGCGGGTCCCGGGCGATGGCCTTGCCCTTGACGGTGCCGGCGCCGGTGGTGAAGACGATTTCGTCGGTCCCGTTGGACCTGTCGAGCGCGACCCACACCGGCACCACCTGCGGTGAGCCGTCGGCGCGCACCACGGCGAGCTTGGCTGTCCGGACGGGCGAACCGCCCACGAATTCCTGCCACCAGCCCTCGGGCGCTGCGGTGTAGCTCATACGTTCCCCCTACCCGTTCTGACCTGGGCACTAGACTGCCCGCCACGCCGCGGGGCGTAGCGTAGTGGCTAGCGCGCCTGCTTTGGGGGCAGGAGATCGGGAGTTCGAGTCTCCCCGCCCCGACCGCAATATCGGAGTTCAGGAGATCGGGAGTTCGAGGCCCAAGTTTCCGCCGCCCCGACCAGCAGCAAACACCCGTCCCAGCACCTGCATCTTGAGGAGAACCACGTCGTGAAGAGCGAAGTCGAGACCCTGAACCCGACGCGGGTCCGGCTCACCGTCGAGGTTCCCTTCGAGGAGCTCAAGCCCAGCCTCAAGGACGCGTACAAGAAGATCGCCGGCCAGGTGAGCGTGCCCGGGTTCCGCAAGGGCAAGGTCCCGCCGCAGGTGATCGACCAGCGCTTCGGCCGCGGCGCCGTGCTGGAGGAGGCGGTCAACACCGCCATCCCGCAGTTCTACTCCGAGGCCGTCCAGTCTGCCGAGCTCGACGTGCTGGGCCAGCCGCAGATCGATGTCACCTCCTTCGAGGACGGCAGCCAGCTGGCCTTCACCGCCGAGGTCGACGTCCGGCCGACCATCGAGCTGCCGGACTACAAGAGCATCTCGGTCACCGTCGACGACGCCGCGGTCAGTGACGAGGACATCGAGAACGCCCTCGACCAGCTGCGCGGGCGGTTCGCCGTCTTCAACACGATCGAGCGGGCGGCCGAGGACGGCGACTACCTGACCGTCGACCTGTCCGGCAAGGCCAAGGAGGGCGAGCTGATCGACGAGGCGCAGGCGACCGGCCTGACCTACGTCGTCGGCTCCAAGACCCTGGTCGAGAACCTGGACAGCGCCGTGATCGGCATGTCCGCCGGCGAGACCAAGACCTTCGAGTCCACGCTGGTCGCCGGTCCCCGCAAGGAGGAAGAGGTCGACATCACCGTCACCGTCACCGCGGTGAAGGTGCGCGAGCTGCCCGAGGTCGACGACGAGTTCGCCCAGATGGCCAGTTCGTTCGACACGGCCGAGGAACTGCGCGCGGACACCGCCCAGTGGGTCGCCCGGAACAAGAAGCTCGGGCAGGGCGGTCAGGCCCGGGACAAGGTCCTCGAGGCGCTGATGGAGCAGGTCGAGATCCCGCTGCCGGAGGGCTTCCTGCACGCCGAGGTGCACTTCCGCCACGACTCGATCGTCAACCAGCTCCAGCAGGCCGGGCTGAGCCTGGAGGCCTACCTCGAGCACGAGGGCCAGACCAAGGAAGAGTTCGACGCCGAGGTCGAGAAGCGCGCGACCGAGGCGATGAAGGCCCAGTTCCTGCTCGACGCGGTGGCCCGCAAGGAGGAGGTGGAGATCTCCCAGGAGGAGATCACCCGGCACCTCATCGAGCGCGCCCAGTCGGCCGGCATGAACCCGGACCAGTTCGCTCAGCAGATCGTCCAGGCCGGCCAGGCCAACATGCTGGTCGCCGAGGCGGTGCGCGGGAAGGCGCTCGCGGTCATCCTCACCTCCGCGACGGTCAGCGACGAAAGCGGCAACCCGGTGGACCTGTCCGAGCTGCTGGTCGACGGGGTCGGCGCCGGCGCGGACGACGAGGACGAGGTCGCCGAGACCCTGGCCGGCGGTGAGGCCGAGGAGTCCCAGGCCGCTTCCGCCCGCGGGGCCGCAAGCATCGCGATCCCCACCATTCCCGGCGCCTGAGTCCTCCGTTCGGGCGGTCGTGCCTGCGCTGACAGCGAACTCGGCCGGATTGGGGAAGGCCGGAGCCACCCTGGGCATTAGGGTCGGCAACGCGGCGAGGAAGATCGTCGTGACGACACCGAAGCAGGTGAGGACGAGTGGCCTTGACCAATGAATGGGGCATGACCCGGCTCGAGATGGCCCGGACCCCGGAAGCCGGTGGCGGCCTCGGCGAGCGCGTCTACGAGCGCCTGCTCCGCGAGCGCATCATCTTCCTCGGCTCCGAGGTTCGCGATGACATGGCGAACACGCTGGCCGCTCAGATGCTGCTGCTCGCCGCCGAGGACCCCGTCAAGGACATCTGGCTCTACATCAACAGCCCCGGCGGCTCGGTTTCGGCCGGCATGGCGATCTACGACACCATGCAGTTCGTCAAGAACGACGTCGCGACCGTGGCGATGGGCCTGGCCGCCTCGATGGGCCAGTTCCTGCTCTGCGCGGGTGCCCCCGGCAAGCGGTACGCCCTGCCGAACGCGCGCGTCATGATGCACCAGCCCAGCGGTGGCCTCGGCGGATCCGCCTCGGACATCAAGATCCAGGCCGAGCAGATGCTCTACACGAAGCGGCGGCTCGCGGCGCAGATCGCCGAGCACACCGGTCAGACCGTCGAGCAGATCGAGCTCGACTCCGACCGGGACCGCTGGTTCACGGCCGAAGAGGCCAAGGAATACGGCTTTGTCGACCACGTCGTCACCAACGCCCGGCAGGTCTCGGGATCCGGAGGCACCGCATGATGCCTGAGTCGAACCTCCAGCTACCGCAGTCCCGGTATGTGCTGCCGCGCTTCGTCGAGCGCACCAGCCAGGGCATCCGGGAGTACGACCCCTACGCCAAGCTCTTCGAGGAGCGGATCATCTTCCTCGGCGTGCAGGTCGACGACGCCTCCGCCAACGACGTGATGGCGCAGCTGCTCACGCTCGAGTCGATGGACCCGGACCGGGACATCCAGATCTACATCAACTCGCCCGGTGGCTCGTTCACGGCGCTGACGGCGATCTACGACACCATCCAGTTCGTCAAGCCGGACGTGCAGACGATCTGCATGGGCCAGGCCGCCTCGGCGGCCGCGGTCCTGCTGGCCGCCGGTACCCCCGGCAAGCGCCTCGCGCTGCCGAACGCGCGCATCCTGATCCACCAGCCCGCCATCGAAGGCAGCGGTGGCCAGGCCAGCGACCTCGAGCTCGTCGCCAACGAGGTCCTGCGTATGCGGGCCCTGCTGGAGGAGATGCTCGCCAAGCACACCGGCCGGGACATCGAGCTGGTGCGCAAGGACATCGAGCGGGACAAGATCCTGACCGCTCAGCAGGCCAAGGAGTACGGGATCGTCGACGACGTCATCTCGTCCCGCAAGACCTCCCTGCTCGCCGTCAACGGCGCCGGTTGACCCCGAAACAAAACATGCTCTGACCTGCGGGAACTGACCATTCGGTCAGTTCCCGCAGTCATGTCCGCTCAGAGCGGAATGCCTCGACTCGCCCGCTCAAGGTGATGTGTGCGCGGGGCACCGGAAGGTACCGTCGAATCCTCGGCCCGACCCTAGGAGACGCGACCGCGTGGCACGCATTGGCGATGGCGGGGACCTGCTCAAGTGCTCTTTCTGCGGAAAGAGCCAGAAGCAGGTCAAGAAGCTGATCGCAGGTCCTGGCGTCTACATCTGCGACGAGTGCATCGATCTCTGCAACGAGATCATCGAGGAGGAGCTCTCCGACTCGACCGAGGTGCGCTGGGACGAACTGCCCAAGCCCAAGGAGATCTGCGAGTTCCTCGACCAGTACGTGGTCGGGCAGGAGAGCGCGAAGAAGGCGCTCTCGGTCGCGGTCTACAACCACTACAAGCGGGTCCAGGCGGGCGAGGCCGGCAAGACTGCGGCCGGCGGTGACGTGGTCGAACTCGCCAAGTCGAACATCCTACTGATCGGCCCCACCGGCTGCGGCAAGACCCACCTCGCGCAGACCCTCGCCCGGATGCTCAACGTCCCGTTCGCCATCGCGGACGCCACGGCGCTGACCGAGGCCGGCTACGTCGGCGAGGACGTCGAGAACATCCTGCTCAAGCTGATCCAGGCCGCCGACTACGACGTCAAGAAGGCCGAGACCGGGATCATCTACATCGACGAGGTCGACAAGATCGCCCGCAAGAGCGAGAACCCGTCGATCACCCGCGACGTCTCCGGCGAGGGCGTGCAGCAGGCCCTGCTGAAGATCCTGGAGGGCACCACCGCCTCCGTGCCGCCGCAGGGCGGGCGCAAGCACCCGCACCAGGAGTTCATCCAGATCGACACCACCAACGTGCTCTTCATCGTCGGCGGCGCGTTCGCCGGACTTGAGAAGATCATCGAGGGCCGGGTCGGCAAGAAGGGGATGGGCTTCTCCGCGACGCTGCACTCCAAGACCGACCTGGACACCACCGACAGCTTCGGCGACGTGATGCCCGAGGACCTGCTCAAGTTCGGCATGATCCCGGAGTTCGTCGGCCGGCTGCCGGTCATCACCAGCGTGAAGAACCTGGACCGCGACGCGCTGGTGAGCATCCTGAGCGAGCCGCGCAACGCGCTGGTGAAGCAGTACCAGAAGCTCTTCGAGCTGGACAACGTCGAGCTGGAGTTCACCCCCGACGCCCTGGAAGCGATCGCCGACCAGGCCATCCTGCGCGCCACCGGCGCCCGCGGCCTCCGCGCGATCATGGAAGAGGTTCTGCTCTCGGTGATGTACGAGGTGCCGTCCCGCACGGACGTCGCCCGCGTCGAGATCAACCGCGACGTCGTGGTGTCCAACGTCAACCCGACGCTGGTGCCGCGCGACGTCGAGCGCAAGCGCGAACGGCGCGAGAAGAGCGCCTAGCCTCCAGCGGTCACCGAGACTTCCGCTATGTCCCCACGGCCGGGCGGGTGGCGCGAGGGCGATCCGGCGGCGGATCGGCGGTTCGCAGACCTCGGCGCGATCGACCTTGAGCTCGGCGGGCACCTGCCCGGTGTGACGCTGGCTTACGAGACCTGGGGCACCCTCGACGCGGACGCGTCCAATGCGGTGCTCGTGCTGCACGCGCTCACGGGGGATGCCCATGTGCACGGTGTCGCGGGTCCGGGTCAGCCGACCGCCGGTTGGTGGGACGGGCTGATCGGTCCCGGCCGGCCCCTCGACACCGAGCGGGTCTTCGTGGTCGCGGCGAACGTACTCGGCGGGTGCCAGGGGTCCACGGGGCCTTCCTCGCGGGCCACAGACGGGCGGGGGTACGGGCGGCCGTACGGGTCGCGCTTCCCCCGCGTCACCGTCGGCGATCAGGTCCGCTCCGAACGCCTGCTGTCCGACCACCTCGGCGTTCGGCGGTGGGCGGCGGTGCTCGGTGGGTCGATGGGCGGGATGCGCGCGCTGGAGTGGGCCTACGCGTACCCGGACCGGGTCGGTGCCGCCCTGGTGGTCGCGGTGGGCGCAGCTGCGACCGGGGACCAGATCGGCACCCAGTCGACCCAGATCGCGGCGATCAGAGCCGACCCGGGCTGGGCCGGGGGCGACTACTACGACGAGGCCGGCGGTGGTCCGTGGGCCGGGATGGAGATCGCCCGGCGGATCGCGCACCTGACCTACCGCAGCGAGTACGAACTCCAGGACCGGTTCGCCGGTACCCCGCAGGCGGGCGAGGATCCGCTCGCCGCGGTTGGGCCCGGCCGGTTCGCGGTGCAGTCCTACCTGGACCACCAGGCGGTCAAGCTGTCCCGTCGCTTCGACCCGGGTACCTACGTTGCGCTCACCGATGCGATGAACACCTGGGATCTGGGACGGGGACGAGGCGGCCTGGAGGCCGCGTTGGGCCGGATCGAGGTGCCCCTGCTCGTCGGGGGAGTGAACACCGACCGGCTTTACCCGCTGTGGCAGCAGGAGCAGATCGCCACCGCACCGGGAACCGTGAAGGGGCTGCGGGTGATCTCCTCGCCCTCCGGGCACGACGGGTTCCTGATCGAGCGGGACCAGATCTTCGCGCTCACTGCGGAGGCCGTCGGCATCGGTCTCGGCGGGTCCTCCTCGATCGAGAAGTAGGCTCACCAACCGTCATGGCTGAACGAGACTGGGGCTTCAAGACCCGCGCTGTGCATGCCGGCGCGCGTCCGGACCCGCACACCGGCGCCCGCGCCGTGCCGATCTACCAGACCACCGCGTTCGTCTTCGAGGACACCGCGGACGCCGGCAGTCTGTTCGCGCTGCAGAAGTACGGCAACATCTACAGCCGGATCGCGAACCCGACGGTGGCCACGCTCGAGGAGCGGATGGCGTCGCTGGAGGGCGGGCTCGGGGCGATCGCCACCGCGAGCGGGCTGTCCGCCGAGTTCCTCACCTTCGCTGCCCTGGCCGGTGCCGGCGACCACATCGTCGCGGCCGGTTCGCTCTACGGCGGCACGCTGACCCAGCTCGACGTGACGCTGCGCCGGTTCGGCGTGCAGACCACCTTCGTCCGCGGCACCGACCCGGCCGACTACGCCGCCGCCATCACCGCGGCGACCAAGGCCGTCTTCGTCGAGGTGGTGTCCAACCCCTCCGGTGAGGTGGCCGATCTGGCCGGGCTGGCCGAGGTCGCGCACGACGCCGGGGTGCCGCTGATCGTCGACGCCACCATGGCCACGCCGTACCTGTGTCGGCCCATCGAGCACGGCGCGGACATCGTCGTGCACTCCGCGACGAAGTTCCTCGGCGGGCACGGCACGACGCTCGGTGGCGTCGTGGTGGAGTCCGGAAAGTTCGACTGGACCAACGGGCGCTTCCCGCGGATGACCGAGCCGATCCCGAGCTACGGCGGCCTGACCTGGGCCGGCAACTTCGGCATGTACGGCTGGCTGACGATGGTGCGCTCCGAGCAACTGCGCGACATCGGTCCCTCGCTCACCCCGATCGCTGCCTTCATGCTGCTGCAGGGGATCGAGACGCTGCCGCAGCGGATGGCTGAGCACGTCGCCAACGCCGCCGCGGTCGCGGCCTGGCTGGAGGCAGACCCCCGCGTCAGCTACGTCCGCTACGCCGGCCTGCCCAGCCACCCGCACCACGAGCGCGCGAAGCACTACCTACCGGAGGGGCCGGGCGCCGTCTTCGCCTTCGGCGTGGTCGGCGGGCGCGCGGCGGGGGAGGCCTTCATCGAGAACGTCCGGCTGGCCAGCCACCTGGCGAACATCGGCGACGTGCGCACGTTGGTCATCCACCCGGGGAGTACGACGCATCGTCAGCTCACCGAGGAGCAGCTGGCCCTGGCCGGCGTGCCCGGGGACCTGGTGCGCATCAGCGTCGGACTCGAGGATGTCGACGACATCATCTGGGACCTGGACCAGGCCCTGGCCGCGTCGCAGAAGGCGATCGCGTGAGTGTCGGAACTCCGGAGGACCTGGCGCACCGGGCCCGGATCGTGCGCGAGACCCGCTCGGTGGCGGTGGTCGGCGCCTCGGCCAACGAGTCCCGCGCGAGCTACTTCGTCTCCACCTATCTGCTGGCCAGTACCAGCTACGAGGTCTACTTCGTGAACCCGACCGCGAAGACCGACATCCTCGGCAAGCCGGTGTACCCGAGCCTGGCCGCGCTGCCCGTCCTCCCGGACCTCGTCGACGTGTTCCGGCGGCAGAGTGAGCTCGACGAGGTGCTGACCGAGGCCATCAAGGTCGGGGCGAAGACGTGCTGGTTACAGCTCGGGCTCACGGACGCCGCCGTCGAGCAGCGCGCCCGCGACGCCGGGCTCCAGGTCGTCGCGGACCGCTGCCTGAAGATCGAGCACGCCCGGTTCATCGGCGGTGGTCTGCATCTGGCCGGCTTCGACACCGGCGTCATCGACTCCCGCCGGCACCCTCGCTAGTTCATCGGGCGCTTCGCGAAGCCACCGGCGCACCAGAGCGCGTAGTCGAACTCGGCCGGGTTGGCCATCAACTGCTCTGAGCGCGCGACCCAGAACTCCAGCCAGGCATTGCCGGTGGCCCGGGCCGTGGCCACCACTTCTTCGAGGTCGGCCCGGGCCAGGCCGGTGAACCCGGAACGCACCGCGTTCCCGGCCAGCAGGTACCGCGCAGCCAGCAGGTAGCGCTGCGACGGACACGCCTCGTTCGCGACCTGCTCCACCAGCACGTCCGCGTAGCGCAGGTCGGCCAGGACGAGGTCCCAGTCCTCCATCGGCTCCAGGTCGTTGCACTTCGCCCACGCGCGGAGCTCGGCCGGCGAGGGGTTCGCCGGGTCCGCGAACCTCACCTTGGGCTTGGGCATGCGGCCATCCTGCTTCATCGCGAGGAGCGCTCGGCTAATCGGTTCGAGATCCCCCGGACGCGCTCCGTAGACTTCCGCGGGTGACTGACGCCTCCACCTCGCCCGCCGCCGACCTTCCGACCCGCTACGCGCCGGCGGAGGTAGAGGGCGAGCTGTACCAGCGCTGGGTGGACGCGGGCTACTTCGAGGTCGACGCGGCCTCGGACAAGCCCGCCTACTGCATCGTCATCCCGCCGCCGAATGTCACCGGCTCCCTGCACCTCGGCCACGCCTTCGAGCACACCCTCATCGACGCGCTGGTCCGCCGGCGCCGGATGCAGGGCTACGAGGCGCTCTGGCTGCCCGGGATGGACCACGCCGGCATCGCCACCCAGAACGTGGTGGAGCGGGAGTTGGCCAAGGAGGGCGTGTCCCGCCACGATCTGGGCCGGGAGGCCTTCGTCGCCAAGGTCTGGGAGTGGAAGGCCGAATCCGGCGGCAAGATCCTCGGCCAGATGAAGCGCCTCGGTGACGGGGTGGCCTGGCAGCGTGAGCGCTTCACCATGGACGAGGGCCTGTCCCGCGCGGTGCTCACCATGTTCAAGAAGCTCTACGACGACGAGCTGATCTACCGCGCCGAGCGGATCATCAACTGGTGCCCGCGTTGCCACACCGCGCTCTCCGACATCGAGGTGGAGCACCAGGAGGACCCGGGCGAACTGGTGTCGATCCGCTACGGCGACGGGGACGCCTCGATCGTGGTCGCGACCACCCGCGCCGAGACGATGCTGGGCGACACCGCGGTGGCGGTGCATCCAGAGGACGAGCGCTACAAGCACCTGATCGGCACCACCGTCGAGCTCCCGCTGACGGGACGTCAGATTCCGATCGTCGGCGACGAGCACGTCGACCCCGCGTTCGGCACCGGCGCGGTCAAGACGACCCCGGCGCACGACCCGAACGACTTCGCGATCGGGCAGCGCCACAATCTGCCCTCGATCACGATCATGGACGAGACCGGCGCGATCACCGCGCACGGACCGTTCCTGGGCATGGACCGCTTCGAGGCCAGGCCGGCCGTGGTGGCCGCGCTGCGCGCCGAGGGGCGCATCGTCGCCGAGAAGCGGCCGTATCTGCACTCCGTGGGCCACTGCTCGCGGTGCAAGACCGTGGTGGAGCCGCGGCTGTCGCTGCAGTGGTTCGTCAACGTGACGCCGTTGGCCAAGGCCGCCGGCGACGCGGTGCGCGAGGGGCGGGTGGCCATCCACCCGAAGGAGCTGGAGCCGCGCTGGTTCGCCTGGGTCGACAACATGCACGACTGGTGCATCTCGCGGCAGCTGTGGTGGGGCCACCGGATCCCGGTCTGGTACGGCCCTGACGGCCAGGTGCGCTGCGTCGGCCCCGACGAGGCGCCGCCCGGCGAGGGCTGGATCCAGGACGAGGACGTCCTCGACACCTGGTTCTCCTCCGGCCTGTGGCCGTTCTCCACCCTCGGCTGGCCCGAGCGCACCCCGGAGCTCGCGAAGTTCTATCCGAACTCCGTGCTCTACACCGGCTACGACATCCTGTTCTTCTGGGTCGCCCGGATGATGATGTTCGGCCTGTACGCGATGAAGGACGACGCTCCCGGCGGCGACATCCCGTTCGCCACCATCGGTCTGCACGGGATGGTGCGCGACCAGCTCGGCAAGAAGATGTCCAAGTCCTTCGGCAACGCCGTGGACCCGCTGGACTGGATGGACACCTACGGCTCGGACGCGCTGCGCTTCACCCTGGCGCGCGGCGCGAACCCCGGCACCGACGCGCCGATCGGTGAGGACTGGGTCGCGGGGTCGCGGAACTTCTGCAACAAGCTCTGGAACGCGACCCGCTTCGCGCTGATGAACGGCGCCACCGTCGCCGCCCACGTGCCGCCGCGCGAGCAGCTCTCCCCGGCCGACCGCTGGATGCTGTCCCGGCTGCACGCGACCGTCGCCGAGGTGGACGCGCTCTACGAGGACTACGAGTTCGCCAAGGCCACCGAGAAGCTCTACCACCTGGTCTGGGACGAGTTCTGCGACTGGTACCTGGAGCTGGCCAAGGCTCCGCTCGCCCGCGGGGGAGCCGAGGCGGAGGCGACCCGGGCGGTGCTCGGGCACACCCTCGACGTGCTGCTCAAGCTGCTGCACCCGGTGATCCCGTTCGTCACCGAGCAACTGTGGACCACGCTGACCGGTAACACCTCGATCGTCGTTGCGCCGTGGCCGGAGGCGCGGGCGGATTACGCCGACGCCGACGCCGAAGGCCAGATCGAGGCCGTGCAGGACCTGGTCACCGAAATTCGCCGGTTCCGGTCCGACCAGGGCGTCGCGCCGAGCAAGAAGGTGGCCGCGCGCATCACCTGCGACGGCAGCGTGCCCGGGCTGGCGGAGCACGCCGACCAGGTCCGCGCGCTCACGCGGCTCACTCCGGACGAGAACGGCTTCGCCACCGGCGCCACGCTGCAGGTCAAGGGCGCAGTGGTGGAGCTCGACCTCTCCGGCGCGATCGACGTTGCCGCCGAGAAGGCCCGGCTGGAGAAGGATCTGGCCGTCGCGCGCAAGGAGATCGAGGCCGCGGACGCCAAGCTGGCCAACACGGACTTCGTGGCCAAGGCGCCCGAGCAGGTGGTGGCGAAGATCCACGCCCGCAAGGCCGGCGGCGAGGCCGACGTCGCTCGCATCACCGCGCAGCTGGCATCGCTCCATGGCTGAGCTGGCGGCGGTCGAGAACGCGCTGCTGTCGCGGTGGCCGGAGTCCAAGCTCGAGCCGAGCCTGGACCGCATCCGCGCGCTGACCGAACTGCTCGGCGACCCGCAGAGCTCCTACCCGGTCATCCACGTCACCGGCACCAACGGCAAGACCAGCACGGCGCGGATCATCGAGGCGCTGCTGCGCGGCTTCGGCCTGCGCACGGGGTTGTTCACCAGCCCGCACCTGGAGTCGATGCGCGAGCGGATCTGCTTCGACGGTGAGCCGATCGAGCCGCAGCGCTTCATCGACACCTACGTCGACCTGGAGCCCTACCTCGAACTGGTGGACTCGAAGAACGAGCACCCGCTCTCGTTCTTCGAGGCGATGGTCGCGATGGCCTATGCCTCGTTCGCCGAGGCGCCGGTCGACGTCGCGATCGTCGAGGTCGGCATGGGCGGTGCCTGGGACGCGACCAACGTGGCCGACGGCCAGGTCGCGGTCGTCACGCCGGTCGCGATCGACCACGCCAACTACCTCGGCGACACGTTAGAGGGGATCGCGACGGAGAAGGCCGGCATCGTCAAGGCGAACGCCTTCGCCGTCCTTGCCCAGCAGCCGGCCGAGGTCGCCGAGGTGATGCTGCGCCGGGCCGCCGAGGTGGAGGCGACCGTCGCCCAGGAGGGCCTGGAGTTCGGCCTGCGCGGGCGTCTGGGCGCGGTCGGTGGGCAGGTGCTCGCGGTCCAGGGTCTGGGCGGGTTGTACGAGGAGCTGTTCCTGCCCCTGCTCGGCGAGCACCAGGCGCACAACGCGGCCTGCGCCGTGGCCACGGTGGAGGCCTTCCTCGGCGGCGGCAGCAGTCCGCTCGACGTCGACATCGTCCGGGCCGGCCTGGCCGACGCCCGATCGCCGGGTCGGCTCGAGGTGGTCC
>NZ_JACDFE010000356.1 GCF_013815995.1 Sporichthya sp.
GGCAACCGCGACGGCGTAGCCCGCCACGTCCACCCCGGCATGCAGGGGGGCGGTGCTCGGGCGTGGCTCGAACTCGGCGTCGGCGTCGAGGACGGCGATCCCGTCGGGGCGCTCTCCGCCGCTCTCCCGCCACGCCACCCAGGCCGCGACCCGGGGCCAGGTCGAACGGATCGCGCCGGACCCGACCACCATCCCGAAGTGCCCGGTGGCCACCTCGGCCTCGAAGGTCTTCGTCTTCGGCGCCGCCCGGGCGATGGCCCGCACCGACGGCGGCGGCGCGATCGAGTCCAGCGTCCCGACGAAGGCCAGGACGGGGCAGGTGATGTCGGCCAACGTCGACATCACGTCGCCGATCACGAACCCGCCCTGCAGCATCCGGTTGTGGGCGAGGAACTGCTTGACCAGCTCGGCGATCGCCGGCCCGGGGTAGGCGACGTACCCGGTGTTGTCGAGGAACTGGCGCTGGCCCTCGCGCGGCAGCAGCGCCTCCCGGTCGTGCAACTGCAGGAGGAACTGGATCCGCGACCGGGTCGACTTCACCGGGTCGAGCAGTCGGAAGCCGAGCCGGCTGGCCCAGGCCGGCAACGTGAGGTGCACCAGGACGTGGTCGGCGAGCAGGCCGGCGATCTCGGTGACCACGTCCTCGGCGACGACGCCGAAGACCCTGGTCGCCCGGGAGTCCACCGGGGAGCCGAAGGTGATCAGGCTGGCGATGCCGGCACTGCGCCGGTAGGCCGCGACCTGGTAGGCGAACATGCCGCCCTGGGAGTAGCCGGCCAGGTGCACGTCGCGCCCCGTGGTGGACCGGACGATGTCGACGACGTCACTGACTGCGAGGACGTGGTCGACGACGGTCCGCTTGAGCCCGCCCTCCTCGCGTTCCGGGGCGCCGAAGTCGACGATCCAGGGGTCCAGGCCGGCCTCGTGCAGGAAGCGCACCGCGCTGGTGGTGGGGGAGACGTCGTAGACCTCGGCGGCCATCATCAGCGGCGGAATCAGGATCACCGGGGGACGGGCCGCGCCGATCTGCCCGCCGATCTGCCCGTCCTGCGCGGTGTAGGGGTAGTAGCGGCGCAGCCGGAACATCGGGCGCCGGGCCACGATAATGAACTCACTCGGCAGTTCGCCGGTGAGCAGCCCGCCGTAGCGGATCACCTCCGCCGCGTTGGACACCGTCGCGCCGAATTGGCGCACCGGGCCGGTCAAGCGGGAGAGGTCCACGCCCGAACCTTAGATCCAGGTCTTGAACCACATCCGGTCCAGCCATTCCCCGCGCGGCAGCGAGCCCGCGGTGAGGAGCGGATAGATGTAGAAGAAGTTGATGACGACCAGCAGCACGAACGCCCCGGCCGTCCAGGCGCCGAGCTGCCGTCGACGGCGTTGTTTCTTGGTTGCGGCCCCGGCCAAACCGGGTCCGATCATTGCTCCCAGGGCCATGGTCAGGCCGAGGACCAGGTAGGGCAGGAACGAGATCGAGTAGAAGTAGAACATCGGGCGGTCGCCGTAGCGGAACCACGGCAGCCAACCGGCCGCGACCCCGGCCAGCAGCGCGCCGGCCCGCCAGTCCCGCGCCCCGGCCCAGCGCCAGAGCAGCCACACCAGGGCGGCGGTGGCTGCCCACCACAGCGCGGGCGTGCCGATGCCCAGCACCTCGCGCACGCAGCGCTTGGCCTCGCAGCCGTTCTCGCCGAGGTCGTCGTCGTGCGACCAGTAGGCGACCGGGCGGGCCAACACTGTCCAGCCGTACGGGCTGGACTCGTAGGGATGACTGTCCGTCAGATGCGTGTGGAAGTACTTCATCTCGCCGTGGTAGTGCCACAGGGATCGGATCGCGTCCGGGATGAAGGGGAACGCGGTGTCGTGGTCGGAGGCCCACTGCCGCGACCACCCGCCGCCGGTGGCCAGGTAACCCGTCCAGCTGATCAGGTAGACCACGCCGGCCAGGCCGACCAGCGAGCCGAACGCAGGAAAGGCGTCGCGGCGCAGCATCGAGCGCAGCGGCTTCGGCTCCCCGACCGCGCGCCGGGCGCTGGTGTCCCAGAGCACGGCCATCACCCCGAACAGGGCCATGAACGGCAGCGCGCTCCACTTCGTGCCGACCGCGAGCCCGAAGAACAACCCGGCGGCGATCCGCCACGGCCGTACACCGAGGCGCAGCCGCTCGCCGTACCGGCCGCCGTCGACCATCCGCTGCGCCCTGTCGAGGGCTCGGTCGCGGTCGACGAGCAGACACCCGAAGGCGGCGAGTAGGAAGAAGGAGAGCGACCCGTCCAGCAGCGCGGTCCGGCTCATCGCGACCGCGAGCCCGTCGATGGCCAGCAGGAACCCGGCCAGGCAGCCGAGCAGGACCGAGCGGGTCAGCCGGATCCCGATCCTTGCGATCAGGAAGATCGACGCTGTGCCGATGATCGCGACCCCGAGCCGCCAGCCGAAGGAGTCCAGGCCGGCGACCTTCTCCCCGAACGCGATCACCCACTTGCCGACCGGCGGGTGGACGATGAACGTCGCGCGGTCGGCCAGGATGTCGCTGGAGCCGTTGACCAGCTTCGCGTCGGCCTGCCGGGCGTAGGCCCGTTCGTAGCCGTAGTTCAGGATCGACCAGGAGTCCTTGACGTAGTACGTCTCGTCGAAGACCACCGCGTTCGGCCGGCCCAGGTGCCAGAACCGCAGGAACCCGCCGAAGATCGTGATCAGCACCGGGCCCAGCCAGGTCCACAGCCCGGTCGGCATCGGCCCGAGGTGCCCGCGCACGCGCGTCGGCGCCCCCTCGCTGCTCACGCCGATGATCGTAGGGAGCGGGCCTTGGCCCGTCC
>NZ_JACDFE010000357.1 GCF_013815995.1 Sporichthya sp.
GGCCCGCACGGCGGCCCGCATCGCCGCCGCCGGCGGGATCGCCCGTATCGACGCCCGCCGCCGCGAGCGGGACGGACTCATCGCCCGGATCGGCGACGCGCCGCGCCGGCCCTGGATCTATCTGATCGTCGCCACCGGCGACATCTACGAGGACATCCCGCAGGCCCAGGCCGCCGCGCGTGAGGGCGCCGATGTGGTCGCCGTCATCCGCTCGACGGGGCAGTCGCTGCTCGACCACGTGCCCGAGGGAGCGACCCGCGAGGGCTACGCCGGCACGTACGCCACCCAGCAGAATTTCCGCCTGATGCGCGCGGCCCTCGACGAGGTCTCCCACGAACTCGACCGCTACGTCCGACTGACCAACTACGCGAGCGGTCTGTGCATGCCGGAGATCGCTGCGCTGGCCGGCCTCGAGCGCCTGGACATGATGCTGAACGACTCGATGTACGGGATCCTCTTCCGCGACATCAACCCGATCCGCACCTTCACCGACCAGCGCTTCGCCCGCCAGATCCACGCCCGGGCCGGCATCATCATCAACACCGGCGAGGACAACTACCTCACCACCGCCGACGCGGTCGAGGCCGCGCACACGGTCACCGTGAGCCAGCTGCTCAACGAGTACTTCGCCAAGGAGGCCGGGCTCGAGGACTGGCAGCTCGGCCTCGGGCACGCGTTCGAGATCAACCCCGACCTGCCGGATTCGTTCCGCCTCGAGCTCGCCCACGCGATGCTCGCCCGCGCCCTGTTCCCGCACGCGCCGCTGAAGTGGATGCCGCCGACCAAGCACATGACCGGCGACATCTTCAAGGGCTACCTGCTCGACGGCTTCTTCAACCTGGCCGGGGCGATGACCGGCCAGGGCATCCTGCTGGTCGGGATGATGACCGAAGCCGTGGTCACTCCGTTCCTGTCCGACCGCGACCTCGCGCTGCGCAACGCCCGCTACGTCCTGGACGCGGCCGGCCGGTTGCACGAGGACCTGCAGCTGGCCCCGGACTCGTTCATCGGCCATCGTGCGCACCACGTCCTCGGCGAGGCCGTCGAGTTGCTGGAGCGGATCGGGGCCGAGGGGCTGCTGGCCGCGATCGGCGACGGCACCTTCGGCCTGATGCGCCGGCCCGCCGACCGCGGCAAGGGCCTGGACGGTGTCGCGGCGAAGGCGGAGGGCTATTGCAATCCGGTGGCCGAGTTGCTGGAGCCGATCGCAGGGGAGCAGGCGGCGTGACCTCCGACATGACGAACAGTCAGATGATCCGCCCCTACGGCGACACCACCGACGACGGGATGGTCCAGGTCTCGTTCACCCTGCCGATCCCGCACGATGCCCGCGCCGAGGGTGCCGCCCTGCAACTCGCGGCCAAGATGGGCCTGGACCCGGCGATGGTCGTACACACCCGTGGCATGGGCCCGGACTTCACCTTCTTCGTCGTCTACGGCCGCAGCGCGCACAGCGTGGACCTCTCGCAGATCACGGTGGCCGAGCGGGAGTATCCGCTGCTGTCTCCGGCCGAGGTGAACACGGCGATCCGCACCACGCTGCGCCGCAAGTTGGTGGTGGTCGGGGCCTGCATCGGCACCGACGCGCACACCGTCGGCATCGACGCGATCCTCAACATCAAGGGCTTCGCGGGGGAGAAGGGCCTGGAATACTACCGGGAGATCAAGGTGGTCAACCTCGGTGCCCAGGTCGAGATCGACGCGCTGGTCCACGAGGCCCGCGAACACCGGGCCGACGCCGTCCTGGTCTCCCAGGTGGTGACCCAGAAGGACGCCCACCTGCACAACACCCGGGCCCTGGTCGAACGGATGCACGCGGAGTTCCCCGAGGGCACGGGCCGGCCGCTGGTCGTCGTCGGTGGGCCCCGCTTCGACCCGACCGCGGCCGGCGAACTCGGCGTCGACCGGATCTTCGCCCGCGGCACGACACCCCGCGAGGTGGCCGGTTACCTCGCACACGCGCTCGCCTCGAGCAGGATCGCCGCATGAGCGGTACTGAACCCGGACAGCCTCAGGTCGGCCTGACCGTCACCCACCGCCGCTACGTCTCCCACCACGAGGCGCACTACGGCGGCTCGCTGCTCGACGGGGCCTACGTGATGGGCCTGTTCGGCGACGTCGCCACCGAGATGTGCCTGCGCACCGACGGTGACGAAGGCCTGCTCGCGAGTTACGCCGGCGTCGCGTTCAAGGCGCCGGTGAAGGCCGGTGACGTGATCGAGGTGACCGCGACGCTCACCCGCGTCGGCACCCGCAGCCGCACGCTGGACCTGCGGGCCTGGGTGTGCTGCCGGGCCACCCCGGGGGCTGGAGATTCCGCCGGATCCGTGGTCGATCCGCCACTGCTCGTGGTCGAGGCGGTGGCCGAGGTTGTGGTCCCGGCGCGGTCGTAGAACCGCTCGTCGCATCGCGAAAATTTTCTTCCGGCAGGCACCCCCCGCCTGACCTGCGACGTTGCGGAACGTTGCAGGTCAGGCCCGGGTTGAGCGACCCGCCTTGCACCGCTAGGTTTCCCGGGTCCACACAGAACGACCAGTGCGGATCGCCGCCAGAACAACGTTTTCACGAGCGGGCCGTAAAGGTGGTTGCACCACCACCCGGGTGCCAGGCACGCCAAGGTGTCGAAGACTTTGAGAAGGCGCAACGACCGACACCGGGGTGGACCCGGAAGGGAACTGGAGACCAGTAGACAACGGCACTCGGGTTCGCAACCAACGATCCCGTGGTCGGTCCGAAGGATCTCCCGCTTTCATCCGTGAACGTTTCTGAACCCGACAGTGCGGGGCCGGACGGAATCTCCG
>NZ_JACDFE010000358.1 GCF_013815995.1 Sporichthya sp.
GTCGCCGGCGCGGGGCCGGCGTGCCGGCCGCGGCGCGAGGTGGTCTCCGCCGCAGCGGGGCCCTCCACGTGCACGCCGGAACGGCGTCGACCGCCGGACGCGCTGTGTGCACCCATCGCCAAAGCCCCAAAGAAAAGTCCGGGCTCCACGCTGAGCCGACCGACATCCGAGTTACTTCGATTGAAGCTCCCGCATGTCTCACTGCAAACACTGCTGCCGATCAAGATTCAGTCATCGACCGCCGCGATGACAAGTTGGCAGGTCAATGCCAGGATTCGAGCGTCCGGAGAGGTCCCGTCTTCGGCGGAAAGGCACGTCGATGCGCAGCACCATGCAGGAGTCGCCGCTCTCTATCGCCCGAATTGTCCGATATGCGGCGACTTTCCATTCCTCGTCGGAAACGGTCACCTGGACCGGCGAGTCCAGCCGGCGCCGGACCTACGGCGAGGTCGGTACCCGGGCGGCGCGGCTGGCGAACGGCCTGCGCTCGCTCGGCATCCAGGGCGATCAGCGCGTCGGCACCTTCATGTGGAACAACAACGAGCACCTGGAGGCCTACGCGGCCATCCCCTCGATGGGCGCGGTGCTCCACACCCTGAACATCCGGCTGTTCCCCGAGCAGCTGATCTACATCGCCAACCACGCCGAGGACCAGGCGGTCATCGTCGACGGGTCGCTGATCCCGCTCTTCGCCCCGCAGCTGTCGTCGATGAAGACCGTCAAGCACATCATCGTCAGCGGCGAGGGTGACCGCTCGCTGTTGGGCAGTCACGCGGCGGTGCACGACTACGAGGAGCTCCTGGCCGCGCAGTCCGAGAACTTCGACTTCGAGGCCGCCAGCGCCGGCACTGACGAGCAGGACGCCGCGGCCATTTGCTATACCTCCGGGACCACGGGCAACCCCAAGGGCGTCGCGTACTCGCACCGCTCGATCTACCTGCACTCCATGTACGCGCTGACGCCGTCGGCGTTCGGCATCTCGGCCGCGGACAAGATCCTCGCGATCGTGCCGATGTTCCACGCGATGGCCTGGGGCCTGCCTTACGCCGCGATGTTCAGTGGCGCCGACATGCACATGCCGGACCGCTTCCTGCAGCCCGAGCCGCTGTGCAAGTTCATCTCCCAGGAGAAGCCGACCGTGGGCGGCGCGGTGCCGACGGTGTGGAACGCGATGCTCGCCTACCTGGACGCGCAGGAGCCGAAGATCCGGGTCGATTCGCTGCGGGACGTCGCCATCGGGGGCTCGGCCTGCCCGCGGGCGCTGATGACCGGGATCGAGGAGCGCCACGGCGTCAAGCTGCTGCACGCGTGGGGCATGACCGAGACCTCCCCGCTCGGTTCGGTAGCGCGGCCGCCGGCCGGGCTGTCGAAGGAGGAGTCGCTGGCCTACCGGCTGACGCAGGGGCTCCTGCCCTGCCCGGTCGAGGGCCGTATCACCGACGACAACGGGGACGTCCTGCCGAACGACGGCAAGGCCGTCGGCGAGCTCGAGGTGCGCGGGCCGTGGATCGCCGGCTCCTACATCGAGAACCCGAACATGCCCGACCCGGACGCCCAGAAGGACAAGTTCCGCGACGGCTGGCTGCGCACCGGCGACGTCGCGATGATCACCCCCGACGGCTTCATCACGCTGACCGACCGGGCCAAGGACATCATCAAGTCCGGCGGTGAGTGGATCTCCTCGGTGGACCTGGAGAACGCGATCATGGGCCACCCCGCGGTTGCCGAAGCCGCCGTCATCGGCGTCCCCGACCCGAAGTGGGACGAGCGCCCGCTGGCCGCCGTCGTGCCGAGGGCCGGTGAGTCCGTGAGCTTCGACGAGCTGCGCGAGTTCCTCGGTGACAAGGTCGCCAGGTGGCAGCTGCCGGAGCACTGGGCCTTCATCGCTGAGGTGCCGAAGACCAGCGTCGGCAAGTTCGACAAGAAGGTGCTGCGCAAGCAGCACGCGGACGGCGAACTTGAGGTCACGACCTTCTGAGCGCCGGCCACCACTGCGGGACGACGTCCCTGGCGGGCGCATGTCAGCCTGTGCGCGGGCTGATGTGCGCCCCTACGGGCTGACACTCGCGAGCTGGGCTGAGATCGGTTCTCCGATCAGCGGCGGGGCGCGAGGCTTCCGAGGTGGACGAGCAGATCGGCGAGCTGGCCGTCGGAGCGCTCGGACTCTCCCCGGGCGCCGACGCCGACGAGCGAGGCGCCGCGCTCGAGACGGGCCGCGTACCCGGGCGGCATGCCGTCGAGGGTGTAGACGAGCACGGGCGTGCCGAGCAGCAGCTTCGCGCTGACCAGCCAGTCGAGGATGCCGGGCTTGCCGTCGGTCTCGGTGTCCAGGCCGAGCAGCACCAGCTCCGGCGGGCCGACGGCGGCGCGCATCACGGCTTCCTCGCCGTTGCGCGCATACACCGCCTGCATGCCCTTCTTCAGCAGGCCGGCGCCCAGGGCGGTGGCGAGCGCGGGGTCCTGTTCGACCACGAGCACGCGGGCGTCGCCCGTGGCACCGGGAGCGCGCAATGCTCCGAGCAACGCCGGAGGTTCGAGCACGGCGCCGGCGTCCTCGAGCGCAGCTTCGGTCAGCCCAGCCACGACAACCAGCGGGAGTGAGGCCTTGCCGGCGGCCGCGCGCAGTTCGCCGAGAGTCTTTCGACTGACCGGGCCGGCCAGCGGGTCGACCAGTAGCACGGTCGCGCCGGGAGAGTTCAGTTCGCCGATCTGCGGCACCCGGGACACTCCGGCGGCGGGCGCGCCGCGCGCGGACAACGCAGCGACCAGGCCGGCCGCGGCGTCCGGCCAGACCAGCAC
>NZ_JACDFE010000197.1 GCF_013815995.1 Sporichthya sp.
CAGTTCGACGCCGCCGCCGTTGCCGCCGTTGCCGCCGTTGCCGCCCACTGCGCCGTCGCCACCGTCGTTCTCCGGCGTGGCATCGCCGCCGCGTCCACCCGAGCCGCCTGCGCCACCGTTGCCGCCACGACCGGACAGGTTCGTCACGATCGTGGAGTTGGTGACCGTCAGCGCGTTACCGGCGAAGGCGACGCCGCCGCCGGCCCCGCCCGCGCCGCCGTTGCCGCCGATCGCGCCGTTGCCACCTTCACCGTCGGCGCCGACGGCGTCACCGATGCCGCCGTGGCCGCCCTTGCCGCCCTCGCCGCCGAAGCCGGCCTTGTTGGCGGAGATCGTGCTGCCGGTGATGACCAGGTTGCCGGTGCCGGAGTACGCGACGCCTCCGCCGTACCCGCCGGCTCCGCCGTTGGTCGCGGGCGTGCCGTTGCCGCCGTTGCCCGGGATCCCGGTGCCGTTCGAACCGTTGGGCCCGTCGTACCCCTTGCCGCCCGAGCCGGCGGAGTTGTTGGTCACCGCGACATCGGTCAGGGTGAGGCTGCCGGTGCCGCTGGCCTTCCACACGCCACCGCCCGGTGCCCCTGCCGCTCCCGGCTGGCCGGCCGTCCCGGTGGCCCCGGTCGCCGGGGCCCCGCCGGTGATCGTCATCGCCTTGAGCGCGATCGGGAAGTCGCCCACCAGTCCGAACACGCGTGTAGCCGTGCCCGGCGCGATCGTGGTCTTGTCCGCCCCGGCGCCGACGATGGTGAGCGAGAGCGGCTTCGGGTTGCCGCCGACGTAGTTCACGACCACGCCCGCGGCCTCGGTGAAGGTGCCCGCGCCGACGTTGATCGTGACGTCCTGGGACTCGGCGTACTGCCCGGCCAGGTTCACCGCCCGCTGGACGGTCTTGCACGGGGCGCCCGAGCTGCAGGGGTTGGCGTCGTTGCCTGCCACGGCGACCGTCAGGGTCACCGCGGCCTGGGCCGGCGTGGCGGCCAGTGTCATCCCGAGGGACGCGCACAGGGCAGTAGCTGACGTCAGCGCCAGCGCCCGCGCGCCGCGCGGAAGTCTGGTCGCCGGCTGGCCGGCCCGCTGCTTGCGGTGGGTGTTGGTACGCATGGACATGGAACGGCCCCCTCGTGCTCGTGACGGTGCGAACGTAGGCATCGCCCGCCTCAGGGATCAAGGCCGACACCCCATCCGATACCCGCTGGGTGCAGCCATCCCGGGGCAATCCGGACAGACCGGGCGAACCTGTCGAATGCCCTGAACGTCATGAAACTGACGCATCATCAGACATAGGCCAGCGAGCCAAGCGGGGCGGCCGGACCTGGCCCAGTACGCTCGCTCGGGTGTCCGTGCCCGTCGCTCCGGCGTCCCAGGTCTCCCCGGTCGATCTCCTGATCTCCGGCGCCCGTCTGCTCGTCACCTGCGACGGTCCGGTGGGGGCGGGCAGCGAACTCCCCGGTGGCTGGGTGGCGATCAGTGGCGGTGCGGTCGTCGCAGTCGGGTCCTCGACCGACCCGGTGCCGCCTGCGACGCGGACCATCGACGCCACCGATTGCCTGGTCACCCCGGGGCTGGTGAACACCCATCACCACCTGTTCCAGAACCTGACCCGCTCCTACGCCCCGGTTCTGAACGGGACGCTCTTCGACTGGCTCACCGGGCTCTACCCGCGCTGGACCGGCATCGACGAGGAGGCCTCCTACCTGGCGGCCTGGATCGGGCTGGTCGAGCTCGCGCTCGGTGGTTGCACCACCAGTGCCGACCATCTCTACATCGCCCCGCGGGGCGGCGGCGACCTGTGGTCGGCGCAGATCGCGGCGGCGGCCGAGGTCGGACTGCGCTTCCACCCGACCCGTGGCTCGATGACGGTGTCGGTGAAGGACGGCGGCCTGCCGCCGGACAATCTGGTCGAGGACGACGAGGCGGTGCTCGCCTCCTGCGAGAGGCTGGTACGCCGTCATCACGATCCGGCCCCTCTTTCGATGCTCCGCTTCAGCCTCGCGCCGTGCGCGCCGTTCAACGTCTCACCCGAGCTCATGCGCGCGACCGCCGAACTGGCCGAACGTCTCGACGTGCGGTTGCACACCCACCTGGCCGAGGATCCGCAGGACGAGCAGTACTGCCTGGCCCGGTTCGGCCGGCGCCCGCTCGACCAGTTCGCCGAGGTGGGCTGGCTCGGCCCGCGGGCCTGGGTGGCGCACGGCATCCACTTCGACCCCGGTGAGATCGCCCGCCTGGGCGCGGCCGGGGTCGGGGTCGCGCACTGCCCGAGCTCGAACATGATCCTGGGCGGCGGCGGGATCTGCCCGGTGAGCGACCTGCGCGGCGCCGGCGCTCCGGTCGGCCTGGGCTGTGACGGGTCGTCGTCCAACGACGCGGCCTCGTTGTGGTTGGAGGCCCGCACGGCGTTGCTGCTGGGCCGGCAGCGCTCCGGACCGACCGGGATGACGGCCCGTCAGGTGCTGGACATCGCCACCCGCGGCGGCGCCGCCTGCCTGGGCCGCGCGGGGGAGATCGGAGAGCTGAGCCCTGGCGCGGCCGGCGACGTGGTGGTGTGGGAACAGACCGGAGTGGCCTTCGCCGGGGCGGTGTCCGACCCGGTCGAGGCCTGGCTGCGCTGCGGGCCGAGCGCGCCGCGGGAGACCGTCGTCGCCGGCCGGGTCCTGGTCGAGCGGGGCAGCCCGGTGCATCCCGGACTGCCCGACGTCCTACGCCGCCACGGTGAGGTCAGCCGACGCCTTCAGCGCCAGTCCTGACCTGAAGCGTCAGCGAGCTGGGCGCGGGCCTGTTGGAGCAGTTCGATGGTAGCGCCACGGACCTCGTCAACGCTGGTGACCGGGGCCGAGAACGAGACCCGGGCGGCCCGCTGCTCGCCGCCGACGATCGTGGCCATGATGTCCATGCCGTAGCGGTCGACCCCGACCATTCGCGCGGACTCGACGCCCTCGAACCGGGCGAACACCTTGCAGTACGCCAGGAGGGCGTCGGCGTGGTCGTCGTTCATGTGCTCGATGATCCGCACTGCGGACCCACCCAGCAGGGGGTCGGGCTCGGCCGAGGCGTACTCCTCCGCGGTGACCCAGCTCATCCGGCCGAAGCCGCCGACGTAGCGGATCGCCTCGACCTCCAGGCGGTAGGCCGAGAAATCGTCGAAGCGCACGTAGAAGGCGCTGGGGTGGCCCGCCTGGTACAGGTCGAGTGCGGCTTCGCGCTCGTCGCCTTCCAGGACCTTCATCTCGCCGACCAGCGTGACGCGCGAGAGCGCGAGGCGGTCGTTCACGCCGTCCTCCGGCGCGGTGACCATCAGCGAGGCGCGCGCGTCGGCGGCCATGTTGCGACTGTGCTCGGCCAGGCTGGACAGGCACAGGATCGGCCGGCCCTGAGCGTCCACCGAGTAGGCCACCAGCGACCCGAACGGGAACCCGGGGCACTCGGTGCTCATCGTGGCCAGGGACGCCCCGCTGCCGATCGCCATCAGCGTCCGGGACCGCTCCGCGTCGCTGGGCATCCCGAGGATCCCCGGGGTGGCCCGCAGGGTTGCCGCGGTCTTGTCCTTGGCATCGGTCGGGACCTGGTGGCCCCCGAAGCGCTCCGCCATCCGAACCTACTTTCCGCGCGCCGCCCCGGCGCGCCTTTGGTCGGCCCACTAGGCTATTTACCTGCAGAAATAAGGATAGGCGCCCGGCCCGTATTGAGGGAGGCCGAGGTTTCTCCGCCCCGTTCTTGCGGTTGATCTTCTCCAGCCGCGGCAGCGGGCTCTTGTCGAGCGGGACCCCGGAGAGCACCAGCGACCGGCCGTCCACCAAGAAGGTGAACGAGCACGCGAGCACGGCCCCGCCGGCGGTGTCACCGCCTTGTGCCGGAGCGCCGAAGGCCGCGGAGATCTGATCGAGCGTCAGGGGGCAGCGGGCTTCGCCCGGCCCGTCGTAGGGGCCGGGGCCAGGGCGGGCCGGATCACGTCGACGCCGCCTCGGCGAGCGGTTGCGGCTGGGGCGGGACCGCAGGGGTCGCCGAGGCGGGAAGCTCGCAGAGCGGGACACCGATCGAGCGCTGGTAGATGTTGGGCCGGGCCAACAGGGCACCGGACATCCAGCCGCCGCCGGCCAGGCTGGCCCAGTAGCCGGGGCGGTCGAGGGTCTCGCCCGGGGTCTCGCACTGGATCCACGCCAGGGTGCCTGCGTACAGCTGCTTCTGCTCCACGTAGTCCGTTCCAGGGCCGCTACGGGTCCAGGCGGCCGACGAGTCGACCTGGAACGGCACCGAACACGGCGGCAGGGCCGGCTTGGCCACCCCGCCCGCGACCACGCTGTCCGCCAGCCAGGTGCCGTCGGTGAGCTTGTCCCATCGCCCGGTGGGGGTGCCGATCTGGCAGACCACGTTGACGGTGTTGCCCGGGTTGACGGCACGCAATACCGGGCGCAACGGACTCGGACCCTCGTGCGCGGTCGCGGCAGCCGTCCCCGAGACCTGGAAGGGCTGGGCGACGGTCGCGACCGGGGCGTCGATGGCGTTGCTGTCGATGTTGAGGCGGTATCCGCCGTAGCTCTCGTTGTGATCGCCCAGGTACTGCTTGATCCGCTGTCCGGAGGCCCAATGCTGGTCGGGGACCCCGGCCCAACCGGTGAGCTCGGTCTCGCCGTCCCACTGGGCGTTCCAGACCACGTCCGGGCGGAAGAAGTCCTCCGCGCCGTGGCTGGCCGAGAACGTGCGGACCGCGGACTGCAGGTTGCCGTAGACGCCGGAGAGGTAGCCGTTGCGGTGCAGCCGGAAGGTCCAGCCGCTCAGATAGGAGCGCACTGCGTCGGCGCAGCCTTCGTCACGGGAGGAGAAGGACTCGATGTCGGAGTAGAGCGCGGTGCCCGGCTGCAGGCCCAGCGATGCGGCGGCCTTCAGCGCGCCGCCGGCGGCCTTGCGCCCCTGCTGGTAGGCAGTCTCCAGATCGCGGCTCATGGGGTGCTTGGTGCGGTCGGCGCAAGGTGCCTGCAGGCCGACGTCGAGGGGGAGGAACTTCCAGCCCATCGCCGAGACGTCCCGGATCCACCCCAAGCCGAGCTCGCGCTGCCCGCAGGCGCGGTTGCCACCGCTGATGTAGATGCCGATCGCGCCGTAGGGGGAGGACTGCTTCCAGGCCTGCATCACCTCGCGCTTGGGGGCCGCGCAGGTGTCGAAGGCGAGACCGATGAAGCGGGTCGCCGACGCACCCTCGGGATACATCACCGCGGTGGCCGGCTTGGCCAGCGCCCAGGTGGCGAGGCCGCCGGCGATCACCGAGGCCGCCGCCACCCCCACCGTTGCGACGGTGGCCGGCCGGCGGCGACGAAACCAGCGCCGTCTCAGATTCTGATGCGGGGTGCCGTCCATGGCTTGCTGAGTTCCGTTCTGACGATCCATCAGAGGTGTCCGGGTCCCGGCGGGACCGGGACGGCGGCCGAGGATGCGGTCCAGGCGCGGCGCGACGCGGCGCCCAGCGGGATCGCGATGAACAGCAGTCCGAGCCCGGCGGCCAGGATCACCCCGGCGCCCGAGGTGCGTTTCCCGGTTCCCGGGAGCGCGCTGCGGCTGACCGCGGCCAGGCGCTGCTCCTCGGCCTGATCCACCGCCTGCTGCGCAGCCACCAGATCATTGACCGGGGTGTTCGCGAAGCCGAGTTCCTCGGTGTTCGCGGGGGAGCCCGCGACGAACGGCTCGGATTCGGGGGTGAAGTCTTCGGCCACGCCCGGAGTCCAGTCGGTGGCCGGCAGGTCCGCGATCGCCCGCTCGATCGTCCAGGTCTGCTGGAGTGGCGCGGTGGTGGTCTGACCGGCGCCGCTCTGCGCGGACAGCAACTGGACCTCGTCGCGTTCGCGACTGCGGTCCATGGCCGTGGTCGTGGGCTGCGGGGTGGGAACGGGGGTCGGCATCGGCGTCGCCGCGGGGAGCGGATAGCTCGGCGCGAGGACCCCGTCGCGGATCCCGTCGTACTCGTACGAGCCATAACCGCGGTCCAGGTAGTAGGACAGCGAAGCGTTACGCACGAACCGCGCCGGGGTGCCGGTGCGGTACTCCTCGAAGAGGTGGAACTTGGTCCGCGACTCGTTCGCCCAGCCCAGGAAGATCACCGAGTGCTTGCCCGGCAGCACCAGGACGTCGCCCGGCTGCATGGACGAGGACGCGATCCGGTCGGAGATGGTCCCGAGATTGCCGGTCCAATAGTTGATGCGTTGGTCGGTGCGCCAGGCCATCGAAATGTAGCCGGAGCAGTCCTGGCGGTAGGTGCCGTTCTGGTCGGTCCACCACCGGGACTGGCTGTAGGGCACGGCCTGGGTCACCCAGCTCACCGCGCGGGCGATCACCTCGGGCCGGGTGATGGTGCCGGTCCGGCCGGGGGTCGCGGTGCGGGGCGGTGAGGTGTTGGAGCGTCCACGGGCGCTGGTCGACGGCGCGGGGAGGGACGGGTTGGGCGTCATGACCGGCGGGATGACCACGGGGGCCGGGCGCGGAGTGACGACCGGGACCGGGGTCGGAGCAGTGGCGTCGTCCTCGGCGTCCGGCAGGGGCGTCGGGTCGGGGTCCTGAGCCTGGTCAGGATTGTTGGTCGGGACGTCGGTCGGGACGTCGGTCGGGACGTCGGTCGGGACGTCGGTGTCCGGGTCTTCTGCGCTGTCCGGGTCGCCGCTGCCCGGGTCGGTGGTGCTGCCGTCGGGCAGCGGGATCACCACCGGGTCGGGCTCGCAGGGGACGCCCCCGGGCTTGCGCGGGCCGATCACCGGCGCGACCGTCGTGTCGTCCCCGAGCGGACCCTCGCCGATGGCCTTGACGCGCGCCTCGTACTCGACCTGGGTGTCGGCGAGGGCGGCCTCGTTCGCGGCAGACATCGTCTCGAGGTCTTTGGCCGACAGCTTGGACATGGCGACCGGCTGGCCGGTCACCAGATCTTCACCTGTCGTCGGGTTCGCGAGGTCGGCCGCCGGGGAAGCTGGGGGAGTAGTCGCCGGAGCGTCATCCGTTACGCAGGGAGCAGCAGCGACCTCGACCTTGTCGAAGCCCAGAGCACCGAGGCCGACGAGGCTTCCGCCGAGGACGCCACAGCCAACGGCTGCGGCGAGGGCGGGACGGACTCGCCGCCGACTGGCGGGTGGACGGCGCATGATCTCCCCTGGCAGAGCCGAAATAGTTTCTGCGAACGCAGTGACTTTTTCGCCTAGAAGGGGCAGGGCAGGGGCGCCAGAGTGAACGCCGGACGGGCTGCGGGTTAACCACGATTTCCCTGTGAGCAGACAGTCGCGTAGCGTCACCCATTTGGCCGAATCCTTTGCCAGGCAGGCATTTCGGCTGGTGGCGCGCAGTGCGGAAGCATCCGAGAGTCGGTGCGGAACTCGGAGCGGGAGTCGGTGTGAAGCCAGGTGCGGAGGTGGCTCCGGATCAGCCGAAGCGGCCGTTGACGTAGTCGTAGGTGCGCGAGTCCGTGGGTGCGTTGAACATCGCGTCGGTGGCGCCGTGCTCGACGATCACGCCCGGGGTGCCGGCCTCGGCGAGGAAGAACGCGCACTTGTCCGAGACGCGGGCGGCCTGCTGCATGTTGTGCGTGACGATCACGATCGTGACCTCGGTAACGAGTTCGCGGATCGTCTGCTCGATGCGCCGGGTCGAGGTGGGGTCCAGGGCCGAGCAGGGCTCGTCCATCAGCAGGACGCGCGGCTGGATCGCCAGCGATCGCGCGATGCACAGCCGCTGCTGCTGACCGCCGGACAGGGCGCCGCCGGGCTGGCGGAGGCGGTCCTTGACCTCTTTCCACAGGCCGGCCTTGGACAGGCAGGACTCCACCAGAGCGTCCTTCTGGTCCTGGCTGACCCGCTTGCCGGTCAGTCGCAGCCCCGCGACGACGTTGTCGTAGATCGACATCGCCGGGAACGGGTTCGGCTTCTGGAACACCATCCCGACCTGGCGGCGGGCGTCGGTGAGCCGTCGCTCGCGGGCGTAGAGGTCGTCACCATCGAGCAGCACGTCCCCGGCCAGGCTGGCGCTCGGGATCAGCTCGTGCATCCGGTTGAGGATGCGCAGGAACGTCGACTTGCCACAACCCGACGGGCCGATCAGCGCGGTGCACTCACCGGCCGGCATCAGCAAGGACACGTGGTCCAGGACTTTGCGGTCGCCGAACCAGGCGGAGATGTTGCGGGCCTCGAGCGCCGCCAGCGCTCCGGCCGGCGCGGCGGACGGGGTCCGCTTGAGCGTCTCGATCGTGGACAGCGGCGCGCTCGGGGCCACGGTCGGGGCAAAGCCCGGCGCCGGCGGCGCCATCCCGTCGACAATCTGGATCGGGGCCAGCACCGCGGTGTCGTGGGCGTCCGGCGACCCGCCGAAGGCCGGCGTGGGCGGCATCATCGCCGGCGGGGGCGGGCTGGACAGCTGCTC
>NZ_JACDFE010000018.1:0-18874 GCF_013815995.1 Sporichthya sp.
GCGGTGGCGTTGCCGCCGCGGCCGCCGATCCGCAGGTCGAGCACCTGACCGGGCTTGAGGAAGAGCACCCCGAGCGCGGTGCCGCCGCGGCCGCCGAAGCTGGTGTCGGGCGGCCCGTCACCGCCCGCGGCGCCCTGGACCAGGGCGTCGATGGAGCCGACGCCTTCCGGGACCACGAAACGGACCGGCTTGGCGCCGGGCTTGGCGAAGACGCAGAGCACGTCGAGACCGCTGGACGTGCACTCGCGGGGCAACGCGCCGGCCTCGGCCGACACCGGAAGCACGGCCAGACCCGAGGCGACGAGCAGCCCGACCACCGGCGCACGGAACTGACGCCACATCACAATTGCCCCCCGAACCCACCTTTACAGGTTCCCCATCGCAACTACCCCCCGAACCCACCCTTACACGGCTCAGAGGCTAGAGGCTGAATCAGAGCGAAGCCTCGTAGATTGCGCCGATCGAGGCAGCCAGGGTGGCGTCGAACTCGGCGTCGGTCTGGCCGTCGGAGACGCCTTCGACCAGGGCCCGCGAGAAGCTGGCGATCACGCCGGGATTCTGGGCCAGCAGCGCGCACGCCTCGTCCCGCGAATAGCCGCCGGACAGCGCGACCACGCGCTGCACGTGCGGCTCCGCGACCAGCGGCGCGTAGTAGTTCGGCTGGGTCGGGATGGTCAGCTTGAGCATGATCGGGGTCGTGGCCGGGACCTGGGCGGCCAACTTCTGGATCGCCTCCCGGAGCAGCACCTCGGCCTCGTTCTTGGTCGCGCTCTTGATCGAGACCTCGGGCTCCAGGATCGGGACCAGGCCGTGCGCAGCGATCTGGGCACCGAACTCGAACTGCTGCTCGACGATCGCGGCGATGCCGGCCGGGTCGGCGTCGTGAATCACCGAGCGCATCTTGGTGCCGTAGACGCCCTTGGCGACCGCGCGCGCGAGCAGGTCGTCCAGGCCCGGGATCGGCTTCATCAGCTGGACGCCGTTGGCGGTGTCCTCCAGGCCCTTGTCCACCTTGAGGAAAGGCACCACGCCGCGCTCGTTCCACAGGTACTCAGGGGTCTCGCGGCCGTCGATCTGCCGGTCCATCGTCATCTCGAACAGGATCGCGCCGAGCACCTTGTCGCCGGTGAAGGCCGGGGACTTGATGATCCGGGTCCGCATCGCGTGCATGAGGTCGAACATCTCGGCGTCACTGGAGTAGCGATCGGCGGCGATGCCGTAGTCGCCGAGCGCCTTCGGCGTGCTCCCACCGGACTGGTCGAGGGCGGCGATGAAGCCCTTGCCGTTGACGACCTTCTCCTGCATGGCGTCGCGCTGGCTGCTCATGACTCTCCTTCTCGGCGGTAAGGGCAGGCTACTGGGACCGCTGCGCGGCGTCGTGCGTTGCTCGGGCCGCGACGGTCACCGGGTCCCACAACGGGGAGAACGGCGGAGCGTAGGACAGGTCGACCTCGGCGAGTTCGCCCACGGAAAGACCGGTCCAGACCGCTGTGGCGACCACGTCGATGCGCTTGGCCGCGCCGTCGTTGTGGCCCACGATCTGCCCGCCGAGCAACCGGCCGGTGCCGCGCTCGGCGATCAGCTTGACGTGGATCGGGCCGGCGTCGGGCATGTAGCCGGCCCGGGTGGTGGACTCGATCGTGGCGGTGACGGCGTCGAAGCCGGCCCCGGCGGCGGCCCGTTCGCCCAGCCCGGTGCGGCCGATCTCCAGCGAGCAGAGCTTGCTGACGGCGGTCCCGATCACGCCGGCGAAGCGCGCCTCGCGGCCCGCGAGGTTGGTCCCGATCACCCGGCCCTGCCGGTTCGCGTGGGTGCCCAGGGCGACCGTGGTGAACCGGTCCGCGATCCGGTCGTGGACCTCGACGCAGTCCCCGCCCGCCCAGATGCGCCCCTGCGCCGGATGGTCGCCCGCGACCAGCTGGCGGTCGTCGGTGCGGATCCCGCCGGCCTCGCCGATCATCAGCCCGGCCTCCCGGGCCAGGGCGACAGCGGGCCGCACTCCGAGACCGCAGATCACCACGTCCGCCGGCAGGGTTCCGTGATCGGTTGCGACCCCGGTGGCCCGGCCGGCGAAGGTCTCGATCCCCTCGACCTCGATCCCGGTCCGGACCTCGATGCCCACGCCCTCCATGGCGGCGCGGACGTGCGCGCCCATGTCCGGATCCAGGGTGCCCATGGGCTGGGGGCCGCGGTCGAGGACGGCAACCTGCAGCCCGCGGCGCACCAGCGCCTCGGCCATCTCGATCCCGATGTACCCGGCTCCGATCACCACGGCGCGTTTCGCCCCGGCGGCGACAGCGGCCAGCAGGGCTACGCCGTCCGGGATCCGCTGCACCTCGAAGACGCCGTCCGCGTCGAGGCCGGGCCAGTCGGGACGGATCGGCTCGGCGCCGGTCCCGATCACCAGGTGGTCCCAGCCGACGGTCTCGGTGCCGCGCAGGGTGCGGACCAGGGCGGTGCCGGCCGCGGGGTCGATCGCGGTGACCTCGGACCCGAGCCGGACGTCGATGCCGTTGCGCCGGTGCTCCTCGGGCGTGCGCGCAACCAGGGCCGGCCAGTCCGCGACGTCGCCGGCCACCCAGTACGGGATGCCGCACATGGAGTAGGAGGTGTGCTCGCCGCGTTCGAACGCAATCACCTCGAGCTCGCCGCGCAGTCGCTTGGCCATCGAGGCCGCGCTCATGCCCGCGGCGTCGCCGCCGATCACCACCACCCGCTCCGCCATGACCTACCCCTGCCCGTTCGTGTCATTCCCCATGGCGTGCCGACGGATCCAGGCGTGCATCGCGATCGCCGCGGCGGCGCCGGCGTTGATCGAGCGGGTGGAGCCGAACTGCGCGATCGAGAGCACCGCGGCGCAGTGCGCGTGCGCGGCCGGTGAGAGGCCGGGGCCTTCCTGGCCGAAGAGGAGCACGCAGCCCCGCGGGAGCAGGTAGGTCTCCAGCGGCACCGACCCGGGCAGGTTGTCGATCCCGAGCAGCGGCAGGCCCACGTCGGCGGCCCAGCCCGCGAGTGCGCTGACGTCCTCGTGGTGCCGCACGTGCTGGTAGCGGTCGGTGACCATCGCGCCGCGCCGGTTCCACCTGCGCAGGCCGACGATGTGCACCTCGGCGGCGAGAAACGCGTTCGCGGTGCGCACCACCGAGCCGATGTTGAAGTCGTGCTGCCAGTTCTCAATCGCCACGTGGAACTCATGGCGCCGCGTGTCCAGGTCCGCGACCACGGCCTCACGCCGCCAGTACCGGTAACGGTCGAGCACGTTGCGACGGTCGCCGTTCGCGAGCAGCTGGGGGTCGAGGTGCGGGTCATCGGGCCACGGCCGGGGGTGCGGACCCACGCCGACCTCGAGCTGGTCCTCCGCCCCGTTGACCGAGCTCTCGTCCGACACGGGGCGAGCGTAGGGGGACGGAACGGTCGCGGCGCGGTTGACTGGTCCCATGACCGCAGGCGCCCTCGCTCGTGCCGCGCTCGTCACTGTGCTGGGGACTGCTCTGGTCGCCGGAACGCTCGGCGGATGCGGCGGCGACGACAACCCCATCCCGTCCTCAGGCGGGGACCGCCCGATCGGGACGACCCCGCAGCCCACCCCCACCGCTTCGACGGACGGCACTCCACAGCCCAGCGCGTCCGAACTGCCGACCGCGACCACTCCTCCGGTCCCGGGCGGCACCGTCATCCGTGGTTCCGACTTCACGATCCTGCTGCCCGGCTCCGCGGAGCAGTCCAAGGCGACCGGCCCGTCCGGATCCAAGATCACCTTCGACATCTACCGCTACGAGGCCGGGTCCGAGATCTACACCGTCACCCGCGGTTACTACCCGAAGGTCGGCACGCTGCCGCTGCTGAAGGAGGCGATCGACTCCGCCGCCGACCAGGCCGGCGGCAAGCTCGCGACTTCGCGCACCTTCAAGTACAAGAAGATGCCCGCGATCGAAGGCACGATCACGGGGGTGAGGGACAAGGGCCAGGAGGTCACGATCTTCGCCCGGTACCTGGTGGTGAACCGGGTCATGTACGGGCTGCTCTACCTGTACCGAGGCGACATCGCACCGAATCTGGCCTTCAAGACCTTCGTCGAGTCGCTGACCTTCAGCGGTTGATCCCTACGGTTCACTACTGGTCATGACCGCACCCGTGCTCGTCCGTGGCCTGCTCGCCGGCGCCCTCACCCTCGGACTGCTCGGCGGCTGCGGCGGCGGCGAGGAGCCGGCGGCCCTGCCGAGCGTCACCCCGGAGCCCTCCCCGGAACCGACGAGTTTCACCGTCGGGGGCAAGAACTACTCGATCACCTTCCCCGGGAAGCCCCGGCGCACCACGGAGCAGGCCAAGCGCGGGCTGAAGCTGACGACCGACGTCTACATCCTGCGGGCCGATGACGCCAACTACTCGATCAGCCGGGTGTCCTACGCCGGAAACGACGCGCCCGTCCTGCGCTCGGCCCTGACCAGCGCCGCGAGCCAGACCGGCGGCCGGCTCACCTCGTCCCGGACGTTCACCTACCGCGGGCAGCCCGCGATCGAGGGTTCGATTGTCGGATCGCTGAAGTCCGACCGCGAGGCGGTGGTCACGGCCCGCTACATCCTGGTCGACAAGAAGATCCTGATCGGCCTGATCTACGTCCCGAACACCAAGCCCACGAAGGTGACGAAGGAGGCGCGCGACACCTGGCTCAACTCGCTGCGGTACGAGACGCCGAAGACCGAGCCGGCCGAATCGTCGACCGAGGCCGACCCCGGCGACGCGGCCGACCTGCCCGGTGGTCTCCCCGGCTGATCTGACTAGCTGTCAGCTCGCGTGATCCTCGCTTCGCTCGTCAACACTCAATCGCTCGCCTCAAGTGAGCTCGCTCACTCCGGCTCACGCAATCGCGTAGAGGCTTTCTATCTCGGCGGCGTACTTCTTCTCGATCGGCTTGCGCTTGAGCTTGTTGGTCGGTGTGAGCTCGCCCCCACCGGGCAACCACTCGGCGTCGAGCAGGTGGTGGGCCTTGATCTGCTCGACCCGGGCCAGGCGTTCGTTGGCCCGCTCGACGCCGGCCGCGATCTCGGCCTGCACCCGCGGGTCGGCGGCGATCTGGGCAGTGCTCGCGCCGTCCAGGCCGTTCCTGGTCGCCCACATCGCGGCCACGTCCGGGTCCAACGTCAGCAGCGCGACGTTGTACAGCCGCGCGTCGCCGATGCAGATCGCCTGCCCGATCAGGGTGCTGCCCGCCTTGAGTTCACCCTCGATCTTGCTCGGCGCCATGTTCTTGCCGGCCGAGTTGATGATGAGTTCCTTCTTGCGGTCGACGATGCGCAGGTAGCCGTCGGCGTCGATCTCCCCGACGTCGCCGGTGTGCATCCAGCCGTCCACCACCGCCTCGGCCGAGAGGTCCGGGCGGTCCTTGTAGCCGAGCATCAAGGTCGGGCCCGAGATCAGCACTTCGCCGTCGTCGGCGAGCTTCATGCCGACGCCGGGCATCGCCGGGCCGACCGTGCCGAGCTTGACCTTCTCGGGCGGGTTGAGCGTGACCAGCAGGATCTCCGACATCCCCCAGAGCTCCTGGATCGGGACGCCGATCGCAGTGAAGAACTCCAGCACCGCATACGGGGTCGGCGCCGCGCCCACCGAGGGCCACTCGACCTCGTCGAGGCCGACCTTGGCCCGCAGCTTGGACAGCACGAGCGCATCGGCCTTGACGTACTCGGCCTCGAGGTCCGCGGTCACGGCCTCGCCGGCCTGTTCGGCGCGCACCTTGCGCAGGCCGACATCGACGGCCCACTCCAGGCCCTTGCGCTTGTCCGGGTCGGCCTCGTTCGCGATCGCCCCGGTGAGCGCGCCGTAGAGCTTTTCGTAGACGCGCGGCACGGAGAACAACCGCGTCGGGCGGACCTCGCCCAACGCGGCACCGACCGCCTTGGGGTCGGCCACCGTGGTGATCGTGTACCCGAAACACATCGCGGAGTAGTGCGAGATGAAGCGCTCGGCGATGTGGGCCATCGGCAGGAAGGACAGGACGCGTCCCTGCGGACCCACCGGGGCCACGGCGTTGAGGTTGCGGCAGCCGGCGAGGATCGAGGCGTGCGAGTGGGTCACGCCCTTGGGTAGGCCGGTGGTGCCCGAGGTGTAGATCAGCGTGACCGGCGTCTGCGGCGTGACGGCGCGCCAGGTCGCCTCGAAGTCGAAGCCCGGCGGGGGCGGGGTGGCCTCGACGTCCGCGAGAGTCCGGGCCGCGCTCTGACCTCGGGGGACCTCTCCCTCGACCAGGATCACCTGCTTGACGCCCGGCACCTGGGCGGCCGCGGCGAGCACACGGTCGGCGAACAACGGCTCGGTGGCCACGACCTTCGCCCCCGACTGCTCCAGCAGCCAGGCGACCTCCTCGACCGGGCAGGTCGCGTAGATCGAGAACGGCGTGCAGCCCAGGTGCATGGCGGCGGCATCGACGCCGTAGGCCTTCGGCCGGTTGGTGAGCATCAGCGCGACCACGTCGCCCGCCGTCAGACCGGCGGCGGCGAACCCGCCCGCGATCCGCTGCACCGCCGCGGCGTACTCCGACCAGGTGACCTCGACGGCGCCACCGACGGTGCGCAGGGCGACCTGGTCGGGGAAGGTCGCAGCGGTCCGCTGGAAGGCGGCACACAGGGTCGGGTCCTCGAGCGTGGCCCACTGACCACGGGTGGGGTTGGGCATCCCCGGCTCCTCAGTCGAGATTCTCTAGTGCCCGACTAACGGGGCATAGAGCAATTTCGTTCCGCAGCGTAGTGCCGCGCGACCGGCCGCGTCGATGCTCGCGACGTAGGCTGCGAACGTGGTTCAGGCGTCGGGAATCGAGCTCTCGCTGGACCTGGAGGGCCTGGGCACCGCGGTCGTCTACCTGCTGGTCTTCGGCTTCGTCTTCATCGAGTCCGGGATCCTGCTCGGCTTCTTCCTCCCCGGCGACTCGCTGCTGTTCGGGGCCGGCCTGCTGGCCGCCTCGCCCTACTCCGACGTCTCGCTGGTGGCGCTCGCGGTCGGGGTGACCGTGGCCGCCGTGGCCGGGGACGCGGTCGGGTTCTGGACCGGCCGGCGCTGGGGCCGGCCCTGGCTGGAGCGCAAGCCGAACATGGCCCGGCACATCGAACGGGCCGAGGCTTTCTACGAGCACTGGGGCCCGATCGCGGTGGTGGTCGCGCGCTGGTTCCCCTGGCTGCGGACGGCGACACCGGTGGTCGCCGGGGTGGCCCAGATGCCGTACCGGCGCTTCGTCGTCGCGAACGTGATCGGCGCGCTGAGCTGGGGCACCGGCCTGGTGCTGCTCGGCTACTACTCCTACGAGATCTCCTGGCTGCGCGCGACCGCGATCACGATCGGGCTGACCTCGGCCGCGCTGATGATCCTGGGCGTAGCTGTGCGTGGGATGAGAGGTCGGTCGAAGCGCCGGGCCGTTGCGCCGGAGGACGCCACCTCCGCACCGCCCGCCCACTAACCTCGCTGTCGTGCAGACCGTCGCCCTTGGCCCGTCGTGGCTGGACCCCGAGCAACTGATCGACAACTTCGGCTTCGCCGGGCTACTGCTGGTCATCTTCGCCGAGTGCGGCCTGCTGGTCGGGCTCGTCCTCCCCGGCGACAGCCTGCTGTTCATCGCCGGCCTGCTGATCAGCGACGGCACGCTGGACCAGCCGTTGTGGCTGGCCTGCGTCGCGCTCTGGGTGGCCGCGATGGCCGGCAACGTGGTCGGCTACGAGATCGGCCGGCGAGCCGGACCGGCCGTCTTCGAACGTCCGAACTCGCGGATCTTCAAGCAGGAGTACGTCGAGAAGACCACGGCGTTCTTCGACAAGCACGGCCCCCGGGCCATCGTGCTGGCCCGCTTCGTCCCGATCGTCCGGACGCTGATCACCTTCATGGCCGGCACGGCCAAGATGGACCGCCGCGCCTTTGTGCTCTACTCCGCGATCGGCGGGCTGCTCTGGGCGGTCGGCGTCACGGTGCTCGGTCACCAGCTCGGCGAGGTCGACTTCGTCCGCGAGCACGTCGAGCTGATCCTGCTCGGCGTCGTCGCCCTCTCGGTGCTGCCGATCGTCGTGCACGTGCTGCGGGAGCGCCGCGCGCACCGTGCGGCAACGCCGGAGACCGGCGACCCCGTCGGCTGACCTCTACGGGTTGAGGCGCGCTCGCGCGCGACCTCGTCCGCTGCCACTGCACACCGCCGCGCCGGAATGGTTTGCTACTGAACGGTAGGCCGCCGGCGACACTTTTTTGCCCTGACGAGGCGTCAGGTGGCGAGCAGGTCCACCACGAAGATCAAGGTCTCGCCGGGCTTGATGGCGTTGCCCGCACCGCGCTGGCCGTAGCCCAGGTTTGGCGGGATCACCAGCTGACGGCGGCCGCCGACCTTCATGCCGGCGACACCGGCGTCCCAGCCGGCGATGACCTGGCCGCCGCCCAGCTGGAACTGGAACGGGCTGCCGCGGTTCCAGCTGGCGTCGAATTCCTCGCCGGTGGAGAACGCGACGCCGACGTAGTGCACGGTGACCTTGGCTCCGGGCTTGGCCTCAGCGCCCTCGCCGACCGTGATGTCGTTGATGACGAGGTCGGTCGGCGGCTCGCCGCCGGGGAATTCGATCTCGGGCTTGTCAGTCATCGGGTGTGCTCCGTCCGGGGGCCGATCGGGTCTCGGGTCTGTCGCCCGAGCTTGCGGGTCGCGCGGGTGATGCTGCGCACCGGGAGGTGCTTGGCCGCGGCCACGATCACCTTCCACTGCAGTCCGGGCACGGTGACCACCCGGTTGCGGCGCAGCGCCTCCAGCGCGTCGTCGACCACTTTGTCGGCGCTGAGCCAGAGGAAGTCCGGGATGGAATCGGTGCCGATCCCGCTGCGGGCGTGGAACTCGGTGCGGGTGAAGCCCGGGCAGGTCACCACGACGCGGACCCCGGTCCCGCGCGCCTCGTCGGCGAGGGACTCGGTGAAGTTGGTGACGTAGGCCTTCGACGCGCTGTAGGTGCCGCGCGGCACAAAGCCCGCCACCGAGGAGACGTTGATGATGCCGCCGCGCCCACGGGTGGCCATGGCGCGCAGCGCGGCGTGGGAGAGCTGCAGTACCGCGCGGACCATCACCGCGAGCGCGGCGTCCTCGGCGGCGTAGTCGCTGAACAGCAGGCTGTCCGGGCTCGCGAAGCCGGCATTGTTGACCACCAGATCGACCGGGCGGTCCTCGTCGGCGATGCGCTCCACGACCAGGGCCCGCGCGTCGTCGCGGGTCAGATCGGCGGGGAAGGCCTCCACCTCGACGCCGTTGCCGGCGCGCAGTTCCGCCGCCACCTGGTCGAGACGGGCGGACTGGCGGGCCACCAGAACCAGGTCCCAGCCGTCGGAGGCCAGCCGGCGGGCGAAGGCGTTACCGATGCCCGAGGTCGGGCCGGTGATCAGCGCGGTTGGCACGCTTTCGACCCTACCCGGACAGGCGTTGGCCTACCGGTACCGTGCCCGGTCGTACTCTGCGCGGCATGGGCAGGGAGCGGATGGCGAGCCGGCTGGACGGGCTGGGTACGACGATCTTCGCCGAGATGTCGGCGTTGGCCGTCGCCACCGGCTCGATCAACCTGGGCCAGGGCTTCCCGGACACCGACGGTCCGGCCGAGATCGTCGACGCCGTCGTCGAGGCGCTTCGTTCAGGCACGTCCAACCAGTACCCGCCCGGGCCGGGCATTCCCGCGTTGCGGACCGCGATCGCCGAGCACGACCGCCGGTTCTGGCGCCTGGCGTACGACCCGGACACCGAGGTACTGGTCACCACCGGCGCGACCGAGGCGATCGCCGCCGCGGTGCTCGGGTTGGTCAACCCCGGCGAGGAGGTGATCGCCTTCGAGCCCTGGTACGACTCCTACGCGGCGACGATCGCGATGGCCGGCGGAGTGCGCCGTGCGGTGACGCTGCGGGCGCCGGGCTTCGCCCTCGACCCCGACGCGCTGCGCGCCGCGATCACCCCCCGCACGAAGGCGATCCTGCTGAACACCCCGCACAACCCGACCGGCCGGGTGCTCAGCTTCGCGGAGCTTTCCGCGGTGGCGGAGGTGGCGGTCGAGCACGACCTGGTGGTGATCTCGGATGAGGTCTACGAGCATCTGGTCTTCGACGGCGAGCACGTCCCGATCTCGACCCTGCCCGGGATGCGCGAGCGGACGGTGCGGATCTCCTCGGCCGGCAAGACCTTCTCCTTCACCGGCTGGAAGATCGGCTGGGCCTGCGGACCGGCTGACCTGGTCGCCGCCGTGCGCACCGCCAAGCAGTTCCTCACCTACGTCTCCGGCGCCCCGTTCCAGCCCGCCGTGGCGCTCGCCCTCGGGCTGCCGGACTCCTACTTCACCGGGTTCCGGGACAACCTGCTCGCGCGGCGTGACCAGCTCAGCGCCGGCCTGCGCGAGCTCGGGTTCGAGGTCATCCCGGCTGCCGGTACCTACTTCGTAACCACGAACGTACGCCCCCTGGGGTACGCCGATGGTCTCGAGTTCTGCCGGGAGCTGCCCCACAAGGCAGGCGTGGTCGCGATCCCCCTCTCGGTGTTCTACGACAACGCCGACGCCGGCCGTTCGCTGGTGCGCTGGGCGTTCTGCAAGCGTCCCGAGGTGCTGGACGACGCCCTGGAGCGGCTCGGCGCCGCCGTCCTCTGATTGACCTACCGCCCCGCGGGAGCGCCACGTAGCCTCACGTTGCATGAGGCACCGCGCTCGCATCGTCCTGGCGGGGGCGCTCGCCTGCGCCTTGGCCGGCACGCCGGCGGCGATGGCCGCGGCGAGCGCGCACCACACGCTGCGGATCAGTGACGAGGGCGGCCGGGGCGAGCCCAACCACAGCAGCTTCACCCCGTCGGTCTCCCGGGACGGGCGCTACGTAGCCTTCGCCTCCGAGGCCTCCAACCTCGTGGCGGGGGACACCAACCACCGCCGGGACATCTTCGTGCGGGACACCGCGGCCGGGACCACAACGCGGGTCAGCCTGAGCAGCCGCGGCAAGCAGGCCAACCTGGACAGCTACAGCCCTTCGATCAGCGACGACGGCCGCTTCGTCGTCTTCGACTCCTTCGCCACCAATCTGGTCCCGGGCGATCTCAATCGGGAGGGCGACGTGTTCCTGCGCGACCTGACGGCCGGGACCACGACCCGGGTCAGCCGCGGGCTGGACGGCACGGAGGCCGACGCGAGCAGCGGCTTCGCCACGATCAGCGGCGACGGTCGGGTCATCGCGTTCGAGTCCGCGGCGTCGAACCTGCGCACCGGCACCCCGGGTGAGGTCACCGACATCTACCTGGTCGACCCCAGCGGGACGGTGCTGGACTGGGTCAGCCGCTCATCCACCGGCGGCGAGCCCAACGGGGGTAGCGGGGACATCGCGCTGTCCCGCGACGGGCAGACGGTGGCGTTCGCCTCCGCGGCCAGCAATCTGGTGCCCGGCGACACCAACCTGGCCGACGACGTCTTCGTCCGGGATCGCCGGGCCCGGATCACGCATCGGGTGAGCGTGAACTCCGTCGGCGGCGAGGCCAACGACGACAGCGGTGCGCCCTCGCTGTCCGACGACGGCGGCGTGGTGGCGTTCACCTCGAACGCCTCGACGCTGGCCTCGTTCATGCCGGGCACGCAAAGCCTGCCGCAGTTCATTTTCAACCGGTTCAACATGGGCGACGAGAACTTCGTCTCCGACGTGTTCGTGCACGACCTGGTCAGCCGGCGCACCGAACTGGTCAGCGTGAGCACCGACGGGATGCAGGGCGTGGCCGAGAGTTACGAGGCCTCGATCAGCGGGGACGGCACCAAGGTGGCGTTCGCCTCGTTCTCCTCCGCCCTGGTGCCGGGCGACCTGAGCCCGGGCAGCGAGATCTTCCTGCGCGACCTGACGGCCCGTCAGACCTCGCGGATCAGCGTCGCCCAGGACGACCGGCAGGGCAACGGGATGAGCGTTCAGCCGGCGATCAGCGCCGACGGCAGCGGCGTGGCGTTCACCTCCGAGTCGACGAACCTGGTGCCCGGGGACCGCAACCGCTCGGGCGACGTGTTCGTCCGGAATTAGTCGGCCCTACTCGGGAGAAGCTTCCAGCGCGGCCCGCAGCGCCTTGCCGGTGATCCGGATCGAGGCGGCGCTGCCCGGGTTGATCTCCAGGTCGTGGCCGACCGGCCAGGCGGCGGCCAGCTCCCGCCCGGTGCGGAGCTGCCAGCCGACCGCCTCGGCGGTGGGGTTGGTGAAGTTCGGGTCGTGCTCGGCCGCCTCGGCCTGCTCCCGGCAGCTGTAGGCGTGGATGATCCAGCCGCCGCGGTCGTCCGGGACGCTGAGCAACCCGGGCGCGTGGCCCTGCGCGAGCAGCAGTTCGGCGTCCAGCGCCGCGGCCACCACCTCGTCGTCGTCCACCAGGCGGTAGGCGGCCTGCTGGAGCACCTCGTCGAGCGGATCGGTCGGCGGCGGCAGCCGCAACGCACCCGCGGAGGGCACGTAGTCCGGGTTGTGCCGGAACTCCCCGGTCAGCCGGCCGAGCCCGTCCACCCGCCAGGCGCCGATGATGCCGCGCCGCGGAACCGAGGTCTCACCGTCGAACTCCGGGTCCGCGGCATAGACCCACCCACCGGGCCGCCGCCGCGCGGCGTCCCGGATCTCCTCGGTGAGCGGGGGCAGTGGGCGGTGGCGGTCGACCACCACGATCACCGCCCCCCGGTCCGGGTCACAGGAAAAGTGTGTCGTATCCGGACTTGGACACCAGAGGATGACCTTGGTTCTGGTCAGTTCTGGTCAAGGAAAAGGGTGCCTACGCAGGACACGCCCATACTCGGACCATGACTCGGAGAACTGCTGTGGTGGCGCCGGGACAACCGTCGATTGTGTCGGCCGTTCCGGGACTGCCCGAGATGTGCGCCGGAGAGGCGGCGAGTGCCGCGTCGCACCTGTCGCTGCTGCGCCCGGAGAGCTACGAGTGCGCCAACTGCGGTGGGCACTTCGAGGCCCGCAACCGGCCGACCCCCTACTGCACGCTGCAGTGCGGGGCCGAGGCCAAGACCGTGCGGTACGCCCGCAAGGCCCGCACCGAGCACGGTGACGAGCTTCCCGAGGCGATCCGCTCCGCGCTGCACCGCCAGGTCGTGCACGCGCTCACCGAGTGCCACTGGGACAAGTGGAGCGGCGAACCCGAGCCGGGCCCGGTTACCGCGCCGGAGGTCGAGCCGCTGGCCGACCACGTCGACGCCCTGATCCCGGACGCCGACGTCTTCGCCCGCCGCGCCAACGGCATGAAGGTCCGCGTGCTCGCCGGCGCGGAGCTGCGCCCCTGTGACGTGCAGGAATGGGACTCCATCTGGCGCGAGTGGGTCAACGAGCACGCCCGCTGAACTTCCCGTTGCGTTCGATCAACTGTGGGTTATTGCCCTCAATTGGTCGGACGTAAAGCGTTAAGGGCTGGGTAGGGTCTGCGCATGGCCCGGCGCGCACTCGTTCTCCTGCTCACCACGGCAGCGGCCGTCCTGGGCCCGGCGGGCGTCGCCCGCGGCGTCACTGCGGAGAAGGTGCCGGGCGAGCTGCGGGTCTGCGGCGAGGGCGCGATCACGGACGTCTTCATCGACCGCGACGAGCTGCATGAGGAGAAGCGCAGCCTGGCCGCCGGCAAGTGCAAGCGCTTCGCGCTGCCCAAGGGCAAGTACGCCGTGACGGTGACCGCCTTCTGCGAGAACAACCGCGACGCCAAGCTCGCCGACGTCGCGGTCGCTCCGGAGAGCCGGGCGCTGTTCCAGGACGAGTACATCGCCGGGGCCCGCGTCGTGCGCGAGTCCACCACCACGTTCACCACCACCTGGGACTGCACCGGCCTGGCCGGCACCGCGGAGCCCAGCGGCGGACCCACGCCCTTCGGCGACGCCGCGCGCTGACTGCCCGCAACGTTCGACTAAGCCGGTGCCAGCGCATCCATGGGGTCGGACGCGCGCGGCATCGTCGCCTCCGTCGCGATCGCCCGGCGCAGGACTACGAACATCACGCCGAACCACACGGCAAACAGGCTGAGCGGGTACCAGAAGGCGAGCAGGCCGTTCCAGGCGAACGGGCCGGTCTTCACGAAGAAGAGGATCAGTCCCGGCGGGAAGGCCAGCGCGACCAGGAGATTGAAGTAGCCAACCCATCGGGGCAGCACCTGGCTGGTTTCGTCGCGGAACGCTGCGACCGCGATCGCACCGCACTGGAGCATGATCTGCCCGAGCGTCCCGATCAGCGTGATCCAGGCGATGTCGTTGATCGCCCGAATCAGCTCAGCGTCCCGCTCGGGGCGAAACGCTGCCGCCTCTATGAGCATCATCGGGAAGGCGATGATCAGGACGCCGAGCATGCCCGTCCCGAGCTGGAGGTAGGCGAGGGGAGCGCTGCGGCCTTCGATGCGCAGCAGTTGGCAGGTGATCACGACGACGAACGGCGCGGTCAACGAAGCCCCGATCGTCGCCATCGCCAGGCCGGCTCGGATGGCGTTGGTGTCGTCCGCGTAGAACCGCTGGATCTCCAGGGCACTGTCGCTGGGCGACGGGGGCGGTACCAGGCCGGCGACGAGCAACAGCCCCGCGACGAACAACGCCATCGCGGCCAGGCCGCACCACAGGCACCAGAGCTGGATCCGAGCGCTCACCATTGCTCCATTTCAATTTGGTCATTCGATCTGGTCGTCTGACCATGTCAGGTGATCAGGTCGCTGCCAAGAGTCCGGGGTGCCCATAAATTGCTCGCGGCCGGCCGCTGGGCTGGCCAGTAGCCTGGGACGGATGCCCCACATGCCCGCTGACGAGCGCAGCCGTCAGATCCTCGAAGCCACCGGCCGGGTGATCGCGCGCGACGGGATCGCCAAGGCGACGACCCGCAACGTCGCCGCGGAGGCTGGGGCGCCGCTGGCGTCGCTGCACTACACCTTCCGCAACAAGGAGGATCTGCTCGCCGGCGTCTACACGCTCTGGGTCGAGCAGGGCGGCGAGCGGATCGCCCAGCTCGTCCCGGACGGCTGCGGGCTGCCGGAGGGGGTGCGCCTCCTGATGACCGGGATGTTCGACTGGTACGCGGCTGAGCCCGAGGTGGGCATGGCGCAGTTCGAGCTGTTCTTCTGGGCCCTGCGCACGCCGTCGGCGGGCGACCTCGGTCAGCGCTTTTATCGGGAGTTCCGCGCGCAATGCGCAAAGGCCCTCGAACGAGCGAGCGGCGGCACGCACGACCGCAAGGAGATCGCCGAGCTGACCAGCGCCGTCTTCTGCCTGTTCGACGGTCTGCTCATCAAGATCCTCGCCGGGGACGCCCGGGCGGCCCGTAAGGACCTGGCGCGCTTCCTCGGCATCGCCGACGCGCTCGCTACGGAGGTCCCCGCCAAGCGTTGAAGCAGGCGCAACGTCCGACTGCAGCGGCGCTAGAACGCGGCCACAGTCGGACGCAAGGGTGGCTAGGGGCGGACCCACGCCCTTCGGCGACGCCGCGCGCTGAAATTCGGCGGCGATCACCCACCCCCGGCTGACAACCTGAGTTCATGCCTGCGTTCGACCTCGACCCCTCTGACCTCGACGAGGTCCGCCGGCGCGTGGTCGACCCGTTGCTGGCCGCGTTGTTCGGGCCCGGAGAGGTCCAAAGCGTCGACCTTGTGGTGCGGGCCGACGAGGACTACGGGTGGACGCGGTCAACCACGACCTGGCCGGGCCCGCGGTGGCTGTACCTGAAACTGACCGCTGGCGGCGAAGAGTTCGACCGGCGGCTGGACAGCATCTCGTTCGGCCGCACCGACGGCCTCTGGCTCTGCGCGGACCTCGCCTCGAATCTCGGCGACTGGATCTGCGAGAGCGCCTTCGGCTGGGGTCAGGCGCGATGGTGCACGGTGCGTCCCCTGCCCCGCGTCTGGGCAGCCGAGCACGTGCTGGAGATATACGTCGACGAGCACCCGTCACCGTTGTTCGATCGCGGCCGCAACGTCGATCCATCCGCCCTCGGCGTCTCCGCGGAACTGACCGAGGCCCTGCTCGCCTGGCGCACCCTCACGGACGACCTGCTGCGCAGCCTGCCCACCGAGGACTCCTGGGACGAGATCCCGCCAGCCCTGCCGGTGTCTCCTACTGGAGCGGACTCGTCATCCGGAGCCGTTCGAAGGAAGAGCAGCGCGCACGGCAGCGAATGGCCGGCCAGGGCGCGGTCGACGCCGCCCTCGAGCGCCTCCGCTCCGAGCTGGGGCCGGCCTTTCACGTCCCCACGCCACAGCGCGTCCCCTAGTACCAGCCCGCAACGGGTGGCTAGGGGCGGGTGACGGCGAGGGCGAGGGTGTCCTTGCCGTCGGCGAGGTCGACCTCGACGGTGTCGCCGGCGCGGACCTCACCGGCCAGCACCTGCCTGGCCAACTGGTCACCGATCGTGGTCTGGATCAGGCGGCGCAGCGGGCGGGCGCCGTAGACCGGGTCGTAGCCGGTCATCGCGAGCCACTCGGCGGCCGCCGGCGACACCACCAGGCCGATCCGGCGCTCGGCGAGACGCTTGGCCAGCCGGGCGACCTGGATGTCGACGATCGAGGTGAGGTCCTCGGTGGTCAGCGCGCGGAAGACGACGATGTCGTCGAGGCGGTTCACGAACTCGGGCTTGAAGCTCGCGCGGACCGCGGTCATGACGGCATCGTGACGGGCCTGGTCATCCATGGTGGGATCCACCAGAAACTGCGAACCCAGGTTGCTCGTGAGCACGAGGATCGCGTTGCGGAAGTCCACGGTGCGGCCCTGACCGTCGGTGAGCCGGCCGTCGTCGAGCACCTGCAGCAGAATGTCGAAGACCTCGGGGTGCGCCTTCTCCACCTCGTCCAGCAGCACCACGGTGTACGGGCGGCGCCGGACGGCCTCGGTGAGCTGCCCACCCTCCTCGTAACCGACGTAGCCGGGCGGGGCCCCGACCAGGCGGGCGACGGAGTGCTTCTCGCCGTACTCGCTCATGTCGATGCGGACGAGGGCGTGCTCGTCGTCGAAGAGGAAGTCCGCGAGTGCCTTGGCCAGCTCGGTCTTGCCGACACCGGTGGGGCCGAGGAACAGGAACGAACCGGTGGGGCGGTCCGGGTCGGCGATGCCGGCCCGGGTGCGGCGCACCGCATCGGAGACCGCGCGGACGGCGTCGAGCTGACCGATCAGGCGCTTGGCGAGCTCGTCCTCCATCCGCAGCAGCTTCGCGGACTCGCCCTCCATCAGCCGGCCGACCGGGATGCCGGTCCAGGCCGCGACGACACCGGCGATGTCGTCGGCGCCGACCTCGTCGGCCACCATGACCTCGCCCCGGTCCGGCTCGGCGGCACTCGCCTCGGCGATCTGCGCCTCCAACGTCGGGATCTCGGCGTAGAGCAGGCGGGAGGCTCCCTCGAGGTCGCCGTCGCGCTGCAGCCGCTCGGCCTGGCTGCGGCACTCATCGAGGCGCTTCTTCAGCTCGCCGACCCGGTTGAGCCCGGACTTCTCCTGCTCCCAGCGGGCGTTGAGTGCGTTCAGCTGTTCCTGACGGTCCGCCAGATCCTTGCGCAGCTTGTCCAGCCGCTCGGCCGAGGCGGGGTCGTTCTCCCGCCCGAGGGCCATCTCCTCCATCTTCAACCGGTCAACCGCGCGGCGCAGCTCGTCGACCTCGACCGGCGACGAGTCGATCTCCATCCGCAGCCGGGACGCGGCCTCGTCGACGAGGTCGATCGCCTTGTCCGGCAGGAAGCGCCCGGTGATGTAGCGGTCGGACAGCGTCGCGGCGGCGACCAGTGCGGAGTCGGCGATCGCGACCTTGTGGTGCGCCTCGTAGCGCTCCTTCAGTCCGCGCAGGATGCCGATGGTGTCCTCGACACTGGGCTCGCCGACGAAGACCTGCTGGAACCGGCGTTCCAGCGCCGGGTCCTTCTCGATTCGCTCGCGGTACTCGTCCAGCGTGGTCGCGCCGACCAGGCGCAGCTCACCGCGGGCGAGCATGGGCTTGAGCATGTTGCCGGCGTCCATCGCGCCCTCGCCGGCGCCGGCCCCGACCATGGTGTGCAGTTCGTCGATGAACGTGACGACCTGCCCGTCGGAGTCCTTGATCTCCTGCAGGACGGCCTTGAGTCGCTCCTCGAACTCGCCGCGGTACTTCGCCCCCGCCACCATCGCGGCCAGGTCGAGCGAGATCAGCCGCTTGTTGCGCAGCGATTCGGGCACATCGCCGGCGACCATCCGCTGAGCCAGGCCTTCAACGACGGCGGTCTTGCCGACGCCGGGCTCGCCGATCAGCACCGGGTTGTTCTTGGTCCGGCGGGAGAGTACCTGCACGACGCGGCGGATCTCGGCGTCCCGGCCGATCACCGGGTCGAGCTTGCCTTCGCGGGCAGCCGCGGTCAGGTCGACGCCGTACTTCTCCAGCGCCTGGTAGGTCGACTCCGGGTCCTGGGTGGTGACCCGGGCACTGCCGCGCACGTCAGAGAACGCGTCGAGCAGCTTCTGCGGGGTCACCTGACGCTTCGTCAGCAGTTCGGCGACCTCGGACTGGCCGGTGGCCAACCCGACCAGCAGGTGCTCGGTCGAGACGTACTCATCGCCCATCTCGGCGGCGCGGTCCTCCGCGGCCTGCAGGGCGGCGTAGGCCGGGCGGGACACCGCGGGTGAGGCCACGGAGGAACCACTGGCCACCGGGAGCTTCGCCAGCAGCGCTTCGGCGTCGGCGCTCACCGCGGCCGGGTCTGCGCCGGCAGCGGCCAGCAGCGGGCGCGCGGTGCCGTCGGGCTGGGCCAACAGGGCGAGCAGCAGGTGCACCGGGTCGACCTGGCTGTGCCCGGCCGTCGCCGCGTGCCGCACGGCCGCCGAGAAGGCGTCCTGGTTTCTGGTGGTGAGCTTGTTCGCGTCCAATGGGGGTCTCCCTAGGAACGTGGAATGTCGGGGCCGGGGCGGCGGGT
>NZ_JACDFE010000018.1:18884-31361 GCF_013815995.1 Sporichthya sp.
GCCAGACCACGACCGCGTTGGTGGGCGGCGGCTCGTAGACCGCCGGCAGGTTCAGGCGGCGGTACATCGGCGAGGTCGGCTCGGAGTTCTTCTCGCGCAGGGCGGCGACCACGTAGCCGAGTTCGGCCTCCAGGTCGGCAATCCGCTCACGCAGCGCGTCGTTGTTGTTCTCCAGGTCGAGAATGCGCTTGATGCCCGCGAGGTTGACGCCTTCCTCCTGGGAGAGGCGGGCCACCTCGCGCAGCCGGGCGATGTCGCGGGCGGAGTAGCGCCGACCGCGCCCGGAGCTGCGGCCCGGCGAAACCAGGCCGAGTCGGTCGTACTGACGCAGGGTCTGCGGGTGCAGGCCGGACAGCTCTGCGGCCACGGAGATGACGTAGACGCCGATCTCAAAGTGATCGTCGCGCGGGCTGGTCACGACTCCTCCTCCGGGATGCGATCCGGGGTCATCAGGCCGGCGCGGGGATCGTCGCCGGCGGTCGCCTTGGCGTAGGCCTCCAACGCCTTGCGCGCGTCGGAGTTCAGGTTGGCCGGCACCGCCACCGAGACGGTGACGAGCAGGTCGCCGCGGGTGCCGTCCTTGCGCGGGACACCACGACCACGGACCCGCATGGTCCGCCCGTTCGCGGTGCCGGGGCCGAGCCGCAGGGTGACCGGCGCCCCGGTCAGGGTCGGCACCTTCACCTCGGCGCCGAGCACGGCTTCCGGGAACGCCACCGGCAGGGTGAGCGTGAGGTTGTCACCCTTGCGCCCGAACACCGGGTGCGGGCGCACGTGCACGGTGATGAACAGGTCACCGGCCGGTCCGCCGCGCTCGCCGGGCGCGCCCTTGGCCTTGAGCTTGATCCGCGCCCCGTCGTTGACGCCGGCCGGGATGCGGGTGTTCACCGTCTTCGAACTCTGCCCGCGCCCGCTGCCGTGGCAGGTCGGACACGGGTCATCGACCACGAGACCACGACCCCGACAGCCCTGGCACGGCTCGGACATGGCGAACCCGCCGAGGTTGCGACTGGTGTGCCCGACGCCCTCGCAGGCCGGGCAGACCCGCGGGGTCGTGCCGGCCTTGGCGCCGGTGCCGCTGCAGGCCGGACAGGGCCGCTCGCTGGTCAGCCGCAGCGGGACGGTGACGCCCTCGACGGCCTGGACGAAGTCGACGGTGACCGAGGTCTCGACATCGGCACCACGACGGGCCTGGGGCTGGCCGCGGCGGTTGAAGATCCCCCCGAGGATGTCGCCGAGACCGCCGTCGCCGCCGGCACCACCGAAGTTGAACTCGAAGCCCGGACCGCCACCGCGCTGGCCGCCGGCGTTGCGGAAACCGCCGTTGCCGAACAGTTCGCGGCCCTCGTCGTACTCCTTGCGCCGCGCCTCGTCGCCAAGGACCGAGTAGGCCTCAGAGACCTCCTTGAACTTCGCCTCGGCCTCGGGGTTGTTCTTGTTCTGGTCGGGGTGAAGTTCCTTGGCGAGCTTGCGGTAGGCCTTCTTGACGTCGCCCTGGGCCGCGCCCTTGGTCAGACCGAGGACGGCGTAGAGGTCCTTGTCGAGATACTCACGAGTCACTACGCCGCCCTCCCTTCGCGCTCTTCTGAGTGTTCGTCAGTTCTCCTGCGTCGTGGCCCCACCGAGGGGGCCGCCCGGCTCCGGCTCGGCCACCTTCACCCGGGCCGGGCGCACCACGCGCTCTCCCACCCGGTATCCGGGCTGCAGCACGGCGACGCAGGTCGGCTCCGTGACCTCGGCCGAGAACTCGTGCATCAGGGCCTCGTGGACGTTCGGGTCGAACAGGTCCCCATCGACGCCGTAGGTCTGCAGGCCGAGCTTGTTCAGCGTGGCCTCCAACGACTCAGCGACGACCTTGAACCCGCCGACCAGTTCGCCGTGATCGCGCGCGCGGCCGATGTCGTCGAGCACCGGCAGCAGGCCGGAGAGCGCGCCGATCACGGCAAGCTCCCGGACCGCGTCGCGGTCCCGCTCGACCCGCTTGCGGTAGTTGGCGTACTCCGCCTGCAACCGCTGCAGGTCCGCGGTGCGCTCGGCGAGCTCGGCCTCGGCGGCCCCGTCGTTGGGGCCGCCGACCGAACTCGGCACCGACATGGGCGGCGTCATCGTCGGACCGGCCGCCCCCGGCACGGCGTCCGTGATCCCTGAGCGGACGTCAGGGCGCACGGCGCCGGTGTCGGGGTCGATGCGCCGCTTGTCCCGGACCACCGGAGGCTCGTTCTCCTGCGGCTGATCCGAGGTCACGACTTCGGGTCCTCGTCGACGATCTCGGCCTCGACGACGTCGTCGTCATCGCCCGCACTGTCGCCCGGGCCCGCGGCGCCGCCCTCGGCGGTCGGCTGCGCACCCGCGTACATCGCGGCACCGAGCTGCTGACTGGCGTCGGCGACCTTCTTCGTGGCGGCCTTGACCGCCTCGTCGTCGTTGCCCTCCAGCGCCTTCTTCAGTTCCTCGATGGCGGACTCGACAGCGGCCTTGTTGGCCGCCCCGTCGCCCTCGGCGAACTTGTCCGCGTTGTCGGCGAGGAACTTCTCGGTCTGGTAGACCAGCGCCTCGGCCTGGTTGCGGTTCTCCACCGCCTCGCGGCGCTTGCGGTCGTCGTCGGCGTACTGCTCGGCGTCGCGGACCATCTTGTCGATGTCCTCGCGCGGCAGGGCGGACCCACCGGTGACGGTCATCGACTGCTCCTTGCCGGTACCGAGGTCCTTGGCGGCCACGTGAACGATGCCGTTGGCGTCGATGTCGAAGGTGACCTCGATCTGCGGCACGTTGCGCGGCGCCGGCGGCAGCCCGGTGAGCTCGAAGTTGCCGAGGCTCTTGTTGTCCCGGGCCATCTCGCGCTCGCCCTGGTAGACCTGGATGAGCACGGAGGGCTGGTTGTCCTCGGCCGTGGTGTAGGTCCGCGACCGCTTGGTCGGGATCGTGGTGTTGCGCTCGATGAGCTTGTCCAGGATCCCGCCCTTGGTTTCGATGCCGAGGCCGAGCGGTGTGACGTCGAGCAGCAGGACGTCCTTGACCTCGCCCTTGAGGACGCCGGCCTGCAGGGCCGCACCGATCGCGACGACCTCGTCCGGGTTGACGCCCTTGTGCGGGTCCTTGCCGCCGGTGAGCTCCTTGACCAGCTCGGTGACCGCAGGCATCCGGGTCGAGCCACCGACGAGCACGACGTGGTCGATGTCGGCGACCTTGATGCCGGCGTCGGCGATGACCTTCTTGAACGGGTTGCGGCAGCGGTCGAGCAGGTCCGTGGTGAGCTTCTGGAACTCGGCGCGGGTGAGGGTCTCGTCCAGGAAGAGCGCGTTCTTCTCCGCGTCCTGGGTGATGTACGGCAGGTTGATCGAGGTCTGCTGCGTCGAGGAGAGCTCGATCTTCGCCTTCTCCGCGGCCTCGCGGACGCGCTGCATCGCCATCTTGTCCTTGGTCAGGTCGAGGCCGTTCGCGGCGCGGAACTTCTGCACCAGGTGGTCGATGATCCGCTGGTCCCAGTCGTCGCCGCCGAGGCGGTTGTCACCACTGGTGGCCTTGACCTCGACCAGGCCCTCGTCGATCTCCAGGAGCGAGACGTCGAAGGTGCCGCCGCCGAGGTCGAACACCAGGATCATGTGCTCGGACTCGTCCTTGTCGAGCCGGTAGGCCAGCGCGGCCGAGGTCGGCTCGTTGATGATCCGCAGGACGGTGAGGCCGGCGATCTCGCCCGCCTCCTTGGTGGCCTGCCGCTCGGCGTCGGAGAAGTAGGCCGGCACGGTGATGACGGCGTCGGTGACCTTCTCACCGAGGTAGGCCTCGGCGTCGCGCTTGAGCTTCTGCAGGACGAAGGCGGAGATCTGCTGCGGCGTGAAGTCCTTGCCGTCGATCTCCTGCTTCCAGTCGGTACCCATCTCGCGCTTCACGGAGCGGATGGTCCGGTCGATGTTGGTGACGGCCTGGCGCTTGGCGACTTCACCGACGAGCACCTCGCCGTTGCGCGCGAACGCGACGACCGACGGGGTCGTGCGCGCGCCTTCCGCGTTGGCGATGACGGTGGGCTCCCCACCCTCCAGAACCGCGACGACCGAGTTCGTCGTACCGAGGTCGATGCCGACCGCACGAGCCATGGTGATTCCTCCACAAGACATTGAGCTGATGGGACTCAAGGTTAGGGAGGTGGTGGTTCCACCGTCAAATTACTTGAGTCTGTTCCGCTCAACCTTGCGACTGACCTGGCTATTCCGCGGTCGGGGGCGTCACTTCCGCTTCACGGAAGCACCCGGGCCGTTGCCGCCCTTGGCCTTCGGGGTGACGGTGAAGGTGTAGGCGCCGGACTTGAGCCCGGTGAACTTCACCGACTTGCCCTTGGCGCTGACCTTCTTGGTCACCTTGCCGCCGGCGCCCTTGGCGGTGACGGAGTAGCCGGTCAGGCCGCCGGCCGGGATGTACACCGGCCGGGACCACTTGACGGTGGCCGAGGAGCCCTTGCCGCTGACCTTCACCCCGCGCGCGTCACTGGGCTTGCCCCTGCCGCAGGCGTAGAAGGCGACGTCGTCGACGGTCCAGCCGTCGAAGGCCACCGCCCGGTCACCGACGATCCGCCAGCGGAACTCCGCCTTCTTGCCGGCCAGGAAGCCCAAGTCGAGCTTGCTGGACCCGTAGCCCTTGCTGTCCCCGCCGAACGCCTTGTACTTGCCACCGGGGTCGGGCTGGATGTTGCGGCTGGGGCCGTTCTCCCATTTCTTGTCCGAGGCGTTCGTCCACGGGCCGGTGCCGATCCGGTACTCCAGCACCGCGCCGTCGTAGTACCGGTCGACCACGCCGGTCTCCAGCAGACCGTGGTCGAGGCGGTACTGGTGGGCGAAGCGCAGGAAGGTGCCCACCCCACGCGGGACGGTGATCTTGCTTTTCAGGGTCGCCGGGCTGGAGAGGGCTCGGTCCGGCTCGACCCCGTAGATGCTGTAGGTCCCGGTCTTGGCGTAGTCGCCGATGACGGTCCACTGGTCGCCGAGGCCCCAGGTCTTCTTGTTGAACTTCTCGAAGCCGTCGGTCAGCAGATTGACCCTGGTGGTTCCGGACGGGCAGACCGAAGCCTCCGGAGCGCCCGCCTTGCCGGGTGGCTGGGCGTTCATCTGGGTCGCGGCGACGGCCTTGTCGACCTGGGCGCAGGTGTCGGCGGTGAAGCCGGACTGCCCGACCAGGTTCGCGCAGCCCTGACGCAGGACGTCGCCGAGGTCGGCGTAGTCCGCGCCGGAACTGAGCATCCGCAGCACCCGGTAGTACAGGACCGCGGTCGCCGTGGTGCCGATGCCGCTGATGCTCTGGCCGTTGAAGTCACCGCCGGTGGCGATCAGGTAGGCGGCCTTGTTGTTGACGCCGCTGTTGTTGTGCACGCCGCCGTTGTCGGCGAAAAACAGGTCGGCGTCGTAGTTCGGCGCGGTCATCCGGTCCGGCTGGCCCAGCGGAGGGAGCAGGGTGTTCTGCGGGTTCGCCATGTTGCGCACCGGCACCTGGTCCAGCGGGGCGTCCTCGCCGATCACCCACGGGTTCGAGGCGTCCTCGCTGCCGTTGGCCAGGTCCACCAGCTCACCGAACACGTCCGAGATCGACTCGTTGATCGCGCCGGACTGGTAGAGGTACAGCAGCCGCGCGGTCTTCTCGGTGACGCCGTGGGTGATCTCGTGGGCGACGATGTCGTTGGCCTGCGTCCAGCCCTGGCCGTAGTACATGCCGCGGCCGTTCCAGAACGCGTTGTCGAACAGGTTGCCCTGCGCGGCGGAGCACAGCGTGTTGCCGGGGCAGAAGCGCACCGTCGAGCGCAGCCGCTTGCCGTCGCCGCTTCCGGTGTCGACGCCGAGCAGTTGGGTCAGGTCGACCCCGACGGTCGAGGCGTAGAAGTTCAGGGTCTCGCCGGCGAAGTCGAAGGCCTGGTCGACGTCGGCCGGTGAGCCCGCGGGACCCTGGCCCTCGGCGCGGGCGTAGGCCGGCTTGCAGTCCTGCCCGAGGTCGGTCTTGTCCGCCTGGTTCTTGCGGTCACAGACCACCCGGTCGGCATGGGCGATCAGGTTCAACTTGAGCGGGATGGCGCCGGTGCGGGCGTCGACCAGCACCATGTCGCGGACCTCGCCCGCGTTGCTGACCTCGGTTCGCCAGACCGGGCCGGTCGCCATGTGCCGGGTCGCCGGGACGCCGATCAGAGCGGGGTCGAGGTGCCACAGCTCGGGCTGCGCGGCCCGGATCGCCGGGGCGTGCGCGTCCGGGTGGTCGCGGATGACGGCCGCCAGCGCGGTGGCGCGGGCCTGCTCGGCACTGACGCTCGGCCGCGGGTAGGTCCCGGCCGGGGACAGCTCCCCGGTGACCGACTTCAGCGCGCCCAGGGCGTCGAGGACGACGACGAGTTCGCCGCCGAGCACCGGCACGCCGTCACGCAGTTGCTGAAAGCGGGCCAGCTTGTCGGTGGCGAGGGAATTGCCCAACCCGACGGGCTCGGCCTCCAGTCGCAGCTCGCGGGCCGGGTCGGACAGGCCGAACAGTGCAGCGGCGCGGCTCAGGTGCGCGCGAGCCTGGGTCTCGACGTCGGTGAGCGGGGAGACGCCGGCCGGCAGCGGCAACGGGTGGCCGGTAGAAGTGCCCAGCAGGTGGGCCAGGCCATAGGCGTCCCGGGTGATGCGCAGCGGCGCGTCGGTGAGGTCCTGCAGGAGCGCCTGAGTCGCCCACGAAGCGGCGGACGGGCTCGCGGTGGCCGGGGTCGGGACGGCGGGGTCGGCCTGGGCGGCGTGCACGCCGATGCCCGCGGCGGCGACAACGGCCGCGAGGGCCATCACCGGACCAGCGCGCATGCCTCTCCCCGGGACAGAGTGCAGAATTCCCCCGAACTTGGGGATCCTTCCACACGCAACTTGGATATCCAGGGGCATTGCCCCGTCCGTGAATACCCATGACGAACCCCGGTGAACTGCCCTGGCTCCGCGAACGAACGCCCTTGGCAACGCCGCCACGGCAGGTACCCTGCGGTCATGTTGCGCACGCTGCGCGCCTCCAACGGCCGCCCCGCATTCCGGACCCGGGTGGTCGCGTTGCTGCTCGCGCTGGGCATGCTGGTCGGCGCGGCCCCGCTGCTGATCCCGCTCACGCGCTGGGCCGTCGGCAACGTCGCCCCGCGCCGGGCGCCGGCGCGCGTCTGACGCGCTTCGCCATGACGCTGCCTCAGATGGGGCGACCGTCTTTCCACACGCCCGCGACCAGCGGCACCCCCGGCCGGTAGGCCAGGTAACCCGGATCCGGGGCCGCCAGCACCACGAAGTCCGCGCGCGAACCTGGGCGCAGCACCCCGATGTCGTCACGGCGCAACGCCCGCGCCCCACCGGCGGTGGCGGCGTGCACCGCCTCGGCCGGGCTCATCCCCATCTCCCGCACGGCGAGCGCGATGCACAGCGGAATCGAGGTTGTGTACGAGGTGCCCGGGTTGCAGTCGGTGGCCAGCGCGACAGCGACGCCGGCGTCGAGCAACCGGCGCGCGTCGGGGTACGGCGAGCGCGTACTGAACTCCGCCCCGGGCAGCAGCGTGGCCACGGTGGCCGACCCGGCCAGGGCTTCGATGTCGGCGTCGGCGAGGTGGGTGCAGTGGTCCACCGACGCGGCACCCAGTTCGACGGCGAGCCGCACTCCGGGGCCGGGCCCGAGTTGGTTGCCGTGCAGACGTGGCCCCAGACCGGCGGCCATGCCGGCGCGGCAGACCGCGCGGGCCTCGCTCTCGTCGAAGGCGCCGCGGTCACAGAACACGTCGATCCACTTCGCGTGTGGCGCCGCCGCCGCGAGCATCGGGCCGGTGACCAGGTCGACGTAGGCGCCGCGGTCGGCGGCGTACTCGGCCGGCACCACGTGCGCGCCGAGGAAGGTGGTCTCGTCGGTGAACTGACGGGCGATCGCCAACGCCCGGGCCTCGTCGGCGACGGTGAGCCCGTAGCCGGACTTCACCTCCACCGTGGTGGCCCCGCCGGCGCGCAGCTCCCCCAGCAGCCGGGCGACGTTGGCGGTGAGCACCTCGTCGGGAGCGGCGCGGGTGGCGGCGACGGTGGAGGAGATCCCGTCCGGGGAGTACGGCCGGCCGGACATCCGCCCGGTGAAGTCGGCGAGCCGGTCACCGGCGAACACCAGGTGGGTGTGCGAGTCGACGAAGCCGGGCAGCACCGCGCCGCCGCTGGCGCTGACCCGGACATCGCACGCCGGCGCCGCGATCGCGGGCCCGGCCCACGCGACCCTGCCGTGCTCCACCACCAGCGCCGCGCCACGGATCTCCCCGAGCAGCCCCGGCCCGGCCGCCGGGTCGTTGGTGACGAGCACCGCGATGTCCGCCACCAACAGCGACGTCATCGCCGGACCCCCCGCCCCCGAAAGTGCAGTACGGCACGCAACGTCGCGCGACTCAGGTGCTGTTCTGCACTCTCGGGGGTGCGGGTGACGTCTTGTACTGCGCTTTCGGGGGTCACTGGTGGATCACCGCTCCGATGGCTGCGCTGAGCGCGGCGGGGACGTCGGGGACGAGCTGGTGCACCCCGTCGGCGACGACGACCCGCCCGGACGCGACGACGTGCCGCACGTCGGCGGCGGTCGCGGCGAACACTGCGGTGGCGGCCGTCGGCGGGCAACCGGCGGTGCGGGGGGTGTCGAGGGAGATCGTGACCAGGTCGGCGTACGCGCCGGCTTCGATGCGCCCGACGCCGCGCCAACCGAGGCAGGCGTGGCCGGCCTCGGTGGCGGCGGCGAGCAGATCGGCGGCGGAGTGCCCACCGCGGCGGCCGGTGATCAGGCGCTCGTCGAGTTCGACCCCGCGGGCCTCCTCGAACAGGTCGATCACTGCATGGCTGTCGCTGCCGAGCGAGAGCGACGCCCCGGCCGCCCGCAGCGCCGAGGCCGGGCCGATGCCGTCGGCGAGGTCCCGTTCGGTGGTGGGGCAGAAGCAGACTGTCGCGCGATTCAGCCCGTACAGGTCGATGTCGGCGGCCGTCAGGTGGGTGCCGTGCACCGCGGTGAAGTTGCTGGCCAAAGCGCCGGACTGATAGAGCAACGCCGTCGGGGTGCGCCCGTGCGCGGCCAGGCAGGCCGCATTCTCCGCCGCCTGCTCGGAGACGTGCGCGTGCAGCACCGCACCGCGGGCGGCCCACTCCGCGACCATCTCGATGTCCCGGGCCGGGACGGCCCGCACCGAGTGCACCGCGGCGCCGAGCTTCGCCCCCGCGCCCGGATCGAAGCGGGAGACCCGGCCCAGCCAGCCGCCGACATCGCCGTCGGAGAACCGCAGCTGGGGCTGCGTCAGATCACACTGCCCTCCGGAGGGGCCGAAGCCGCCGGCCAGGTAGCAGGTGTCGAGCACGGTGATCCGGATCCCGGCCTCGCGCGCGGCCTGCGCGACCGCGTGGCCCATCGCGTTCGGGTCGGCGTAGGGCGTGCCGCCACGGCCGTGGTGCAGGTAGTGGAACTCCCCCACGCAGGTGATGCCGGCCAACGCCATCTCGGCGAAGGTCGCCCGGGCCAGCGCGAGGTAGGTGTCCGGGTCCAGCGCTTCGGCGACGGCGTACATCGCCTCCCGCCAGGACCAGAAGTCCCCGCCGCCCTCGTGGGTGCGTCCGCGCAGCGCGCGGTGGAAGGCGTGCGAGTGGGCGTTGGCCAGGCCGGGCACAGTAAGCCCACGCAACACCGTCGCGTCCGGCGGCGGGGCCGCTGCGGTCACGGAACCGAAGCGCTCGCCGTCGACCTCCACCAGCACCCCGGCCACCACACCGCCGGGCAGCACCGCGTGCTCGCACCAGTACGTCACGGCGAACGGTCGAGGTTGGTGAGAACCGCGGCCAGGGCCTCGACCCCGGCGTGGCAGTCGGCCGTCTCCGCGTGCTCAGCCGGGGAGTGCGAGACCCCGGTCGGGTTGCGGACGAAGAGCATCGCGCTCGGGACGCCGGCGGCCGCGAAGATGCCGGCGTCGTGGCCGGCGCCGGTGGGCAACACCGGGACACCGCCGAGCAGACCGGCCAGCCGGATCGCCAGGCCGGGGGCGAAGACGACGTCGGGCGAGAAGGACTCCTCCGCGAAGGCCACCTCGACGCCGTCCTGGACGGCGCGGTTCCGCGCATGATCGAGGACGTCGGCGACGAGCGCGCGCACCGCGGCCTCGTCGGCGGCCCGGGCATCGAGCCAGGCGCTGACCCGGGACGGGATCGCGTTGGTTCCGTTCGGCGCGACCACCACCTTGCCCACCGTGGCGCGAGCGCCCAGCGCAGCCGCGGCCTGGCGCACGTGCAGCACCGTGGAGGCGAACGCGAGCATCGGATCCTTACGCTCCGTCAGACCAGTGGTTCCGGCATGGTCGGCGGCGCCGTCGAAGGTCAGCCGCCACCGGCCGTGCGGCCAGATCCGGTCGCCGACCGCGACCGCGAACGGCGTCCCGCCCAGGTGCCGGCCCTGCTCGACGTGCAGTTCGACGTAGGCGCTGATCCGGCCCAGCCGCTCCGGGTCCGATCCGAGCGTGTCGGGATCGGCGCCTTGGGCGCGCATCGCCTCGGCGAGCGTCATGCCGTCCTGATCGCGCAGCCCGCGGGCGCGGTCGGGATCGAGCTCGCCCGTCGCCAGTCGCGACCCCGCGCACGGGACCCCGAAGCGGGCCCCCTCCTCTTCGCTGAAGGCGGCGATGGCGAAAGGCCGGCGCGGTTCCCAGCCGCGCGCGAGCATCAGGTCGAGGGCGGCGAAGCCGGACACGATTCCGAGCGGGCCTTCGAAGGCGCCACCGTCGGGCACGGAGTCCAGGTGCGACCCGGTGACGACCGCGGTCCCCGGCAGGCCGTCGCCGAGCCAGGCCCACAGATTGCCGTTGCGGTCGCGCTCGAGACCCATCCCCCGCGCTGCGGCCTGCCCGGCGAACCATTCCCGGCAGGTCAGTTCCGCGGTGGACCAGGCGAACCGGCGGTAACCGCCGGTGCCGGCGTCCCGGCCGACGCCCGCGAGCTCGGCCCACATCCCGTCGAAGCTTGGCTCCACGCGACGATCCGCTGGGTCAGTTGTTCAGCGGCGGGGGCGGCGGACCCGGCATGGTCGGGTAGGTGGCGGCCGGCGCCGGCTCGGGACGCGCCGGCCGGGACACCGGGCGGCGGGCCAGACCGGGCGAGGTGAAACGGTGCCCGACCATCACGATCAGCCCGTCCAGGATCACCGCGAGCAGCGCGATCAGCACGCCGCCGGTGGCCACCATCCCGTAGTCGCGGAACTCGTCCGACTGCCCGTCGATGATCAGCCGGCCCAGCCCGCCGGCGCCGACGAAGGCGCCGACCGCGGCCATCGCGACCACCTGCCGGGAGGCCTTGCGGATCCCGCCCACCAGGTCGGGCAGCGCTATCGGAATTTCGACCCCACGCAGGATCTGACTGGGCAACATCCCGGCCGCCCTCGCGGAGTCGACCGCGGCGACGTCGACCAGGCGTACCCCGGTGTAGGCAGCGGTCATCATCGGCGGGATCGCGAGCAGCACGAGTGCGAACAGGACGGCGTCGCTGCCGGCGTCGATCTTCAGCGCGAAGTAGCAGAAAACCCCGAGCGGTGCCATCAGGCGGCCGAGGGTGCCGAGCGCGATCGGTAGGTCGTCACCGCGCCGGCCGTGGCCGACCATGGTGCCGACGGGCAGCGCGATCAGCCCCGCGATGAGCAGCGCACCGAGGCAGAGCGCGACATGTTCGGCGGCCCGGTCGGCGATCCCGCCATCGCCGCTCCAGTTGTCGCCGTTGGTGAGGTAGTCCCACATCAGGTTCATCGGATCGGCACCAGCCTCGACCACGGGGCGAACAGCTTCGCGCCGCGGACCAGCAGTACGTCGGCGCCGAGGGCGACCAACCCGACCAGGGCGACGCCGACCAGGACCTCGGTCTCGAAGCCGGTCTCGTAGCCCTCGGTGAAGAGCGTGCCCAGGCCCCGGACGCCGACCACGGCGGAGGCGGTCGCGAGCGTGATGCAGGTGACTGCCGCGGTGCGCAGGCCGCCGATGATGGCCGGCAGCGCGACCGGCAGGTCCACCCGCGTCGTGCGTGCGAATCCGGTCATGCCCATCGAGTCCGCGGACAGCCGGACCGGGCCGGGCACCGCCATCACGGCCTCACCGATGGTCCGCGTCATCAGCGCCAGCACGAGCAGGGTCAGCCCGACGACCACATTGATCCGGTCGTCGAGCTTGGTGTCGAGCAACGCCGGGAAGACGACGAAGAACGTGAGCGCCGGGATCGCCTGCAGGAACGCACACAGGCCGAGAACGGTGAACCGGGACCCCGGTGAGCGAGCCACCAGGACTCCGAGCGGCAGCGCGAGCAGCACGCCGATGGCGAGCGGGATGAAGGCCAGCACCGCGTGGTCTCCGAGCAGGTCTCCTAGGTAGCTGCGGTTCTCCCAGGCCCAGTTCATGAGTCGGAGACCCGGACCCAGTGCCCGGTGGCGGTGTCCCACTCCCAGCGGCCACTGTCGAGGTCGTCCTCGGCG
>NZ_JACDFE010000198.1 GCF_013815995.1 Sporichthya sp.
GGACGAAGCGCTGGCAGCGCACGCCGCCGGTGCCGCGGCCCTTGGTGGGGTACTCCTGATAGGGGGTGACCTTCACCGATCCGCCACCGACGTCCAGCGCCCCGGAGTTGTCGGCGATCGTCACGAGCAGGCCGTCCCGATTCGGGTCGACCACGCCGAACCACAGCGCCCTCGCGCCCTTCGTCAGGGTGATGCCCGCCATGCCGGACGAGGTCCGACCCTGGGCGCTGACCCTGTCGGCCGGGAAGCGCAGCATCTGCGCGTCGGTGGTGACGAACACCAGATCGTCCTCCGGTCCGGTCACCGACCCGGCCCCGACGACGCGGTCGCCGTCCTTGAGGGCGATGACCTCCCAGTCGTCCTTGTTCGACGGCACGTCGTGCTTGAGCCGCTTCACCACGCCCTGCGCGGTGCCGATCGCCAGGATCGGGCCGTCGGGCTCCAGGCTCGCGAGGGCGACGATCGTCTCGCCCTTCTCCAGTCGGACGAACTCGGTCAGCGCGCCGCCGCCGGACAGCGCCGGGGGAGCCGCCGTGATCGGCACGGCCGGCATGTCGATGACCGGCAACCGGATCATTCGGCCGGCGCTGGTCAGAGCGCCGATGTGGCCGCGCGCGGAGGACTTCACTGCCGAGACGATGACGTCGTGCTTGGCCCGTGGCCCGTGGGCCGGGAGTTCGGTGTCGGCGGGGGTGCGGGCCAGCAGCCCCGTCGCGGAGAGCAGCACCCAGCACGGGTCGTCGGTGACTTCGAGCGCAACCGCGGTGGCCGGCATGCCCGCCGACTCCAGCAGCACCGTCCGGCGCGGGGTGGCGAACTTCTTGCTCATCGCGCCGAGCTCGTCGGAGACCAGGGCACGCAGCAGATCATCGGAGTTCAGCAGCGCGTCGAGTTCGGCGATGGTGGCGCGCAGCGTCTCGGCCTCGCGCTCGAGTTCGAGTTTGTCCAGCCGGGTGAGCCGGCGCAGCGGGGTGTCCAGGATGTAGGTGGCCTGGATGTCGGTGAGTTCGAAGATTTCCATCAGGCGGGTCTTCGCGGTCGCCGCGTCGTCGCTGGTGCGGATGACCTGGATGACTTCGTCGATGTTGAGCAGCGCGACCAGCAGGCCGTCGACCAGGTGCAGGCGGTCCGCGGCCTTGCCGCGCCGGTAGGCACTGCGGCGACGCACCACGGTGAAGCGGTGGTCGAGGTAGACCTGCAGCAGTTCCTTCAGGCCGAGGGTGAGCGGCTGTCCGTCGACCAGGGCGACGTTGTTGATGCCGAAGGAGTCCTCCATCGGGGTGAGCTTGTAGAGCTGCTCGAGCACCGCCTCGGGGACGAAGCCGCTCTTGATCTCGATGACCAGGCGTAGCGGGTTGTCCTTGTCGGTGTGGTCGGCGACGTCGGCGATGCCGGCCAGCCGCTTACCGCGGACCAGCTCGGAGATCTTCGCGACCACGCGCTCGGGGTCGACGCCGAAGGGCAGCTCGTCGACGACGATCGCCTTCTTACGGGGCGTCAGATTCTCCACGTGCGTGGTGGCGCGGGTGCGGAAGGTTCCGCGTCCGGTCTCGTAGGCCTCACGGATGCCGTCCAGGCCGATGATCTTGCCGCCGGTGGGCAGGTCCGGGCCGGGGACGAAACGCATCAGGTCGTCGAGGTCGGCCTCGGGGTTCTTGATCAGGTGCCGCGCCGCCGCGATCACCTCGCCGAGGTTGTGCGGCGCCATGTTGGTCGCCATGCCGACCGCGATGCCGGCCGCGCCGTTGACGAGCAGGTTGGGGAAGGCCGCCGGGAGCACCACCGGCTCGACCTCGGAGCCGTCATAGCTGGGGATCAGGTCGACGGTGTCCTCGTTGATCGCCTCGACCATCGCCATCGCGGCGGCATCCAGACGGCACTCGGTGTACCGCATCGCGGCCGGGGCGTCGGCGTAGGAGCCGAAGTTGCCGTGCCCGTCGATCAGGGGCAGCCGCATGGCCAGCGGCTGCGCCATCCGTACCAGGGCGTCGTAGATGGCGCCGTCACCGTGCGGGTGCAGCTTGCCCATCACCTCGCCGACGACCCGGGCGCTCTTGACGTGCCCGTTCTCGGGCCGCAGGCCCATGTCCGCCATTTGGTACAGGATCCGGCGGTGCACCGGCTTGAGCCCGTCCCGGGCGTCCGGCAGCGCGCGGGAGTAGATGACGGAGTACGCGTACTCCAGGAACGACCCGCGCATCTCCTCCGAGACGTCGGTCTCGATGATGCGTTCGTCGGGCTGGGCGGGCGGGGGCGGAGTCTTGACCATGGGCCCATTTTCCCAGTCCCCGCCGACGATTCCGCACCCGGCGCGCCCGGGCGGAACTCAGTGGCGAAGCCGGCTCAGGTTTGGTGCAGGCGGGCCTCGAGGGAACCAAAGGACGTCCGGAGCCGTCCGAGTGTGTGGGGGATCGCCCGGTTGTGGGCGATTGAGGGGGAGGACACGCAGCATGGGCGTCATCAAGCAATTCGCCATCAGCTCGATGGTGCTCGGGGTGCTGGCCATGGCCGGTGGAGCGAGTGCGCTGGCTTTCGACGGCGGCGGCGGGGAGTTCCCGGCGGTCCAGCCGGCCGACGAGCCGGCGCTGCCGTCGGACGTGCGGTCGGACGTGCCGTCGGACGTGCGGTCGGACATGCCGGAGGTCCTCCCGGACACCGGCGGACCCTCCGCCGCCTGGGACTGGTTCGCGCCGCACGGCCGGTAACCACACCAGCCACAGCAGCGGGTCTTCCATTACCCAGTGGTCGATTTGAGGCCCAATTCGGTGCCGAAATCGACCACTCGCTCATGCATGAGCGAGTGGTGACGCCGCTGAGTGCGGGCTACTCGCGGAGCTCGGGCAGGTCCTCTTCCCAGAACTCGGCGTCGGTGCGGGGGGCGTAGTCGCCGGTACCGGACATCTTCGGGGCGTGGCGATCGTCCTCGGCCTTGCGCAGCTCGACGCGGCGGATCTTGCCCGAGATCGTCTTGGGCAGCTCGGCGAACTCCAGGCGACGGATCCGCTTGTACGGGGCGAGCTCGGCGCGGCAGTGCTTGAGGATCGACAGCGCGGTCTCGCGGGACGGCTCGTGACCGGCGGCCAGGACGACGAAGGCCTTCGGGACGGCGAGACGTAGCGGGTCCGGGGACGGGACGACGGCGGCTTCGGCAACGGCCTCGTGCTCGATCAGCACCGACTCCAGTTCGAACGGCGAGATGCGGTAGTCCGAGGCCTTGAACACGTCATCAGCGCGCCCGACGTAGGTGATGTAGCCCTCGTCGTCCCGGGTCCCGACGTCGCCGGTGTGGTAGTACCCACCGCGGGTGACGTCGGCGTTGCGGTCGGGATCGCCCTTGTAGCCGACCATCAGGCCCAGGTGCGGCTTGGACAGATCGATGCAGATCTCGCCGTCGTCGCCGGGCTCGCCGGTCAGCGGGTCGACCATCGCGATCGTGTAGCCGGGCAGGGCGCGGCCCATCGAGCCGGGTTTGATCGGCTGCCCGGGCGGGTTGCCGACCAGCGCGGTGGTCTCGGTCTGCCCGAAGCCGTCCCGCACGGTGATGTTCCAGGCCTTCTCGACCTGCTCGATGACCTCGGGGTTGAGCGGCTCGCCGGCGCCGACGCACTCGCGCACCGGCAGCTTCCACGCGGCGAGGTCGCCCTGGATCAGCATCCGCCACACCGTCGGCGGCGCGCAGAAGGTGTTCACCTCGGCGCGCTTCATCACCGACAGCAGCGCGGGGGCGTCGAAGCGCGCGTAGTTGTAGAGCATCACGCAGGCCTGCGCGGTCCACGGTGTGAACAGGTTGCTCCACGCGTGCTTGGCCCAGCCGGGCGAGGAGATGTTCAGGTGCACGTCGCCGGGCTGCACGCCGATCCAGTACATCGTCGACAGGCAGCCGACGGGGTAGGAGACGTGGGTGTGCTCGACCAGCTTCGGCTTCGCGGTCGTGCCGGAGGTGAAGTAGAGCAGCATCGGATCGGTGGCCAGCGTCTCGCCGTCCGGGGTGAACTCCGCGGACCCCGACGTGGTGTCCGGGAACGTCTTCCAGCCGGCCGCCCCACCGACGGCGACCTTGCTGTAGGAACCGGGCACCTCGTCGAACTTGGCCGCGTCCCGGCCGTTGGTGATGACGTGCTTCGCCTCGCCCCGGTTGACGCGGTCGACCAGGTCCGGGGTGCCGAGCAGCGTGGTCGAGGGAATCATCACCGCGCCGAGCTTGATCGCGGCCAGCGCCGTCTCCCACAGCTCGACCTGGTTGCCGAGCATCACGATCACCTTGTCGCCGCGCCCGACGCCGGCCTCGCGCAGCCAGTTCGCGAGCCGGTTCGAGCGCTCGGCCAGCGCACCGAAGGACAAGATCGCCTCCGCGCCGTCCTCCTCGACGATCCACAGCGCCTTGGCGTCCGGGGTCTCGGCGGCGACGACGTCGAACCAGTCCAGCGCCCAGTTGAACCGGTCCAGCTCGGGCCACGCGAAGGTGTCACGGGCGGCGGGGTAGTCGGTCCGGATCGACAGCAAGTGGTCGCGGGCGGCGCGGAAGGCGGCGGTCGCGGCGGGGTTGGTGCTCATCTGGGCTCCCTGGGACTACAAGCTGTGCAAGCTGGTGCGGGCAGATTCTTCCTTCCCCGCGGCACGGTCAAAGGCACCCCAACGCAAGTGGGGGGCGCGAAATGGCGTTGCCGCCATCGGGTGCGGCCGGTCAGGCTGCGGTATGACGACCGAGATCTGGGCGCCCGGTGAGGCCCCACCGGAGGCCCTGGAGTGGGGCCCGGTCCGCCTGGACCGCTGGCGTCCGGACGATCTGGACGACCAGTACGCGGCCGTCGACGTCTCCCGGGAGCACCTCGGAGGGTTCATGCCGTGGTCGCACGGGTACGAGCGGGCCGGCGCTGAGTGGTTCCTCGGGGACTCGGCGCGCTCCTGGGCGGATCGGACCGCGTTCAACTACCGGGTGTCCGACCCCACGGTCGGTCCCGATCGGGTGCTCGGCAGCGCCGGCCTGATGTCCCGGCGCGGGCCCGGGACGCTGGAAATCGGCTACTGGGTCCGGTCCGACGCGGTCCGGCGGGGCCTCGCCCGGCGCGCCTCGGCCGCGCTCACCCAGGCCGGGTTCGCGCTGCCCGGCGTCGAGGAGATCACCATCTGCCACGACCCGCTCAACGAGGCCAGCGGCGGGATCCCCGCCCAGCTGGGGTACACCCGCCTGCCCGACCTGGTGCCCGGCCCGCCCGGACGCGAGGACGAGCGGCACGTCTGTTGGAGTCTGCGCAAGGAGGCGTGGTCGCCGGTGCGAGGATGACCGGCATGGCGGACACCGGTATCTCAGACACGCTGCGCGCAGCGATTCAGCGCAGTGGCTACTACCCCGAGCTTGTGGCAGAGGGGATCGAGTTCGCGGTGGGCACCGAGTCGATCCGGTCCTGGTTCGTGCACCAGGAGACGACGCTGGACTCCGAGGCGGTCCGCCGCCATGTCACCGTGCTCACCCTCACCCCGACCCGGCTGATCGTCGGGCACACCGACGAGCACAGCGCCGACGAGGACAACCCGGTCGCGTACGCCACCACCTCCACCGAGAGCGTCGCGCTGAGCCGGGTCTCGACGGTGGTGCTCAGCCGCACGGTGGCCGACCCGGCCCGGTATGCGGTCGGCGCCCCGCCCACCGAGCTCGTGCTCACCGTCGGCTGGGGCGCGGTCAGCCGCCTCGACCTGGAACCCGCCGCGTGCGGTGACCCGAACTGCGAGGCCGACCACGGCTACACCGGCACGGTCAGCGCCGACGACCTCTCGGTGCGGGTCTCCGAGGCCGGCGACGGCCGGGAGACCGTTGCCGAGATGCTCGCATTCGCGACCGCGCTGTCCGCGGCCGTGGGCACCGGGTGAGTTTCACCGCCGGGAAGCTCGCGTACGGCACGGCGGGGCTCCCGGACCTGCTCCCCTCGGTCCTGGGGGAGCTCGGGGTGCCGGGGGAGTCCGGGCCGCTGGCTCTGGATCTGCCCTCGCGCGTCGCGGTGCTGCTGGTCGACGGACTCGGGCTGAACCTGCTCCGCGCCCACACCGCCCAGGCGCCCTACCTGGCCTCCCTGCTCCCGGCCGCGAACACCCTCGCGGTCGGCTTCCCGTCCACCACCGCGACCTCCCTGACCTCGCTCGGCACCGGGCTGCCGCCCGGCGCGCACGGGGTGCTCGGGCTGAGCATGCGCGGACCGGACGGATCGATCCTCAACGCCCTGCACTGGGACGCGGCCAAGGTCGACCCGAACACCTGGCAGCCGCACCCGACCGCGTTCGAACGGGCCGCGGCCGCCGGCATCGAGGTCCGCTCCTTCGGCCCGGGCCGGTTCCGCGGCAGCGGCCTGAACGGGGCGGCGTTCCGCGGCGTCACGCTGGACCCGGCGGAGTCGGCCGGCGAACTGGCCGCGGCCACCTTGGACGCCCTGGCCGACCGGCCCGCTCGCGACCGGGTGCTCGCCTACACCTACTACGGCGACCTCGACGCGACCGGGCACCGCAAGGGCGTCGGATCGGCAGCCTGGCGCCATCAGCTCGCGCATGTGGACCGCCTCGCCGAGCAGATCGGCACCGCGCTACCGCCCGGCTCGGCTCTGCTGATCACCGCGGACCACGGGATGGTCGACCTGGTCGACGACGAGCGAATCGATGTCGACGCCGAGCCGGAGCTGCGCGACGGCGTCGAGCTGATCGCGGGCGAGCCGCGGGCCCGCTACGTGCACGCCGTCCCGGGTGCCGCGGCCGACGTGCTGGCCACCTGGCGGGCCCGACTCAAGGACGGCTGGATCGTGCTCTCGCGCACGGAGGCGGTCGAGGCCGGCTGGTTCGGCCGGGTCGACGGAGGAGTCCTCGAGCGGATCGGCGACGTGGTCGCGATCGCCACCGGAGCCGGCAGCGTGGTCGCCAGCAAGTCCGAGCCGTCGTTCCTCGCGAAGATGATCGGCATGCACGGCTCGCTGTCCGAGGACGAGTTGCTGGTGCCGCTCATGCGGGCCAGTAACTGATCTGACGGAATGTCAGGCCTGATTCTCCGCGAGCCACTGCGCGAAGATCGAGCGGAACTCCTCGTGCGTCCGTCCGAAGGTGATCGCGTGCCCGGTGTTCTCCATCTCGACCACGGAGAGCCGGGATGCCTGCGGGTAGGCGGTCTGGGTCTGGATCGTCGGGCCACCCGGCGGGAACAGCGCGTCGTTCTTGCCGACGATCAGCAGCGTCGGAACCAGAATGGCCGGGGTCTGCAGCGAGGTACCGATCAGGCCCTGCAGGCCGCTGAGCAGGTCGCCGCAGGCGTCCCGGTTGCGCTTGCGCAGGACGATGTCGGCGACGGCCGGTTCGACGTCGTGGAAGTGGCCCGCCGCGAAGTCCTCGTCGGTCCGTCCGAACGCCGCGTAGTTGGGTGCACCGGAATCGCCGCGCGAAGGCTGCGGTGCGGTCAGGCAGTCCTGCCCGGAGGCGAAGAACGTCTGCAGCGTGAGCGGTGAGGGGTAGTGCGTGTAACCGATGACCGCGACCGCTTCGGCGCTCTGGAAGATCGACTGGGTCAGCTCGGCGATCAGGCCGCCGGCCGAGTGCCCGGCCAGGATGACCCGGCCGAACTTCGGCACCGGCTTGCCGGCCTCGTAGCTGCCGGCCCGCAGGTGGTCGGCGATCTGGTCGGCCATGTCCGCCTGGGCGGGCAGGCAGGTGGCGTTGCCGTCCTTGAGATCGTCGTGGGCCGGGTTGCCCAGCCGGTCGACCACCAACGACACGTGGCCCTGCTCGGCCTGCTCGCGGGCGTAGTCGTACTCCGGAACCTCGGTCAGGTGGAAGAAGAAGCTCGAGTACCCCAGCCCGTGCAGGTACATCGTCACGGCCGGGCTGGAGGCGCGGATCAGGTCCTGGGGCGCGACCAGGTTGGCGTGGATCGTGTAGACCTCGCCATCCGGCTCCTGCTGGCACGGGATGCCGGTGGCGTTGCGGTTGAAGACTTTGAAGGTGACCGGGATGTCCACCACGCTCGCGCCCGCCACCGTGGGCGTTGCGCCGGCGGGGGCGCCGAGCGCCGCCGTGAAAGCCGCCGTCAGCGAGGCCGCGAGGGCGACGCGCAGGGTCGTGCGCCGGCGGTGGGTGCAGCCGCTTCGGGAGTGCATGAGCAATTGGAGCCCATTCCGCTTGCTTTTAGTACTGGACGCGCACTTTCGGAGGCACCCCAAATGAGGTAGTACGCCAGGTTGCGGTGGGATTGTGACTCAAACCACGTTCTGAAGGAGGTGCCGGTGGGCGCGGGTGACTGCCTGGTCGGGGTCGAGAAGTTGGCCGACGAGCTGGCCGGCCCGCGCCCGCCGCGCGTGCTCGACGTCCGCTGGCCCGTCCCCTGGCGGGCGGGTCACGTC